>DMFR01000422.1:0-136 GCA_003450125.1 Prolixibacteraceae bacterium | reverse complement strand
TGAATCGACTTATTTTCATAATTGAAATATTTAAAATGAGTTGTTATTTGTTACGCCATCGGCCTCCCATATTTCCAGGCTGAGGAAGGTTTATCTGGTTGTCCTTGTTGAGCATGGATTGAAATATCTCATGCAA
>DMFR01000011.1:19437-21452 GCA_003450125.1 Prolixibacteraceae bacterium | reverse complement strand
ACAGTACTCAAACAGTACTCATTTATGCAAGCAATCCACTCTCAGGTAGCTCTCAGGTAGCAGGAGATACTATCTGGAATGTAAGACAGATCTTGTGATGAAAATGCAAATGAATTCAAAAAAATGAGGAAGTGTGCCTTTCTTTTTAGCCATTAATTAGAATTGAACAGCCGTATTTCTGCACCTCTCTTGGTTGTTTTTTTCTGGTGAATCTTAGACCAACCCCACTCCTACCCTACTTTAAGTATACGAAAACCTAGTTTTGGTATAGGCTTGAAGTAGCATCTCTATAGCCAACCCGCAGATGATAAGTAAGAGAAGCCATATATTGTGGTATTTCTGATAATAGGAAAAAGAAAAACAGAACAGGGATTAATAGGAGTTGAACGCTTGTACAATGTTTTTCTAATATCCTTTCCAAAGGTAGAAGGTGGATGTAAAACCTGCATAAACAGTTTCTCATCAACGTTTGTGAAGAATTCATTTGGATTCTATGACTTGACCGGAACAGAATGATTAACTTTTCCTGATATTTGATCCATCAAAATCAATTCTTGTATCATGAATACGCTTCGTAAGGTCTGGGGGATATTGTTGGTGTTTTTCCTATCCGGTTTTGCATTGGCCAATACCGGCCAATCAACTGAAAAGCAACAGGAGATCAACAAAACGGACAAGTGTCAGAATCATGTCGCCCATACCTACCAGGTATTTGTTCCTTCGGCTGACCCATCGTGTAAAAGCCTGCCGTTGTTGGTGGTGATTGATCCTCATGGTGATGGAAAATTGGCTGTCAAGCAGTTTAAGGAGGCAGCCCAAACCTATAAAGTAGTATTGATTGCTTCGAACCTTGTTAAAAACAATGTTGCAGGTTATCTTCAGTTGCTTGATGAGCTGATCGCAGATGCCAGAAGTAAATACCCGGTTGGAAATACGCTCTATTTGGGTGGTTTCTCAGGTGGGGCAAGAATGTCGCTCGATTATGCCGTAAGCCGACCGGCCAATGGCGTGATTGCCTGCGGTGCACTGGCTTCCCCTGAACAGATCAATGCCATCAAGTGCCCGGTAATGGCAATTGTTGGAATGGATGATTTTAACTTTATCGAAGCAGCCCAATTCATCATCAATCCTGCGACCATTCCACAAAATCTGGCAATTGAAACAACCAATGCATCGCATTCATGGCCTGAATCAGGGGTATTGGCCCGGGCAACCGGCTATTTGCACTTGTCGTCAAAAGAAAATAACACCTGTCTGGATACAAATACACTTCTGAAGTCCTATGTTGACCAGCAAACTACAAGGCTAAATTCATTAACACAATCAAAGGATGAACTGAATTCCATGCTTCTGGCAAGGAACCTTTCTATCTCAAAACCCTTTGAATCAATCGGTTCATTTCGTTCCCGTTATGAAAAGCTGGTGAAGGGGGTAGCATTTGCTCAGCAGCGGGATAAGCTGGTCACCAATCTCCAATTGGAGTTATCCATTCGCGATCAATACGAAAAAGCGCTTCAGGAAAAAGATTCCACATGGTGGAAGAATGAAATCCCGGCATTGAATACAAAACTCACTAGGGAAAAAGATCAGCAAAAAAACCTGGTTTACCACCGGATTAAAGGATTCCTTGGCGTTGCCTGCTACTCGATGTGCAACCGCGCAGCCAGTCAGAAAGAGGTAATCGTCCTGGAACAGGTGGTTCCCATCTACCGGATACTGGAACCCGATAACCCTGACCAGCTTTACTATTCAGCCGTGTTGGCTCATCTGAAAAAGGACCCCTCAAGGGAGAAATATTACCTGGGAAAGGCAAAGGAGAAAGGCTATCAGGGTTCACTTACCATGCCATAAACCCTTTTATTTTTCAAAGATCTTTCAAAACTCCCCGTCGGCTAAAGCCAGACGGCTAAGGATAGCTTTGCCATGAGATGTAACTGTCAATATTAGGATTAAATTCCATCTCTTAACCCTAAAATCTTCAGCAATAATGCAGTATCCTTTGCCGTCTGGCTTTA
>DMFR01000011.1:16103-19229 GCA_003450125.1 Prolixibacteraceae bacterium | reverse complement strand
CCGTCTGGCTTTAGCCGACGGAAGGATCTATTATGCCTTACAGCCCCTGTTGGTAAGACCTGGATTAATGCCACATGCATAATAAAATCAGACTCAAGAAATAACTAAAATATAGTCCGTTAAATCTATAACCATCAATAACTTAAAAACGTAAAAGTAAAGATAGAACTATTAATTCTATGTGGATATACTTGAATTCAATCGGGTTTCAAAATTTAAAATTATGGAAAAATTATACTCAACAAATGGATCTGTCCCATGGGTAAATGAAAATTTTAGAATGATGAAACTAACAGTTCTTTTATTGTGTTTCTCAACAATGTTAGGTATTGCGGGCACCAGTATAAAATATACGGTTTATGACAGACAAACCGCCTTGGGAAATGAATATCCGGCAACTGCTAACCAAACAACTTCCTTACAGCCAGAAATCGGTCAACAACTCACCGTTTCGGGTAAAGTAACCGACATAACCGGTGCGCCCTTGTTCGGCGTTACGGTGGCAGTAAAAGGTACCACCAACGGCACCATGACCAATGAGGAAGGAAAGTACTCCATTTCTGTTACGCAAGGCAACACCTTATCTTTTTCCATGATCGGTTTCCAAACCCAGGAGATTACAGTAAGCAGTACCTCACCCATTAATGTGACCATGGCTGAAAAAACGGAAGCCATTGAAGAAGTGGTGGTAGTAGGTTATGGAACTGTAAAAAAAAGAGATTTGACTACCTCAGTGGCAACAGTTTCAACCGCGGATATTAGTGAAAGGCCCATCATCTCTGCCGGTTCTGCCATACAGGGTAAAGCTGCAGGTGTTACAGTGATGCAGCCTAGCGGGGAGCCCGGAGCAGGGCTGGTAATTCGTGTTCGGGGAAACAGCTCCATCAGTGCAAGCAATGATCCATTGTATGTGGTAGATGGGGTCCCAATGACTGAAATCAACTTCCTGTCAGCAAACGATATTGAAAGCATACAAATTCTGAAAGATGCCTCTTCTGCCGCCATCTATGGTTCGAGGGCATCCAACGGCGTGGTATTGATTACCACTAAAATGGGAGCAAAAGGGGAAGCAAAAATTTCACTCAATGCACATACCGGTATTACACAGGTTGTTAAACAGATCCATTCACTGAATACGGCACAATATAAAACATTGATGGATGAAATTGGCGCGGTAACCTTGCCTGATGGATTGACCGATCAAACCGATTGGTTTAATGAGACCTTCAGGACAGGTGTTACACAAGATTATCAATTGTCCATTTCCAATGCAACCGATAAAATAAAATACTTTGTTTCAGGAGGGCTGACGGACGAATCAGGTGTTATACATGTAGCCTACTATAAGAGATATAATTTCAGGGCAAATCTGGAAAACCAGATTCGATCATGGTTTAAATTTACTACCAATCTGGCATATTCTGATTATACCAACAACGGGATTATATCAGGAACAGGAGCCAACCGGGCAGGGCTGATCTTATCGGTAATCAATACACCCACTTATGCGCCTATCTGGAATCCGGCTATCCCTACACAATATTACGATAATTTCTACGGGGCACAGGTAACCCATCCGGTTGAGAATATGTCGCGTACGGAAAACAATAAGACCTACAACAACCGGTTTGTGGGAAGCACCAGTGGTGAAATTACATTCATTCCGGCCTTAAAACTCAAATCGTCCTTATCGCTGGATCGAGTCTATTACAATGCTACCAGCTTTCTAGACCCAATCAAAACATCCTGGGGACGAACCAATTATGGTCAGGCTACAGATGACCGCTCGTTGAGCTCAATACTGATTTTTGATAATATTCTGACTTACGATAAAAGTTTCGACAAGCACAACCTGAGTTTAATGGGAGGAACCTCCTACACAACTTCCAAATGGAACCAAAGTAATATGGCAGCTTCCCACTTTGGGACATCTGATATCCTCACTTTAAATGCAGGGAATAAAATTGAACAGTGGAGCGGCACATCTGCCTCCGATTGGGCCATTATGTCCTACCTGGGAAGGGTGGCTTACAATTATGACAGTAAATACTTGTTGACAGTCAACTTCCGTGCAGATGGATCTTCAAAATTGGCACCAAGTCATAAATGGGGTTATTTCCCATCGATATCTGCTGCCTGGAGGATCTCAGGAGAAGACTTTATGAAAGACATAGAATGGGTGAATGATTTAAAACTGAGAGGCGGCTGGGGAAAAACGGGTAACCAATCTGGCATTGGGGATTACTCCTATTTACAACTTTATACCATCAATCGCTTGGCCTGGTGGGATAAAAGTGGACTTTACACAGATGCAGTTCCCAGTTTGTCGATCGCGAATATGAAGAACTCCGATTTGACCTGGGAAACAACCACTCAATCGAATATCGGGATCGATTTAGCCATCTTCAAGAGTCGGGTAAATCTTACCCTTGACGGGTACTATAAATACACCACCAATCTGTTGATGAATGTGCCTCTGCCATCCACTGCTCCCGTTGGAAGCTTAACCCGTAACGAAGGAGAAATGAGTAACAAGGGTATTGAAATCGCCCTCAATAGTAAAAACTTTGTACAGAAATTCAAATGGGAAAGCGACTTCAATATTTCATTTAATAAGAACCGTTTGGAGAAACTTACCCTGCAACAAAAATATTATTTTGCCCAATCATCCACAGGCGAGAATATCGTGTTAATGACCCCGGGTGAACCACTGGGAGTCTTCTATGGCTATGTTTCCAAAGGGGTAGATCCTGAAACCGGAAATCTGATCTATGAAACCAAGAATGCAAATGGGATTCCATCATTGAGCGACCGCACAATAATAGGAGATCCCAACCCTAAATTTACATATGGCTTAACCAATAATTTCACTTATCAAGGATTTACGCTCAATATATTCTTTCAAGGCAGTTATGGAAATGACATTTACAATATCTCGCGTATGGAAACCGAAGGCATGTATGATGCCAAGAACCAATCGACGGCAGTATTGGATAGGTGGGAGCGGCCGGGAATGGTTACCTATATGCCAAGGGCAACAGCGACGAAGGAAAATCTGTTGACTTCCACCCGCTTCGTGGAAGATGGAAGTTATCTACGATTAAAAACCCTCACGCTGGCTTATAT
>DMFR01000011.1:10266-16075 GCA_003450125.1 Prolixibacteraceae bacterium | reverse complement strand
GGCTTATAATTTCGCGGGTGAGTGGTTAAAAAAAGTGAACATCACCAAGCTGCAGCCCTATTTTACGGCACAAAACCTCTTGACTTTTACCAAGTTCAAAGGATTTGATCCTGAAGTCAGCCAATATGGTAATAGTGCCAACAGAGAAGAAAGTGCAATTATACAAGGTGTTGATTATGGCACCTACCCGCAATCGAAGAGTTATGTGATTGGAATTAATGTTGAATTTTAACAATTGCAAAGATGAAAAAAACAATAAAACTGGGCTATTTGATAGCTGCATCCATATTCATAAGCGCTTGTTCACTCAATCGTGATCCCATTTCAGATTTCAGTGAACTGACTGTTGGTGGACAGGACAGCACGGGGGGGACTGTAAAGTTTAAGACCAAAGCTGAAATGAAAACCCAGTACGATTACATGTATAATCAATTGGCGACTGATAAAGTGGAATCCTGGTCACTTGATTATTTGGTCTACTCAGATACCCATGCCGATAATGCCTATCGTGGTGCAACCGATCTTGAATTGACACAATTGGAGCAACAAACACAAGATGGGAATAACAAAAATATTAATCGCGATTGGGACAATTATTTTGGGATAGTAGCAGCGACCAACAGTGTGATCGATAATGTTGATTCTGTACCAGATGTCTCACTGACACAGGCCGAACGAAAACAATGGAAATCGGAAGCCTTGGTCTTACGCTCCATGATTTATTTCGATATGGTACGCCTTTGGGGCGATGTGCCGTTAATATTGCTAGAACCCCCAGCCATCACATCGGCCAATATAGAACAAGTCTATCCACTGTATTATCCCAAGAAAAACACGGTAGCGGAGGTTTATGCCCAAATTATCAAGGATTTGAATACGGCCTTGGAACCTGGTGGAGCACCTGCCATTGATAATAGCAACAAGTTTAAATTTTCAAGAACGGTGGCAAATGCCTTGCTGGCAAAAATATATGCGGAAGCGCCTGTTAGAGATTATGACAAAGTTATCCAGTATTGCTCGGAAGTCGAAAAAGATGTTTCACTCGTTCCTAACTATGGCGATTTGTTTAACATGAAGGCTGACAATACAGATGTTAAAAACAGGAATACTTCAGAATCTATTTTTGAAATCACCTTTTCTGAGGGTGGGGACTGGCTCACATGGATGTGTGGTGTAGATGTCTCAAGTTCCACCAGCGTATACGATTGGGCAAAGTGGTTTACACCCACCCGCGACTTGATAGCTGCATTTGACAAGGCAGGTGATACGGAACGAAAGAAAGAAACCATCATTACTGCTGATGTAACCTGGAGCAATCATTATCCATCAAAGGGCTATCCCTTTATGTATAAATATCGTTCTAAATTTAACAGTAATATCAAAATACGTTTGGCAGATATTCTGTTGCTGAAAGCGGAAGCGGATGTTGCCCAAGGAAATGTTGCAGAAGCCACTGCATTGGTTAACCGCATTCGTACGCGGGCAAAACTCCCTGGGTTGACTGCTGTTACAGCCGATGATGTTCTCAACGAAAGAAGGTTAGAATTGGCTTTTGAAGGACAACGCTGGTTCGATTTGGTTCGAACCGGAAAGGTGTTTACGGTTATGAATTCTTTGAACAGCAGAGATGTTGGTCGTTTGCCAATGGCTGTGGTAACACAGGAAAAAACAGTAATGCCAATACCGCAGCCACAAATAGACAAAAATCCATCGATGCTTCAAAATCCTGGTTATTGATTTATCCAATAATTAGTAATTATTAATCAACCAAATAGAAGGTCATGAAAAAAAGTATAAAATTCATCGTGTTGATTGGGATGACCTATTGCCTTTGGGCTTGCTCCAAAAATGATGTTGTTGTTAGGTATCCTAAATCGACACCCTCAATAGACACAGTAATCGTTGCGGAAAGTGTGATTACTTATGGTGATTCGATACATCTACATGTTGGGGTATCTGATAAGGTAGCGCCGTTATCAACCTTGGCGGTTAAAATAGTGGTCAATAACGACATCGTAACTTCTGACGTGATTCGAACAAAAGGGAATAAGGCCAGTATTAAGAGAACTTATGCAATACCCTTTGTGGCCAACCGTCCTGACAATACACCCGTAGAAGTTCATCTAGCTTCCACCAACGTTAGTGGAATTGAGAAAGATTCGATGGTAAGTACAACGATTGCAAAACGGCCGCTTATTACCGATTTGTACATTGTTCCCGACTTCGGTACAGGTGCGACAGCAAAATTGGTATTGGTCAATGCGGATAGTTTAATCTATCAAGCTACAGGGTTATTGTATGGCACATCATTCAGCTATAAACTGGCCACCAAGGTGGATAAATTTAAACGCATCGACTGGTCAGGTATGGTTTTCGGGAAAGTGGGCGATGGTATTGGGTTAATTGATCAGACGGGAGAATCTATCAATGCAACCGATGCAACACTGGTGGGCATTTCTAAATTTACTTTTGATGCCCTGCACTTTACTACTAAATTAGGTGGTAAATTACTTGAGCCGGTTACAACCCTTGATGTGATTGCAGATTTACCGCCGAACCCACCCACGTTGATCAATAACACGGATTTTAGGGGAAACAATATTTATTTTGGGGAGAATGTAGAAGTTACTTTTTCGGGTTCTGGAATTACCACCGATCTTGCCAATAATATTTCACCTGATTATTTCGAAGTAACAGGAACGAATACGGCTAAATTCTTAGGCAAGACAGGCTTATACAAAGCCTATTATTTAACCACTGCCAACTATTTGTATATTGAACCTCAACCGGAGTTATTATATCCTGATGCGCTTTGGGTTTGCGGCCAAGGTTTCGGACGGCCTTCAAAGCCTTACGTCACAACTTCCAGTTGGAATTGGAATAGTCCGTTGGATTATATTCCTGCCCGATTGGTTTCTCCGGGCATTTACCAAATAACGGTATATGTGCAAAACACTCCGGGTACTGACAAATGGGGAACGTTGAATTTCAAGTTCTTCCACAAACGTGGCTGGTGGGATGGACACGAAGAATGGTCTACCTCTTACACTGTATCCCCCCCGTTCTATGCAACCGGTGATGCCGGATTAGTAGGCAATGTGGTGACATTAAGTACTGATATCTTCGATGGAGTCTATCGCATTACCCTTAATAAGAATGACCATACCATAACATCTGTAAAATTGAACTAATATCCTGTCATCCTGAACTTGTTTCAGGATCTCCTCGCATAAATGGGGATCCTGAAACAAGTTCAGGATGACGC
The DNA here is from genome assembly GCA_003450125.1 of Prolixibacteraceae bacterium. GTDB lineage: Bacteria > Bacteroidota > Bacteroidia > Bacteroidales > Prolixibacteraceae > Aquipluma. The sequence goes on along the minus strand of DMFR01000011.1, from coordinate 12,810 downwards.
TCCGATGAATTGAATTTGAACAAATTTAAACAATTAAAAAACTATTATTATGAAAAGACTATTTACGTTCGTAATTGCTCTTTTGAGCATGTTTGCTGCATGGCAGTCAGCATGGGCTGCTAATGTGGTTTTTAATGTAACTGTCCCTACGCCAACATACCAGGTTTGGATGGTTGGCAACTTTCAAGGTTGGGATCCAACCAAAATGGTGCAAATGACAAAAGTGGATGCCACTCACTACACACTCACACTAGATGATGCAACTTTTGCTTCAGGAATTACCAAAGAAAACATGGAATATAAATATGCCAGTGGTAATGATGCGAACTATGCTTATATAGAAAAAAATGCCGATGGGAGTGAATTGGCTGCCAACCGTAAATATGCAGATTCAAACGGAAATGATGTTGTTAAAAGCTGGGCTTTAGTTTACAATCCGGCTGTTCAACCACTACCTAAGAATGTTACCATCGATGTATTAACTCCGGCTGGAACAATTGAATGTTACATTGTAGGTAATTTCAACAACTGGTTTGGTCCTACTGCTCCTGCTGACAGTATTAAGATGAAAAAAATCAAGACAAATCCTGATGGAACAATCGTTTTTGAAAAAACGATTTATACCCCTGATGCCAATTTATTGGCTTATCATTTCTGTTCGGGGCCGGCCTGGTCATTCGAACAAACCCCGGTAGTTGATTATCATTATCCGGAAGTCAACCCAATTGTAACGGCGTGGAAACTCATCTACGATCCTTCAAAAGTAGGCGATATCCATATCACGGCAACCGTGCCTGCAGGGACAGACAGTGTCTGGATTCAAGGAGATTATTTGGGATGGGATATGACTAAAGCGGTCAAAGGGGTTAAAAATCCAGATGGCACTTTCTCTTTTACTGCTCCTCTGGTACAGGCTATTGAATATCGGTTGTACAACAAGCCGGATTGGGGTTTTCCTGAAGTCGATGAAACAGGTGCACAACGGGCAAATCGTACAGCATCATTTCCAGCTGATGCAAATATTAGTATAACCGTAATCAATTGGTTAATTCCAACAGCAATTTCTGAAGTAAGAGAAGCCTCTAACATCATTTACACCCGTAATTCAAGTATTGTTGTTGAGGGGGTTACTTCAAAGGTGGATGTATTTGATATCACCGGTCGAATCCTTCAAACCAAAAAGATTGTGGGTACCTTTATTTCAAAATCTCTACATAGCGGGATATACATTGTTCGGGTAGACGGGGCGACTAAAAAGGTAGCTATTAAATAATTAACAACAACTTTTCCAATTACAACACCTTTTCCAAAGTTTTATACTAAGTATAGAACTTTGGAAAAGTTAGTTAAAAATTATTTTAACTTTAACGTCTGATTAATTCTAACTCAAACCCAACTATGAAACCTACCAGAAGAGATTTCCTGAAATCGGCATCCATATTATCTGCCGGCGCTTTCTTCATACCGAATCTAATAAGTTGTTCTCCTTCCAGGCGTTTAAACATTGCCATTATTGGCGTTGGAGGACAAGGCCAATCGAATTGGAGCAAGCTCATTAACCAGAAAGATCCAACATGGAATGAAAATATTGTAGCCTTGTGTGACGTGGACGATAATCGTGCAGCAGAAGCTTTCAAACAAATGCCAAAAGCAAAGCGGTTCAAGGATTACCGCGTTATGTTTGACCAAATGCACAAGGAAATTGATGCAGTAATGGTTTGCACTCCTGACCATTCCCATTTTCCGGCAGCAATGGCCGCCATGCAATTGGGAAAACATGTAATTGTGGAAAAACCTCTCGCACACAACATCTGGCAATTACGCACACTTCAAAAAGCGGCCAAACATTATAATGTAATTACTCAAATGGCCAATCAGGGTCACACGACCAACGGAATCCGCCTTGTAAAAGAATGGTACGATGCCGGGTTATTGGGCAACGTGACCGAAGTAATTGCCTGGTTTGATGGTCCTGATTTTGGTCCTGGTAAATATTTCAATAAGCCAGAAAGCTTTCCACCCGCAGAACAACCCGTTCCAGCTTATTTCGACTGGGATTTATGGGTTGGGCCAGCAGCCATGCGCCCTTACAATGGAATTTATGCCCCTAAAACATGGCGCAGTTGGTTCGATTTTGGCAATGGTGAAATGGGCGACTGGTGCTGCCATACGCTTGACGCCCCTTTCTGGTCACTGGATATGGGTATGCCCAAGGTAGTCGAAGCAGAGTTTAAATCGCCTGTTGCTGATACTGGATTTGTTTCTGATCAGGCCACTATTCGTTGGGATTTTCCTGCACGTGGGAATAAAGTTCCGTTAACCATGCGCTGGTATGAAGGCGGATTAAAACCCGATCTTCGCAAAGATTGGAATATGGAAAAGCTGCCCGGAAGCGGAATGATCATGGTGGGTGACAAACAATGCCTGATGACCGGTGGACGCCCCAATCAACCAAGGCTGTTGGTGCCCGATGAAGAATGGAAAGCGTATCAAAATTCCTTGCCCGCTCAAACAATTCCACGTACTTTCGAGGAAAACCCGCAA
>DMFR01000011.1:9852-10177 GCA_003450125.1 Prolixibacteraceae bacterium | reverse complement strand
GCAACGGGAATGGCTGGAGGCCATCAAAAATGGGACAATACCAGGTTCAAATTTTGATTATGCTACCAAATTGGTAGAAATGTCCCTTACCGGTGTTTTGGCTCAACGCTTCAATACCCGCATAGAGTATGATGCTGAAAATATGAAAGTGACCAATCATCCCGAGCTGGATGTCTATATCAAAGAACCGATGCGCGAAGGCTTTTCTTATGGCACGAACCTTTAAACTTGCATCGGGACAGGCTATGTGATAGCTAAACAACAATCATAAACACATAGATACATAGACTACATAGAAAATAAAACTATGTGTCCTATGTGCCTA
>DMFR01000011.1:6575-9718 GCA_003450125.1 Prolixibacteraceae bacterium | reverse complement strand
CTATGTGCCTATGTGTTTAAAATTACAAACACATGAAAAAACTATTGCTGCTCATTTTTACAGTTCTAATTATCAGTTCCTTTACTGAGAAGCAGGTAAAGTGGATTGCAATAGGTGACTCCATTACCTATCTGAATGAACATCCTGATGAAACCGGGAATCGGATAACCAAAGGTTATATGACCAGGATTGTTGAAAAAATGCCCCAAATCAGCTATACCAACAAAGGATACAATGGCTGGACAGCAAGCCGGGTTGCCGGAGAAATTGAACATCTTGGAATCGAATCGTCCGATATTTATACCGTTTTTTTGGGTACAAATGACTGGTGGAGTGGAGTACCGCTTGGTACGTTAAGCGATTACAATGATAATACAGGGAATAAAACTTTTTATGGTTCCTATAAGATCATTATCAACAAGTTGCTTAGTCTTAATAAAAAAGCGAAAATCATACTGATCACCCCTATGCAACGCGGCGATTTTGTTTATATCGCTGATATGAAAAACAATGCATGGGGATCATATCAACTTAAAAACGATCAATCACTGGCATCTTTCGCAGAAGCAATTGAAATCATTGGAAAGCAGGAAAAAATGAATGTGGTCAATTTATACAAAGACAGCGGCATTACCCTTGATAACATCGTGAAATTCAAACGGGTAAAAGATGAAACCACAGGCCAGTATTCAAATTTAGCCTATCCTGTCTACATCGGCAAACCTTTCAATCCTGACAAGGATGAATATCCTTATCCCCCAGGAGCTGTTGCCATGACGTATGACGGATTACACCCTTCGGATAAAGGATATGAAATAATTGCCGACATGTTGGTGAAGGTTTTCACTCAACTTTAAACATTGAAAATATTATTCAACTAAAAACATTATCTTTAATCTCATGGATAGCCATCCAATAGTCCATTCAATTTTGATCTTATTTGATACGGCATCTTAAAACTAAAAATAAAGAATCATGAATCAGATCGACAACTATTTTGAAAACATTAAGACAATGGTCCTTAATTATCTGCCTTCCCTGATAATGTCCCTGGTGGTGTTGATTGTTGGCTGGTGGATTATTGGAAGAATTGGTAAAGCGGCATCGTTCAGCATGAAAAAGATGGATGAATCGTTGCGTTCTTTCCTCAGAAGTATCATCACAGTTGTCTTAAAAGTTCTCCTGCTCATTAGTGTCGCGGGTATGGTTGGCATACAGACCACCTCTTTCATTGCCATAATCGGTGCCGCAGGCCTGGCTGTTGGACTTGCCCTTCAAGGTACCTTGGCTAATTTTGCAGGTGGAGTGCTGATCCTGATGTTTAAACCATATAAAATTGGCGATGTGATTGAATCCTTGGGTAAAACCGGAATGGTAAAAGAAATCCAGATATTTAATACCGTGCTCAATACGCCAAAGGGAGAAACAATCATCCTTCCCAATGGTGCAGTTTCAAATGGTACGTTGGTGAATTACACACATTTGGGTAGCGCACTGGTTGAAATCCCTGCTGACCTTGCCAGTAATACAAATATAGAAGATTTGCGCAGGTTAATATTACCTGTTATAGCGCAAGATGAATGCATTTATACAGATCCTCAGCCAAGTATCGGCATCGTCGCTTTAAAACCAGGGATTGTAACAGTTGCTTTCCGTGCTTTCACCCTACCTCAAAACCTGCCATCGGTCACAGGCAGGATGATAGAGACCATTAAAACAGAATTGCACAAAAATAACATTGCAGACCCAATTCCTCATTCTTTCGTCCATTCAATTGCAGAAGCAAATCAATCATAAGTCACATGAAAAATAAGAAAATTGGTATTCTAGCACTTCTTTTAGTCATTTCAATTGGAAACTATTTTAGAATCATTTCCGATGGAAGTATCAGAACTGTAGAGTTCATATCAATTCTTGCAATAGGGATCTTAACTGGGGTATTGTTAACTCAGGTTTTTAAATTTTTATCTGACAAGAAGTAAATCCAGACAATGGTTAAAAAGAAATCCCTGCACTCAAACAGGGATTTCTTGCGTCAATCTTAATTTTAATCACAGGTCACATTATCGCCCACTTCATTCCAGCAATGCCAAAGTTCATCCTGAAAATGGGAGATTGATTTAATATGGCCCTTGTGGGTTGTGGTGCTCCATTCAATGCTTGTATCGTTAAAAGCATTTACAACCCCCGTATTTTGATGGACATTTATAAAGGCATTTAGTGAATTGGTAGTTAAACCATATTCGATAAAGCTGTTTTTAAATAAGTCGGTTGTACGATCATCCTTTTTGTCCCTGATATAAGTATATTTTATGTTACCGATCCCTGAACCGACCACTTTCCAGTCGATCTGCAAGAAAGGTTCAGGAAACTGCTGGCTATGATTTAATATCCATTGTCCACTTTTACCGTCAAGGCTGGAAGTACCTTCATACCATTTCAATTCAGGAAAAGCATCGACTCCTTCCTTACTGATATACATCTCCCATTTGACCCCGGACAAACTGACCTGACCGGTGAGCCTTGCCTTATAAGTAGACCCGATAGCTTCAAAGTTATAAGTCCACTGCCATTTATTGTCACCGATCAAAACAGGCGTATTATTCATGGCCAGTTTAAAGGAGGCAGCTGGAAAGACCAAATTTGCCCCAAGGTAAAAATTCCAAAAACCTACTACAGTTGCAGCCACAACCAGGTTACTTTTATCACCCGTCTCAATGCTTGCAGATTTATCAGCAGTGATCAATTTGCTGAAATCAATTGACATTGAACTTGTAGGTGGAAGTATAGGGGCTATCGGATTATCGGTCTTTTTACATCCCCAAAATAACCCTGCCAGGAGAATTATTACCAATGAAATAGAAGTGAACTTTTTCATATCAAGAAGATTTAAAGTGTATAGGTAAATTTACAAAATATACACGAGGCTTTCAAGATTTTATCCAACTAATTAGGGCCTGCTAAAAAACCTTCATTTACTTGAAAAAAAAGATATTTACAACCACATTTATTGAAACTTGGTGCAAAATAAAGTGGTAAAATACTCCAAAAATCCTGCACCCTGTAAAGTTGGAATCTTGCCCTCTTAGTCTTTAAATCATTCTGTAATGGGCTGCTATGTCCTTCCTATTTTCTGATACCTT
>DMFR01000011.1:2113-6322 GCA_003450125.1 Prolixibacteraceae bacterium | reverse complement strand
AAGGTATCAGAAAATAGGAAGGAAACAGTGCCCCGGTGAAAGGAGATTTCTTTTGATCAGGGTAATCGATAATTCTTTGGATACCAAAAGATCAAAAGGCCAAAAGGCCACTCGCCCATTGAGGGAGTGACCTTTTGGCCTTTTGACGGAAATATGGAATATCTTTATGGATGATTATACTACCCCTTACTTAAAAACCAATTGTGCAAAATCGTACAGATGTACCCTCCACACTTGCCACTCATGTGAGCCAATGGGACCTGAAAAGGCAGTATGAATTCCGTGTTCTTTAAGGGTATCATACATTCCTTTCACATTTGGGTACATGGATTCCAAGGTGCCGCATCCCACGAAAAAGAGCTTGTAGGTTTGATTAAACTTGGCAGCATCTTTAAACAGTCCATTGTAGGCAGTTTCGAGGTCAAAGTTCGCTCTACCTCCAGCCCCGCTAAAGGAGGCAACCGTTCCAAACAATTCAGGATGATTAAACCCAATGCGCATAGCTTGTCCTCCTCCCATTGAAAGGCCTGCAATGGCCCTGTTTTTCTGATCGCTCAGGGTACGGTAACTGGCATCAATCATGGGAATCAATTCTTTGGTTACCAGATCTTCAAACAGGTTATCACTGCCACCGGGATTAAACTGATGTTCAGCTTCTATGCCTGGACGCGGTGCATAACCATTGTCCATCACAACAATAAATGGCTTGGACTTGCCTTCAGCAATCAGGTTATCCAGGATGAAGTTGACTTTCCCCTGCATGGTCCATCCCAATTCGCTTTCGCCTGCTCCATGTTGAAGGTACAGAACAGGATACTTTTGTTTTAAATCCTTATCATATCCTGGAGGGGTATAAACAAGGCACTTTCTTGTTGTCCGGGTTGTTTTTGAATAATAATAATGCTGGCGCACTTCACCGTGAGGTACATCTTTGGGGAGATAAAAATCAAGCTGATCATCGGGAATTTCAATCATGCTGGTCCATTTTCCCCATCCGAAATAATGGGAACTGTTTGGGTAATCAATCTTTGCACCATCAACACTGATAGCAAAGTAATGCAAGCCCGGACGGCATGGATTGGTAGTCAAAGTCCAAGTGCCATCGCTGCTCTTTTCAAAGTTATACTCTTTTGCACCAAGGGCCATGTCATCACTTAGATTCAATAATTTTACTTCTTTGGCATCGGGAGCATTGAGTACAAAAGAGGCCCTTTTTTCACTACCCACTGTAGGTTCTTTCATCAACTGTGCATGGACATTCAAAAGCATCGTAAAGCATATGCAAAATAGGAAAATTGCTTTTTTCATAGGTATTTAATGGTTAGATGGTTAGATGGTTAGATGGTTATATGGTTATATGGTTAAATGGTTAAATGGTTAAAATGGTTAAATGGTTTATTGTCATTATTTATTGACTTCAAACTTATATTTTCCTGATTCTACCTCCAGTGAAATGGTATTTTTCCCCGAAGAAACAAGATGCACTCCCTTTGCTTGATTGATTGATTGACCGCTTTCCTTCAGACTGTTGACATCTCCGGAAGGCATATCAACTGTTGCTTCGCTGCCTACAGGTACGGTGATTTCCATCCATAACTTGCCCTTCTGATTTCTCCAGGTAATGCCAGCCTCACCATATGAAGTTGTGTTGGAATAGGATACATAACCAAGTGAATCAACAGGTTGCGGCCTAAAATAGATATGACGGTAACCAGGTTGATCGGGATCGGTGTCCATTCCTGCCAGCTTACGGTAAAACCAAGTCAACCCTCCACCGAACATGGGATGGTTTCGTGAGCTTTTCCCGTTCCAGTCTTCCCAGGTGGTGGTGGCACCTTGTTCAATCCCATAGCCATAACTCGGTTCGGTCTTTTGATTCATAGCCTCGTAAGCCAAATCATTCATTCCATTTTCAGCCAAGACTTCAAAGAAGAACTGGGTACCGAAAATACCGGTATCCAGATGTCCATTGTTCGACTTTATATCCGCTCTTAATGCATTTACTACTTTTGACTGTTGGTTGGCAGGAACGCCCATTTTCAGGGCAAAAACATTACCTCCTGCTCTCCCATAGGTACCATTCTTCTCATCGTAAAACTTTTTATAGAATGCCTGCCTGGTCTTTTCGGCAAGGTCAGCATACTGCTTTGCTTCATCCGCCTTATTCAGTGCCTTGGCTGCCTTGGCAGTTAGATCAGCACACCGCCAGAAATAGAAGGTATGCACCATTTGATCGGGCACTTTTTCACCCGGTAAAGACCATTCACCCAAGTTAAACCATTGTAACGGCTTTCCATCTTTGCCTGTTCGTTGTGAAAACATAATACCATCCCGGTCAACCCAGGTCTGCATATAGCGGATATATCCTTTCATTCCTTCATAATTATTCTGAAGCATGTCCAAATCGCCATAATGAAGATAAAATTCCCAGGGCATGATTACTATTGCAGCTCCCCAGGCCATGCCCCCACCACATCCGGGTTGCCATGGCGCCCCATTGGGAACATATCCTGTTTCAAGGTCCTGTGCACCGAGAATATCCTGAATCCACTTGTGATAGAATGAACGGGCATCGAAGTTGTGCATCACCGTAACGCACGAGACCTGTCCATCACCCGTGTAGCCCGAACGTTCCCGGTGTGGACAATCACTGGCAAGGCCTCCATGCATGTTGTCCATCTGGCTCCGTTTCCAAATTTTATTGATAGCATTGAACAGTTGATTGGAAGTTTCAAACTTGGCAGATTCTTGCACATTGGTATTTACTGCTTCAGCGGTTAAGTCTTCAGGCTTTAATTCTCCCGGCCAGTTGGTAATTTCAACGCCACTAAATACAAACCAGTTAAACCGTGCAGCATACGATTCCGGCGCTCCACCCTTGCAGGTATAGGAATTATCACCCGAATAGGTGTTGCAAAGGTATTTGATCTGGATCTTTTGCCCGGCCTGACCGACCACCTTGTTCAATCGTAACCATCCTGAAATCTCTACACCAAAATCTACTTTATAGGTTCCTTCCGGCGTTTTTACGATGGAACGAGGCGGAATCCTTAAGGTGACTTTATCGGATGGTGACGTTTGTGCCACCAGTTTTCCTTCGGGAGCTTTTCTTTTAACAACTGTTTCCCATGCTGAATCATTGAATCCCGGAGAACACCAACCGGGTTGTTCCAGGCGGGCATCATACTGTTCGCCATAGTAGACCATGTCCATCAGGATGGCACTTTTGGAGGCTTTCCAGCTTTGATCACTGATAATTAGATCTTCAGTACCATCGGTATAGGTAATGTGAACCTGTCCCAGAAAACGTGGAGATCCATAGGCTGCATCCCAAAATTTGGAAGGATTGTAAAACCCATTTCCAAGAATACTCCCCATCACGTTTTCACCCTTGTGCAGTTGATGGGTGATATCGTAAGCCAGGTACATGACCTTGTATTCACGAAAGTTGTCGGGCAATGAAATTCCTGCATCCGCCAGTTGTGGTCGTTTCCCATAGTTGGTTTGATTGGGGACAAGCACATCATCACCCACTTTTCTGCCATTGAGGTAAAATTCGAAATAACCAAGCCCCGTCACATAAGCAACTGCCTTGGCTACTTTCTTTTCAATGGTAAATGCTTTTCTAAATAAAGGGGCAGGAGGAGGTAACTGTGCAAGTGGAGCATCCGGATAAGCGCCTTTTGGTAAAGCCTCTTCACCCTGCCATGGAGCTCCTATCCACTGCGCTTTCCAGTCAGTAGGCTTAAGCAGTCCCATTCTCCAGAGTACAGGTTTGCTCCATTTCGATACTTTGCCTTTCCGGTCCCAAACCCTGACCTGCCACCAGCATTCCTGCCGCGAGGTCAATGTTTTACCCTTATATTCCACGCGGGTTGATTGATCTGAATTTATTTTACCACTATCCCACAAATCCGCTTTGGAAAGTGTACTGGGGGATGTGGCAACCCTTACTTGCCAGGCTGTTTGCACCTGACCGCGCTCTCCTTTTTGGGCGATGTTGATCCATGCAAGCCGGGGATGCTGGACATCCACCAAAGGTGTGTTTTCAAGATATTCGCACGAAAGGTGTGTAGGGTTGAGTTTTGCCTGTACCGACTGAAAGGCAATAGTGGTAACAATCAAAAAGAGTAATCTTAATTTCATTGGTTTAGGTTATGTGTTGTTTGGTTAGAAACTTTTCCAAAGTTATATAGATTAATATAACTT
>DMFR01000011.1:0-1978 GCA_003450125.1 Prolixibacteraceae bacterium | reverse complement strand
ATATAGATTAATATAACTTTGGAAAAGTTTATTTAAAAAGTATTTGTTTTGAATAGGATGATATCGTATTTGAGGCACTGTCCTGAGAAAAAAGAGGGGTCAGTACTTTTTGATTATTCAATAGAAATCTGCCATTGGCAGAAATAGTTGCCCTTTCATCTTTCCCCAATTTCAATTCTTCTTTAGTATCTAATCCAAGGATGAGCGGCCCGTAGCGAAGGGTATAATACCCCTTTACCGAATGTTGGTTCTGTGTTGGATATTGTTTTACTTCCTGGTCAAAGTGAAGCTGAAACTTATCTCCTTGAAAAGGTTGGTATTTAAGGATAAGAAATCCATTTTTCAATGATGTCTCTGCAAGCTTGCCGTTTAATTGAAGTGATGGCTTTTCTGCCCACCCAGGGATGAAAATTTTAAATGTTACCAGTGACTTTAATTGGGAACTTTTAATTTCCCAGTTCATTTCTCCCTTGAAAGGATATCCGGTTTGTTCGGTCAATGCAAGTTTGCCAGAGGCCAATTCCAGAAGGGCAGTATTGCTTTCAAAAGAATTCATATAAACTGTATCTCCTTCAGTGAAATACAGATACTGTGCAGCCCTTGACAGCCCCTCGCCTCCCCGCATGGTACAACACCAATGTGCTTCCTGTACCTTTCTTTGAAGGAACGGACTGTCGGCACCCGAACATGAGTTGCAGCCAAAACCTCCATTAAAACGTTGGGTAGCACCCATTCCGTTGTAATAAATCAGTTGTGCATCTTCCAGGTAGGAAGGTTTGCCGGTATAGCGCCAAAGATTGACGGCAAGCAGATATGAGTCAATAATAGCGCATGGTTCAGTCCACTGCGGCCGCTGGAACCAATTGTAGTTTTCAAAGTTTTCTGTCATGCCCTGTTCCCTGTAAAGCTTATACCTTTTTTCTATTTCAGGGATTAGATTCCCCTGGCGAGAAATTTCATAATAGCGTGATAATGCCCTGAGGGCTGTTAAAGTAGCATGGGTCTGTGCTTTTATTTCAAACAAATCAATTTTCAGAAACAGTTGAATCATTTCCTCAATAAGGGGTTTGAGCTTTTCATTTTTGGTCACCAGGTAGGCTTGTATCACTCCATCTAGGAATATAAAATCACAACCGATATCACTTGAAAGCACCCATTGGTTCACCGGATTGGCATACCTGGAACCCGAATATCCCCCATCATGAGATCTCCTTTTAGGATCGATGGGGTATTTGGCAAGATGTCTTCCACGTGTGGGTAAAATCAAGCTATCCACCATTTGGTTGATCATTGCCAACACCTTGTTGTCATGTTTCCAAAGGTAATATTCGCACAACCCCCTTAATACCCATCCATTCGAAGACAATTGTTGTTCATCAAGAATAGAATCAGGTGGAATATCCTCAAAATAGCCTTTCCGATTCATGTGCTCAGGGAAAAGCGCAATAATCTGGTCCAGATACTGTGGTGTTTTTTTTGATGCCTGGGCATCAAGCGTCAGTCCCAATACTGTTCTGCCTTCACCATCACCTGGCCACCAATTGCTTTGCTCGTTGGTAAGGAAAATATGACTGGGCTGATATTTTTCTTCTTCAAGTCGTTTAAAATTATTGGCTATTCGGTTGCTTAAATCACCTTGCATTTCAATATTGGCAAATTGAACAGGCTCGGGCAAACTAGGTTTGGATTCTATCTTGTGGGTACATTGAATGAAGACAAGACCTGCTATTAATAACTTTACCAAAGTTTTATTTAATCTATAAAACTTTGGTAAAGTTAATCCTATTAAATTTTTCATTTTACTATTATTTTTACTTTTCCCCATTTGACCTCGCGGTGAATAGGCATAAATGTTTTGGTTTCGTAATGTGCTAGAAACTCGATGATATGTCCTGACGGACAATTGTCAGCAATTTTAACCACAGAGCTAAGTGTATATCCATCTGGCCAGAATGCCGGCAAAATCTCATCGACCAGT
>DMFR01000009.1:4395-10429 GCA_003450125.1 Prolixibacteraceae bacterium | reverse complement strand
ACTTTTCCAAAGTTTTAAAATATATTTTTAAACTTTGGAAAAGTTAACTTCTAGAAATTCATCCACGTTGGCAGCTGCAATTTTCCCCGCTTCAATGGCACGGACCACCAGGGTAGCTCCGGCTTCAATGTCACCGCAGGCAAATACTTTGTCGACGGAAGTCTGCTTTTTGGCATTCACCTTCACGTTACCTCGGGCATCGTAATCAATGCCAAGCTGATCGAGTAATCCGTTGTGAACTGGCTGGGTGAAACCCATGGACAACAATACCAGATCCACATCCATGATTTCTAAAGATCCGGGAACCTCAGTCATGACCCAACGTCCGGCTTCATCTTTGCCCCATTCTACGCCTACCAGTTCAACTTGCTTTAGTAGACCATTGTCCCCGATCATCTGTTTGGTCGATAAGCTCCAGCGGCGTTCACAGCCTTCCATATGCGAACTTGAAGTACGCAATGTGGTAGGCCAATAAGGCCATGGGTTGTTTTCCCCCCGCTTTTCGGAAGGCTTGGGAAGAATTTCAATCTGGGTTACACTTTTTGCCTTTTGACGGATCGATGTACCCACGCAATCGGAACCAGTGTCACCACCGCCAATTACAAGTACCCTTTTATCTTTGGCAAAGATGCTGATGTCTTGAGGAATCACTTCCCCTGCAATTCGCCTGTTCTGTTGCGTTAGAAATTCCATGGCAAAATGAACGCCTTTCAGTTCACGGCCTACAACAGGCAGGTCTCGTGCTTCTTCTGCTCCATTGGCCAACACTACAGCGTCAAACTGAGTGAGTAATTCTTCACGGGTAATGTCAACGCCAACCGTTACATTGGTTTTGAAGGTAATCCCTTCATCGAGGAAAATTTCCAAACGACGATCAATCACTGTTTTGCTTAGTTTGAAATCTGGAATGCCAAAACGAAGCAGTCCTCCAATGCCATTGCTCTTTTCAAACACAGTAACTTCATGACCAGCCTGGTTCAACACATCGGCAGCCGATAGACCGGCAGGACCAGAACCTACTACTGCTACTTTTTTACCCGTACGAACTTCAGGAATACGTGGATTCACATATCCAAGGTTAAAAGCATGCTCTACGGTCGATGCTTCATTCTCGCGGATGGTAACAGCTTCGGAATGGATAGCCAGCACGCAGGATTTCTCGCACGGTGCAGGACATACACGGCCTGTAAACTCAGGGAAACTGTTGGTTGAATGTAATATTTCATACGCACCCTTCCAGTCGCCTTTGTAAACCAGGTCCTGCCATTCAGGAATTTTACTTCCTACAGGGCATCCCCAGTGGCAGAAAGGCACACCGCAGTCCATACAGCGGGCGGCCTGTTCCATACGGTCATTCTCATCAAGTGTCTGTTCAACTTCACCGTAATCGTAAATTCTGTCATGCAGCGGACGATAACCTGCTTCTTTCCGTCCTATTGTCATGAAACCTTTTGGATTTCCCATTATAATGTTAATTTTTTATCGTTGTTCAACCTACTTACTACTCGTGACGTGCGGTCTGATCTTCAGTTAACTGAAGTTTTTGCATCAACTCACGAAGTTTCAACTCTTCCAGCACCTTCTTATACTCAAACGGAATCACCTTTACAAATTTAGGAAGGTATTCATCCCAGTTGGTAAGTATTTTAGCAGCTGTTGTACTTTGTGTGTACAGCAGGTGTTTGTTAATCATATCTTGTAATTCAACAATGTCAGCTTTGTCTTCAACGGGCGAAAGTTCAACCAGACCCTTGTTGCAGAAGTAATCGAAATTGCCTTCCATATCCAGCACATAGGCAATACCGCCACTCATACCGGCTGCAAAGTTACGTCCTGTAGTACCCAATACCACCACACGTCCGCCGGTCATGTATTCGCAGCAATGGTCACCGCTTCCTTCAATCACTGTTTTTGCTCCTGAATTGCGCACGCAGAAACGTTCGCCTGCTACACCCCGTATGTATGCTTCCCCGGAAGTTGCCCCGTAAAAAGAGGTATTTCCAACGATGATATTCTCATCCGGGTTGAATGTTGATCCTACCGGAGGAACCACAATGATGCGGCCTCCCGACAAACCTTTTCCGATATAGTCATTGCAATCACCTTCCAGACGGAAGCTCAGTCCCTTTACAAGGAAGGCTCCGAAGCTTTGTCCGGCAGTTCCTGAGAAATTGGCCATGACCGTATTGTTGGGCAATCCCTCTTCACCATAGCGCCTGGATATTTCACCCGAGAGCATGGCTCCCACTGTACGGTCAACATTGGTAATCGAATGGGCCAGCCAGACTTTCTCCTTGCTCTTGATGGCCTTGTTGGCTTCACGGATCAGGGTATGGTCCAAATGATCTTCAATCGACTTAATATTTGGAAACGTATTGTGAATATCGTGATGTTTGGCTTCCTCAGGCATATAGATCACCTTGGAGAAGTCCATATTTTTCATTTTCCAGTTCGATACTTCCTTGTTCTGTTCCAACAGATCAGCACGTCCTACAATTTCTTCGAAGGTGGTGAAGCCCATTTCAGCCAGGTGTTCACGCACTTCAGTAGCTACAAAGCGGAAGAAGTTAATGGCAAATTCTGACCGTCCAATGAACCTCTTGCGAAGAGTTTCATCCTGTGTGGCAATACCGGCAGGGCAAGTATTGAGGTGACATTTGCGCATCATGATACAACCCAGGGTAATAAGGGCCGATGTGGAGAACCCGAATTCTTCGCCCCCCAACATTCCCATGATCACAACATCACGGCCTGTCTTCAACTGTCCGTCAACTTGTAGTTTTACACGACCCCGAAGATTGTTCATCACCAAAGTCTGCTGTGCTTCGGCAATACCCAACTCGGCTGGTAATCCTGCAAACTTGATAGAGCTGGCAGGACTTGCTCCTGTTCCCCCTTCGCAGCCTGAAATGATGATTACATCCGCAAAGGCTTTGGCAACCCCGGCAGCAATGGTACCTACACCATTTTCAGCCACCAGTTTTACTGAAATCTTTGCCCTTGGGTTCGTTACCTTCAGGTCATAGATCAATTGTGCCAAATCCTCAATCGAATAGATATCGTGGTGAGGCGGAGGCGAAATCAGGGTAATCCCTGGAGTCGAATTCCTCAGCTTGGCAATAATGTTATTCACTTTGAACCCTGGCAGCTGTCCACCTTCACCCGGCTTGGCACCTTGTGCAATTTTAATCTGCAACTCGTCGGCATTGATCAGGTAATTGTTGGTGACCCCAAAACGGCCAGAAGCTACCTGTTTGATTTTGCTTCTCTTTTCGGTGCCGAAACGTTCAGCATCTTCTCCGCCTTCTCCTGTATTGCTACGTCCTCCAATGGAATTCATGGCAACGGCCAAAGCTTCATGGGCCTCCTTGCTGATAGAGCCATACGACATAGCCCCGGTAACAAAACGTTTCATGATACTTTCAGCAGGTTCAACCAGTGAAATATCAATCGGGTTGCGTTTGTAATTCAGGCAGCCGCGGATGAAGGTTGGCTTTGAATTCTCTGCATCCACTAATTTGGTAAATTGCTTGAATACACCGTAATCATTGGTGCGCGTAGCCCATTGCAGCAATCCGATGGTTTCAGGATTCCATGCATGGTGTTCACCATTTTTGCGGTAGTGATAGGTACCGGCGCTTTCAAAATTATTATTGATGGGATGTTTCTTTTTCCCATAAGCTTCCTTGTGGAATAAAAGAGACTCCTGACAGATTTCTTCAAACCCGATACCGCCAAATTTAGAGGCAGTTCCCGTAAAATATTTATTGATGACTTCTTCGCTGATGCCAAGGGCTTCAAATATCTGGCCTCCCTGGTAACTGCGAAGGGTCGAAATACCCATTTTCGATAAAACCTTCAACAGACCTTTATCAATTGATTTGATATAGTTGTGACGGGCTTCTGAATATTTCATTTTAATCTGACCTGTTTCGATCAGATCGTCGATGGCAGCAAAAGCCAGGTAAGGATTCACCGAACTTGCACCATAGCCGAACAATAGGGCAAAATGGGCAATCTCACGCGCTTCACCCGTCTCAACGATGATCCCGATCTGCATCCTCTTTTGGGTCTGGATCAGGTGATGATGAACGGCTGCAACGGCCAGCAATGACGGAATGGGTGCGTTATCTACAGAAACCTGACGGTCGGAGAGAATAATGAAATTCTTCTTGTCATCAACGGCCTTCTCTGCCTGTTTCAATATATTATCAAATGCTTTTTTAAATCCTTCCACACCATCTTTCACTGGAAATACCATTGGGATGGTAGCGTGTGAAAACTGTTCGTGTTTCAGGTCCTTGATTTTACCAAGGTCGGTATTGGTAATGATTGGATCGTCAAATTTTATCAACCTTGCATGTATAGGCGATTCATCCAGAATATTGGAATGCAGCGAACCGATGTAATTGGTCAATGACATGACCAATCCTTCACGGATAGAGTCGATAGGCGGGTTGGTCACCTGTGCAAACACCTGGCGGAAATAGTTAAAGAAACGCTGTGGCTGTTCGGAAAAACAAGCCAGAGGAGTATCATTACCCATTGAACTGGTGGGTTCAACTCCTGAAACAGCCATGGGGGTAATAATCATTTCCATATCTTCTTTCGAATAGCCAAATACTTTCGATAAGGTATTGAATTGATCGCCCAATGATGAAGAAACACGTTGCTTTACTTCAATATCGTCCATTACCAAACGGTTTTCCTTCAGCCAGTTGCCGTAAGGATTGCGTTGGCTCAACTGGGCCTTTACTTCTTTGTCAGGAATAATAATTCCCAGCTTGGTATCCACCAATAGGATTTTACCCGGACGTAAACGGCCTTTCTCTTTCACCTCTTCAGGAGCAAAAGTCTGAACGCCTACTTCCGAACCCATGACGATCAGGTCATTTTTGGTGATGATATATCTTGAAGGGCGCAATCCGTTGCGGTCAAGGGTTCCCCCAATGTAACGGCCATCGGAAAAGACCATGGAGGCCGGCCCATCCCATGGTTCCATAATGGTTGAATGATATTCATAGAAAGCCTTCAGGCTGTCTGGTATAGGGTTTTTCGAGTTAAAAGATTCAGGAATCATCATGCACAGGGCATGAGGAATTGAACGTCCTGTCTGGTGCAGGAACTCAAGTGTATTGTCAAATGATGCAGAGTCTGATTTATTGGGTTCAATGACCGGAAACAGTTTCTTTAGGTCTTCGCCAAATACTTCCGATTTGAGCAAAGCTTCGCGGGCTTGCATCCACATGCGGTTACCCTTAATGGTATTAATTTCCCCGTTGTGGGCTACCATGCGGAAAGGTTGTGCCAAATCCCATGTTGGAAACGTATTGGTGCTGAACCTTGAATGTACCAGAGCAATGGCGCTGGTAAATTTAGGGTGGGTAAGGTCTTTGAAATAATCCCTTAACTGCCCTGGGGTTAACATCCCTTTGTAAATAATGGTCTTGGACGATAAACTGGGAATATAAAAAGCTCCCTTGTATTTTAAGTCGGACTCCCTGATTTCTTTTTCAGCCTGTTTGCGGGCAAGGTATAATTTCTGTTCAAGCACATCCTGTTCCAGGTTGGCTTTTACGAATATCTGCCTTACAAACGGTTCAGTCAGTTTTGCAATTTCCCCCGGTGCAGAGCTATCCACCGCCACATCGCGGTATTCAATCAGTTCAAGTCCTTCCTGTTGGATGTACTTGCTTAAGATCTCCTGGCAAACAGCCGCCTCGGCCTTGTCGTGGGGAAGGAAGATTAAACCTGTTCCGAACTTTCCTGAAGCCGGAATATTTACCTTCAGCACTTCCTTGATGTATTGATCAGGAATCTGCATCAAAATACCTGCACCGTCACCGGTCTTGTTGTCAGAACTGGTCGCTCCCCGATGATCCATGTTCAGAAGAACCTCTAATCCCCGTTCTATTATTTCGTGCGATTTCTCACCCTTGATATGGGCAACAAACCCAATGCCGCAATTATCATGCTCATTGGCCGGATCGTACAACCCTTGCGCTTTTGGATATCCTATACTCATCACTTCTCT
>DMFR01000009.1:0-4287 GCA_003450125.1 Prolixibacteraceae bacterium | reverse complement strand
ATCCTATACTCATCACTTCTCTATTTTATATTTTGACCTCGTAAACAGAATCTGACAAAAACACAGATTCTAATTCATTTTGCTTAATTAAAACCATAAAAACAGAATAATTATAAGCAAATTGATCTTTTATCTTACAATCTGAAAGCGAAAGTAGTTATTTTTCTAATTCTTTCCAATTTTCCCTTATTCCCAACAATTGGAAATAGGGCTAATTCAGGGAAATATCAATTCAAAGTTGGTGTTAAAATCCAAATTATCAATACTTTGACTTGAGGTTGGTTCAATTGCTGAGCGTATTGATGGATTTAAAAAATAACGATTAGTTAACAGATCGAAGATTAATCTTAAGCCCGCCATTCACCAACCAATTAAACAGCTAATCTTCCAACTTACTTATTAATTTTCAACAAGCGTGAATAAGCGGCTTCTATTTGTTCAAATTCATAGCCTTTGATAACGGTTTCCATTTTACCGGAAATCTGTTCAAGGCATAAATTTCCTATGCTGCCCGGATGTGTATGTTGTATTTCACGGCTGGGTTCATAGGTGCCGGAATTGATCTGGCTGCCTACCATTTTATAAGCATCACGGAAAGGCACGCCTTGTTGAACCAGCTTATTGACATCCTCGACGCTGAACACGTACTTGTAACGATCATCTTCCAAAAGATGGGTATTGACCGTCATGTGATCAATGGCAAATCCGGCAATACTGATGCAGTCCAACAATTCCTCAAAGGATGGCAGGAATACTTCTTTTACTATCTGAAGGTCGCGGAAATAGCCGCTTGGAAGGTTATTGGTCATCAGGCTGATCTGGTAAGGAATGGCCTGTATTTTGTTGCAATGAGAACGAACCAGTTCAAACACATCGGGATTCTTCTTGTGGGGCATGATGCTTGATCCTGTGGTCAGTTCGTCGGGAAGGGCTACAAACCCAAAGTTCTGGCTCATGAAAAGACAAACATCAAAAGCAAATTTGGAAATGGTTGCAGCTACCGATGAAAGGGCAAAGGCAACGGTTTTCTCCATCTTGCCCCGTCCCATCTGGGCATAAATCACATTGTAGTTCATCGATTCAAAACCCAGCAGATCTGTGGTCATCTGCCTGTCAAGCGGAAAGGAAGACCCATATCCGGCAGCCGATCCCAATGGATTCTGATTGGTAATCTTGTAAGCTGCCTGAAGTAATACCAGGTCGTCTACCAGACTTTCAGCATAAGCGCTAAACCATAGACCAAAAGATGAAGGCATGGCCACCTGCAAATGGGTATATCCAGGCATAAGGTATTGCTTGTTGGCTTCGGCTTTTGCCATCAGTCTAGCGAACAATTCATGGACACCCCGCACCAGCTTCTGAATCTCCGAACGGGTGAACAGTTTTAAATCAAGCAATACCTGATCATTGCGTGAACGGCCGCTATGAATTTTCTTTCCTGTATCCCCCAACTTACGGGTGAGCATCAGTTCAACCTGAGAATGCACATCCTCCACGCCGGGTTCAATGATAAAATCCCCGTTTTCAATCACCTGGTAAATATTTACCAGTTCAGCCTGAAGTTCGGCAAGCTCATTTTCGGTAAGCAAACCGATGGATTGAAGCATCTTGGCATGGGCTATTGATCCCAATACATCATATTTGGCAAGATATACATCCAATTCACGATCTTTGCCGACGGTAAATTTCTCGATCAATTCGTTGACCGTAGTTCCTTTATCCCAGAGTTTCATAATTCGCCTGTTTTGAACTCCAAAGATAAATCAAATTAGGGTTTTATGCATTTTCGGTGCATTTTTATTCAAAAGTATCCTGATTTTTAATGTTGGTTTGATTTCTATTTTAATCACTACGAAAAAATCAATCTACCACGAAGACACAAAGTCACAAAGAAATTCACCACAGATTACACAAATGAACACAAATTAAAAAGATAAAATAATCTGTGTTCATTTGTGTAATCTGTGGTGAATTTCTTTGTGACTTTGTGTCTTCGTGTTAGATTGGCTTTTCAGAAAAGGTAATCTAAATCCAGGTATAAGGCTTCATTACCATCCAGCCTATCAAGTACATGACCGTATTCCAGCGCTACGATAAAATTATGGTCTATAATAAACCGTACACCTCCTCCCACGCTGTAATGGATTTTTTCTTTTCCTGGGTTATAATCAAATGTCAGCCCATTTAACGATTTATCCACTTTGTAAAGGTCAGTAATCAATCCCATATCTTCAAACAAATTGAAACCAATATTTAAGTTGCGATGAAGAGCATTGGTGCTAATTGGAATATAACGAAATTCAAAATTACCTAGACCAAAGCCATTTCCAATTAATCTTTCATTTAAAACTCCCCGGATTGTTTTGTTCCCTCCCAATGCTTCTTCCATTCGAAAAGTGCTTAACAGGTAGGACATCATATAGATAGGAATTTCGCCGCTTGTTTTGGTTTGATAGGCTAGCCTGTAGGCAAATACCAATTGATGTGTTAAAGAAATATACTGGTTATAGATTAACCCAACCTGAGAATAGGGAAACTTGTTGGCCCAAAATGAGGGAGCCTTCAGAAAAATTCCTTGTATCCATAGCCCTTTGGTGGGAATGGCCTCATCATTGCGGGAGTCATAGGTCAATCCGACATTCAGGAAGGCTGTATGCCCGCCATCTTTTTGATTTTGTGGTATAACACCTTCTGCGATATACTTTTCGAAAAGTGTAGGTCTGTTGGTTCTATGTCCCCTGAAAGTACGGATGGGCAAGGTTGAAATATCGTAATAACCAAATCCGATATCCCAGCTTAGGTGGGGTAGGGGGAGTTTCCCCAAAAGATCCATGTCAATTGTTCTCGATATTTCATGAAAATAATAATAGTATCGTGATATAAATTGTGCCTTTCGGGGATCGAAATAATCCTTGTTATAAAGAGAATTGTACCCGTTTAGTCCATAGAATTGTTGAAAACCTCTATTTACAAGGGACAGATCAACGGTAAATCGCATCCCTTTTGACAACAGATGACGGGTATCGAAAAATAAATAATTGACATATCCTTTTCTCGTTGTTATTGCGCTTTGGACATACAGCTTATACAAATAATTCGGATATTTGGTGCCCTTGCCATAGTAATAGAAGTTTGCCAAGGCCCCGTATTGCAAGCCTTTATCCGTATTGTAAACAAATGAAGGTAAAATCCCAAAATCCAGACCCTCAATAGGCTTTTCTTTCGCATCAGATATTTGACCATAGAGATTGGGAGTCTGAATGTACATGCCCCATAAAAGAAGGCAATAAATCATCCGGTTTTTGAATAGAGTGGACAAGGTGATGCTGCTAAAATTTACAACCAATCTCGAAATTGATCCCATGAGGATTTATATCCAAGCCATTGAATGACATTTTGTATCCCTTAAATCCAATTCCGACAAACGGCATAAAATGCTTGCTGATCCTAAAATAGGTGCCTGCGCCAAAATAGGTGTACAACCCCGTTTCTTTCACCAAAAAGGGAAGGCCAAAGAACCACGGTCCATCTGTTTCAGTGACATCGGGCGATCCTGCATCTACTTTTACTTTTTTATAATACTTTAAAAATGTAATCCCTGTAGATACCTCGACAAATGGTACAATAAATTTGTTTTCGCCAATAAGATACCTGGCATCTACAATTACAGGGATTAACCGCAATTCTGATAACTTCCATCCATTGTCATCGTGGTGCAGGCTAAATACATCCTCGACTTCAATCCCTAGAGAAAGTTTGGGGGAGAAGTTATACCCGGCCATCACGTTAAAACCTCTGAAATGATTTTGATGGGTACTTTTCAAATCCTGATACCCGGCGATGAAATACGATTCTTTCAGTAGAGAACCGAATTTTCCTTCTGTATTCGCCTTGTCGCTTTTATAATCAACAATAGCCGCGTGACAAACCAGAACAGTAAAGATCCAAATTAACAGTAACCCCAATTTTTTCATAAAATATGATTTTACTTATATTCTTTGCAGAAACAAGCGATGACTAAGTTACGAAATCTTCCCTTATGTTAGAGCAACTTTACTGAATATATCTATATCTGATTGAGTGATTGTACAAAAGCGTCAAACCCAATGTTGTATCGGGCTGTGTCAACAATATGTGCTTTCCGTTTCCAGTCCAAAATCAATTTATCGTACACTTTTATTCCGGCAGGTGCGTTTTTGTTTCGCTCATTCAAATTTAAATAAGTTTTAAAAAAAAACTTATTTGCCTGTCTTTCAAATTAGTAACCAAGTAAATAATCCTCAGTTC
>DMFR01000247.1:8722-9271 GCA_003450125.1 Prolixibacteraceae bacterium | reverse complement strand
CTTGAGTACATCACCATGGCCTTGTTTTCCTTCAGCCATGAAGTAACGGTCCCTTCCGGTTTTTCAATACTTCCCTCTACAACAGCCACGTATGAACGTTCGATGATGGCTTCATTCCAGTCCTTCTGTAAGACCTCCTGCACCCTTTTGCTTTTGGCAAACATCATCAAACCCGAGGTCTCACGATCAAGGCGATGCACAATAAAGATCAGGTTCTTGGGATCAAACTTCTTGACGTACTCACTCAGCATATGATAGGCTGTTTTCTGTTTCTCGGTCTCTGAAGCCATTGACAGCAAACCGCTAGCCTTATCAATGACAATCAGGTCGGCATCCTCATGCACGATACGTAAACCTCTGAAGCGGGGCTTTTCTTCCGACTTTTTCTTATTCAGAAATACTACTTGCCCCCTTTTCAAAGGGAAGTCGAACTTGGTAGTCACCATGTCATCCACGCTAACCTGTTTGTGAGCCAAAAGTGACTTGATGGTGGTGCGGTTCTTTTCCGGGAACTTGGCTATCAGGAAGGCCATTAGTTCTGACGCTTCA
>DMFR01000247.1:3479-8590 GCA_003450125.1 Prolixibacteraceae bacterium | reverse complement strand
TTAAGGTTTAAAGTTCAAAGTTTCAAGTTCCAGGAGTTCGCAGTCCTTAACTTTGAACATTGAACTTGAAACTTTGAACTGATTTATGGTCGAATTATTTTTATTTCTCCGCCTCTTCCCAGTTTCATTATGCTTGAGGGAGCAGCCTTGTGAGTATCATTCTGACGGTATTTAACCACATAGTCAACAGTATGGATGATCTGCTGTTCAATTTCGTCAAAGCAGGAAGGTGAAGGTTTTCCGCTTATATTGGCCGAAGTCGAAACAATGGGTCGTTTAAAGCGACGGATCAAATCGCTGCTGAAAGCTTCAGTGGTAATACGAATACCAATGCTTCCATCTTCTGCCACCAGGTTCTTTGCCAGGTTCTTTGCCCCATCGTAAATGATGGTCAGTGGCTTGTCTGTTACGTCAATCAAATCGAAGGCAATTTCAGGAACTTCCTCTACATAACGATCCAACAGTGCTGCATTCTCCATTAAAACGAGCATACTCTTTGAGTCGATGCGGTTCTTGATGGCATAAATGCGTTTCACCGCTTCTTCGTTGCAGGCATCACATCCAAGCCCCCAAATGGTATCTGTGGGATACAAGATGACTCCCCCTTTTTGCAGCACTTCAAGGGCTGCCTTTATATCGTCAATCATTCAAAATGGAATTATACAGTTGTTTCAATTGTCTGGCATAGATATTGGCAGTGAAACGCTGGGCATTGACCTTTGCTTTTGCAATAAGAGATTCCCTTAAATCCGTTTCATCCATCAGCTTCCGAATGGCTTGTCCTATTTCTTCCGCATTTAGCGGATGAATATACAGTGCAGCCTCTCCTCCTGCTTCAGGCAAACTGCTGATATTTGAAGTAATTACCGGACATCCTGATGCTTGTGCTTCAACTACCGGTAGACCAAATCCTTCAAATACTGAAGGATATATCATTGCCACTGCTGACTGGTACAGAGCTTGTAAATCGACATCCTCTATGCCGGGTAAAAAATACACTTTTAAGTCTGACTGGTGTTTTTCAATCAGTTGCTGAACTTCCCGGATGTAATGTGTCGGTTTTCCAACCACTACCAAGGGAATCTTTAGATTTGCAAGGAGCATTCCATTCAGCAAGCCAACCAGGTTCTTTCGCGGCTCTATGGTTCCGACATTTAGTAAAAACTGCGTCGGAAGCTGGTATTTGTCAAGAACAGTCAATTTTTGTTCTTCTGTACAGACCTGAAAAAACAGGGTATTGATAGCCTGGTAAATCACATCGATCTTTTCTTCCGGAACGTTTAAGAATGAAATTAAATCTTGTTTGGTTTGTTCTGAAATGGCATGGATTCGTGTGGCTACCCGACATGAATGTCTGAACTTTAGATCATAGATACTTCTGTCTATCTTTTGGAAATATTGAGGATATCGGAGGTAGATCAAATCATGAATAGTCACTATTGATTTGATTCCCGTCTTTTCAATCCCAATGGGTAATTCATGGCTCAACCCATGATATATTTCCAGGTTAAGTTCTTTGGCCTTACTTGTAATTTGGTATGATCGCCATGCATTGGGAAAAGCATTCCAAAAGCCTTCAGGTTTTATTTCTGTTGAATTTTCCGGGGCAGTGAATAATGGCTTTTTTTCTGCTGGGTTAAACAAGAAGTAACAGTCATTAGGATATTGACGTGCAAGTGCAACAATGGTCCTGCGGCTGAAGTTCCCCAGTCCGGCAACATTATTATAAGCACGCTTGGCATCAAATCCGATTTTCATATAGGAGTGGCAGTTTTATTCAGGCAAAGGTAAGTTATTTATCGTAGTGATATTTGCAACCATAAATGTACAATTCATTTTCTTCAATACGATAAACCAAACGATGTTCCCGATCTATTCTCCTTGCCCAATATCCAGTTAAATCATATTTGAGAGATTCCGGTTTTCCTTTTCCCTCATAGGGAGTCCGTTGAATATCTTTAATCAATTCGTTTATTCTTTTCAGCATGGATTTGTCTTCGAACTGCCAGGAAACATAGTCCTCCCAGGCTATTTTTGAAAATTTGATTTTCATCAATCTTCTATCAAGTTATTTTCAACGATATCACCTTCCTGCATTTGCCGAATGGATTCAAATAATCTTTCTGCATTCTTTCTGGAACTCAGCAAATGGACAGTTTCCATGATTGAATTGTATTCATCCATCGACATAGTAACAGTACCTTTGCCGTTTCCCCTTTTAATGATTAAGGTCTCATGGTTTTCCTCTACCTCATCAAGGAATTTCTTTAAATCGGTCCTGAATTCTGTATAATTTGCAGCTATCATATCTTCTCTTTTATTTTTTAAAGTACAAATATACGTACTTATACAATAACTTGTACTTTATCAACCAATTTATCTATGAACAAAAAAGCCGGCATTCACCGGCTTCCTGTTCTTTTATATTTTCGTTTATTTAAAATCCTTCAGTCCCTCAAAGTCAAGGGTAGCAAAATAGTCATCCATCGTCTCTGCCCTGCGGATATGAACCACTTGACCATTCTCCCTAAGCAGCAATTCTGCTGAGCGCAGCTTCCCGTTGTAATTGAATCCCATAGAATGACCATGGGCACCTGTATCATGAATTACAACTACATCGCCTGGTTCCATGACCGGCAAGTTACGGTTGATGGCAAACTTATCGTTGTTCTCGCACAATGATCCTGTCACATCATATACCTGATCGTAGGGCTGATCTTCTTTGCCCATAACGGTAATGTGATGGTAAGACCCATATAGGGCAGGACGCATCAGGTTAGCCATGCTGGAATCCAAACCTGCGTATTGCTTGTATGTTTTTTTGATATGCAGCACTTTGGATACCAGGAATCCAAATGGACCAGTCATTGCACGTCCCGATTCAAAGTAGACCCTAAGGGGTTCCAATCCATTGGCAACAATCTTTTCCTGGTATAACTTATCAATGCCACGGCTCATAAAGTCCAGGTCAACAGGTAAGTCACTTGGGCGGTATGGAATACCGATACCACCACCTAGATTGGCAAATTCGATATGTATGCCCAGTCTCTGGTTCAATTCTACAATCAGGTCAAACAGGATCTGGGCAGTTTCTACAAAATAGGCAGAATCGAGTTCGTTGGAAGCCACCATGGTATGCAATCCAAACCGTTTTACACCCTTGTCCAGGAGCATCTGGTAGCCTTCAAACAACTGTTCGCGGGTAAAGCCATACTTGGCTTCTTCGGGATGGCCAATGATGGTGTTTCCTTCCTTCAGGGAGCCAGGATTATAGCGGAAACAAACGATATCGGGAAGCCCTACGTTCTTTTCCAGGTATTCGATGTGTGAAATATCGTCGAGGTTGATGATCGCCCCAAGATCGATGGCCTTTTTGTATTCATAGGCAGGCGTATCATTGGAGGTGAACATGATTTCATCACCCGACATACCCAGCTTTTCTGCTATCTCAAGTTCTGCCATTGAACTGCAGTCGATTCCAAAGCCTTCTTCCCGCATAATCTTCATCAGGTAAGGGTTAGGTGCCGATTTGATGGCATAGAATTCCTTAAATCCCGGATTCCATGAAAAGGTACGGTTGAATTTCCGTGCATATTCACGGATGCCTTTTTCATCGTATATATGGAAAGGTGTGGGGGTCTGTTCTATGATTTTTTCGATTTGTTTCTTCGAAAAGGGAATTTGTTTTGTCATCTCAATGGTTTAAATATATTGGGCTGCAAATTTATTGATTTTTTATAAGCAAAGTACATCAGCAATCAGCTGATCGCTCAAATAGCCTGATGCGATTTCTTTTACTTCGCCTTCCATGCGTATGTTCCAGGCCTCATCGATCTCCAGCTGCAAAACTCCTCCTGGCATCTTTATTGTCAATTTACGGTCAGTAAGGCCTTTCTTGACCATCAATGCAGCCACTGCACATGAAGAGCTTCCCGAGGCCAGGGTATAACCTGCTCCCCGCTCCCAGATAAGGATTTCAACTTCATTGCGGGAGATGACTTTTGCAAACTGAACATTGATACGATTGGGAAACATGGGATGATTCTCGATGTCGGAGCCATGTTTCAGGATTTCTGCCTTGACCAGTTGATCGCGCAGGATCATACAATGTGGATTTCCAACAGAAACACAATTGATCAGATAAGCTTCATCAATGATGTTGATCGGATGATCCAAGCATTCAGGTTCGTCACAAATCACAGGAATAAGGCGTGAATTGAAGATTGCCTTTCCCATATCCACTTTTATCCGGTTGGCTTTACCGTTGGTTTCTTTCGAAACTTCAGCTGTCACAGTCCCACCCAGGGTTTCAATGGTAAATATTTTTCCTGTAGTGAATCCATAATCATACAGGTATTTGGCAAATATTCGTAGGCCGTTACCACTCTTTTCAGCTTCCGAACCATCTGGGTTGTAAATCTTCAATCCAAAATCAGCTTTCGCAGAAGGCACTTTCAGCAAGATGCCATCTGAACCAATTCCGTAATGGACATCGCACAACAGCTGGATGTTCTTTTCAGTCAGTTGAAAAGTCATATTATCCTGATCAAGCACAAAATAATCGTTTCCGAGCCCGTGTGATTTGACAAAAAAGTTCTGCTGCATGGGTATATGTTTTTTATAATTTATTTGAATTACTAATCCGTTGTCTCGAAGTCATCGCATCAGTAAAATACAAATGTTATTCAATTAATTTCTGCTTCTCTTTGAATTCGACTTCTCTTTGAATAATATGCTTCCAAAAAGAAAAGAACTGATGATATGACTAAGAGAAAAGATAATATTTGGGTTGAATATTTAATCGTAACATTCAAGATCAAACATAGAACTAAAACTAACATTGCTGTATAAAAGATAAAGCTAAATATTTTAATAGTCTTCATACTGAATCTATAAAATGTTTGAATTTGATTTTACTCATCAGATGACTTGGAGTCATCTGATGAGTACCTTAAAACATCGGGTCCCAGGGTGGAAGCATTTCTGCTTTCTGCCCATAGACTTCCATTACTTTTTCGTTGAGGTATTTCTTGTTGATCACAAAACGGAATAAGTATTCATTGAACCAGGCATCGGTAAAAGTAAGGTACCCTTTTTCTCCTGCGGTTGGA
>DMFR01000247.1:0-3450 GCA_003450125.1 Prolixibacteraceae bacterium | reverse complement strand
GTTGGTCCCCAGCTGTTCTCGAACTGCCATTTAACTGGCTTTTGTTGATTGTCCAAATCAACGGCAATTAAAGCCATTCCATGACTCGAACCACTTTCCCCTGTTTGGATGCGCTGAGCCTTATTCATTCCAAATTTCACCCCATAAACTGACTCAAAATCGAAATTATCTACATCCAGGATACCTACTTCGCGGCGCAGTTGTTTAGCAACATCACACGAGGCATAAAGTGCCTCATTGTTCTTGATCGAAGCAATGCAAAATTCCTTGATTACATCATTGGGAAGGTTCACGTAATTCCAGTTGACCCCTTCAGCCATATTGCGGTAATTCTCTACTTCGTAATGTTTCCAGAAAGGACGCGAAGGATCGTTCATAATCATCACATAGTCATCCAGGTTGATATCTCCAAAGATTTCAGTTTTGAAACTTACAGGGGTATAGGTCTTGGCTTCGCTGATCTTCTTGTCCTTGTTTTTGAATCTCCATTGAAATTGTATTGGCGGCTCACCAAGATTGAGGGCCAACATCCGGTATACCTCTGAGAGCATTTCCACCTTAAGTGCATCCACTTTTTTCTGATCAGCTTTGGCGGTAACCAATGCCCTAAGTTCAAGTGCATCTTCTCGCAGTTTGGTATTGATCATCTTCACCATCCACGTGGTATTTTCACTTGAATTGGTTTCTCCCATTGCTTCCTTGGGGACCATACCGTATTTCTTAACCAGGTTCACAAAGTTGATCCACTGTCCCCCATCATCCACCGGAGAGTGCAGGTACCATTTTACCTTCTGATCTTCAATCGGAACTTGTGCCGATTGGACCATGTTGTTCAGGAAGAGATTCGACTTTTCCATCAGGTCCCAGAAATAAAGGTAGTTCTCTGAGAACTCAAACTCAGCCAGATTGAACTCCTTCATCACCATAGGCCTGAATAGGTTGAGTGATGAGAACATCCAGCAACGTCCTGATTTCTTCTGATCGGTGATTCCTGAAACATCAACCTTGTAGGTAAACAACTGATCGGTTGTCCCTACATTTTCGTGATTCCATGCCAATTGGGTGATATCATTCGCTGAAAGCGCATTCTGCATTGCTTTCGCGTAAGCATCCTTTTTGAAACTTGACTGTATCTGTTCCAACTCCCCTTTCGAAAGGTTTTGAGCACACAGCGATCCTGCTGCAAGAAAAACGACCAACAATAAATGTATCTTCATCTGTTAATATTTTTTTCAGCCCCAATGACACTAGGATACTAAGCTTCACTAAGACAATATCCTTGGTGTAACTTTGTGTATTAGTGGCTTGGTGGCAAATTTTATTTTTCGTGCTAAAAATAACAATAATTCAGAAGACACCAGCAGATTGTTAGTTTTTAAGGAACGCTTCCTTTAATTCGGCCAGTTGTTCATCGTTCAGCCCTTCCGGTTCATTACCCGACTGCATGGCCATAAACCATATCTGTGCTGACTTTGAAAGGATATCAATCATGTCAAAAGCATCAGAAACCGTTTCCCCGATGGCAAATGCACCATGTTTTTCCCAGATCACCACCTCATGTCCTTGTTTAAAACCTTCAATTGTCGCATCGGCTATCTGGTGGCTTCCGGGCAGAATGTAGGGAACCATAAATACTCCCCTAGGAACAAACACAAAGGCTTCAGGGTGCATTCCCCAAAGGGTCTTGTTCAGCATCTGGGCAGTTTGAAACCTGGGTATCTGGGTCATAGCTACCAATTCGTTGGGATGGGTGTGAACAACTGCCTTGCTCTTCGAGCCGGTGCTTACCAGTAAATTGTGAACCGCCAGATGGGTAGGCAATTCTGAAGTGGGCCTGAAATTATAGAGGTTCCTCTTTTTCATGGTGATGATGTGGTAGGCATTCCCCTTTTTATTCATCTTGATGATGCAGGCATTTTTCATTGGGCTGATGGCAAGATCCCTCATGCGTTTGCCTGTTCCTGTTACAAAAAAGTAAAGGTTTGCCAAGGCATCATAACTGCGTTCGAGTTGAAACATGGGGTAATGATCCAGTTCAAACTCATCCTCGGTCATTATTTCTGAAAGGTTCACTGAAATATTACCGGCGTTACGCTCTGCCCAGCCTTTTTGCCATAGGTAATTGGCCAGACCTGCCACTTCTGTAATGATCTTTGCAATCTTCTTGTTCTCCTGAAAAAATTCCTTCATGGTTGTTCTACTTGTATTTTGAGACTTACAATCTTAAGATGAGTCAATCATCCTGTTCAATACTATCGCTTACGAATCAGCAAAAGTACATGACTTGTCCCACAAATGATATTTCTTCAAACCGATGGACTGTAATCTTAACAATCAGTTATTACCAGCCCATCAACGACAAGTTCCTGAAAGTTAAAGGGTAAAAGACTGAAACATATTTCCCTGCGAAGGAGTAAAAATAAACAATGCAGGATAAATTGAAATATTACCTTCAAAACAGATGTTGAAAAAATAATTTTTATATTTTTGCACCGTCTTTAAAGAAAAGACACGAAGGATTGACCTGTGGTGTAATTGGCAACACAACTGATTTTGGTTCAGTAGAGTCCAAGTTCGAGCCTTGGCAGGTCAACATTTACCAACAATTTGTTCCGGCAAATTCCCCTGGTAGCAAGTATTGAAAATTGTCCTGTGGTGTAATTGGCAACACGTCTGATTCTGGATCAGAAGAGTTCAGGTTCGAGACCTGACAGGACAACATACTACAACTAAAAACCTCTGCAAATCTAAAGATTGCAGAGGTTTTTGTTTAGGGGACGGCAAAAGGGTTGGATTGATTAATGTAATTACTATTCTTCAAAAACCTTTTTTGAATTCGTTATTCAAAAATATTCCATTATATCCTTCAAAATTAAATTTTTGGGAATGAAGATATTTGTTACAATTCAGTTATGTGCCAATTTAAAATTTTATTCGCTGATGATTTTATAACTAATATTTCTGCCTGATGAGTTGCTCTAAGAATAGCCTCATTATATAGTGTATCAAATGAATCACTACTACGATATACATTACTAAAATTATTCTTATATTCCTTCCAAACACTGCCTACTTCAACGATGAACCTAAATTTTAGCTGACTGAATTCTGTCTTTCTAATTGAATTCAGAAAGTCTTGATTATTATTTTGTATATGTTTTAAGCTCTTTGACAATAATAGATCAAAGCCTAAAGCGATTACTTTCGCTTGAGATACATAGTCAATTAAATCTGTCAATAAAGAATCTGCTTCTGTATTATGAGCAGCCCGATGCCTTCTCTGGGCGGCGTTTCGAAAAATATCACTTGGATTCGGCAAAGAGACATTGACAATTGTACTTACCTGACGGATTGAATCCCAGCCACCATTAACATTGAAATTTGCAAGAAAAGTCGTAATATCTTCAGATGAGATATTAGGTTTATCCGGATCAAGTGCAAAAGACGGTG
>DMFR01000466.1 GCA_003450125.1 Prolixibacteraceae bacterium | reverse complement strand
ACAACTGCCTATTTTATACTTCAGCAGGTAGATAAAACTATCCCATGAAGTATAAAATAGGCAGTTGTCGGATTGTCGGATTGTCGGAAATATCAGGAGAGTTTGTGCCATTGCCAGGATGATAACCTGTTTTATGAAAGTAGTTGCCTGGCTTATGCTTAGCTCGAACTCACGATAGTAATTAAATAAAAAATGGACTGGCAAGCCATCTGCATATAAGATTTTCGTACTTTGCAGGAATGAAAATTAATCATTGAAATGCAGCTTGCCCCATGACAAAAAAACCAATATCGCCTGAAACCTACATTCAGTTAGTTGCAGCACAGCGTGCTGAAATTACAGAATATCATATTTACACCAAACTGGCCCATCAAACTCGCGACCTGGAAAACAAGAAAGTATTGAACCAGATTGCCTCCGACGAGTTAAAACATTACAAGTTGTGGGAAGCATACACCAAAAAGGAAGTTTCACCCAACAGGTGGGAAGTCTATAAATACTTCTGGATTTCCAAGATCTTTGGGTTGACCTTCGGCCTGAAGTTAATGGAGAAGGGCGAAGAAAAAGCGCAAACCAATTACAGTCTCTTTGCCACTGAAGTTCCCGAAGCATTGATGGTAGCGGAAGATGAAAATCAACATGAAAAGGAATTGCTGGGCTTGATCCAGGAAGAACACCTCAAATATATGGGTTCTATTGTTCTTGGACTAAACGATGCTTTGGTGGAGATCCTTGGAACCCTTGCCGGATTAACCTTTGCACTTCAAAATACACGGCTGGTTGCCTTGGCTGGAATCATTACAGGCATTGCAGGCGCCCTTTCCATGTCTTCCTCAGAGTATCTATCCAACAGGGCTGAAGACAAGCATGATCTGGCCATTAAATCTGCCGTATTTACAGGCATTGCCTACGTGATTGCAGTGATCTTTCTGGTGGCCCCATACCTGATCTTCACCTCCCCATTTGTGGCTTTGATAGCAGCATTGTTCGATTCCATATTGGTGGTATTTCTGTTCACCTATTATATTTCGGTAGCCAACGATCAGCCTTTCCGAAAAAGGTTTCTTGAAATGGTCATTCTCAGTTCAGTGGTTGGTCTCATTTCCTTTGGTTTGGGCTACATTGTAAGGGTTTTATTCCATATCGATGTTTAAGGTCCTTATTGTCTTAGTTGCAACATAAACCTTTTCGTTGGTTAGAACTTTAAACTCAATTAATTGTAGTAATAAAGAATTCAAGCTCCAATGGTTAGGGTGGAACTTGGAACTTTAAACCTGGAACTTTAAACTCAGAGATCGTGAGCAATTATCTGTTAAGACTCATAGAGCAGGGCGAGCATCAGCAGCAGGATTTTAAGTACTGCATCAGCGACTCTAAAAAGATAGCCCGTTCCCTGGTTGCCTTTGCCAATACAGACGGAGGACGCCTTCTTATTGGTGTAAAAGACAATGGCAACATTACCGGTGTGCGCTCTGAAGAGGAATACTACATGGTAGAAGCAGCAGCAAAGATCTACTCAAAACCCATGATCGCCTTTACAACCAGACAACATTTTGTTGATGGGAAAACAGTCCTTGAAGTAAAGATTGAACCAAGTGCCGATAAACCTCATTATGCTGTTGATGAGAATGGCAAATGGTGGGCTTATTTCAGAAAAGCAGATGAAAACCGCCTTGCCAACAAAGTGATGCTTGAAGTGTGGAAGAACCAGAAAAGTACCGATGGTATCCTGATCAATTATTCAGAGGCAGAGAAAGTGCTGCTGGATTATCTTGAAAACCATGAAAAGGTTTCCGTTGGTAAATATGCCCGTATTGCCCATATCCCTTATAAGAAAGCGGAACAGATCATCATCAATTTCAGGATACTTGAAATCCTGAAAGACTGCTTTGCCGACAACCGCATCGACTACTGCATCAACGAAGAGTTTGATCGCCAGGAATGGGAAACCAAGACCTCCGGAGGATTGCTGAAGAGCAAAAGCTAATTGAAATTAAATTCTATTTGCCACACGAAGCTTTTATTTTCTGATTGGCTTCAACTACCGAAATGACTTTCAGCAATTGCTCACCCATGCCAATTTTATACCCCGATGAGAACAAATATACATTACCCGTTTGGTCATAAAACAGCACCAGGGGTAGTTTATCCTTCAGCCCCCCACCATAGACAGCTGAAATGGCATTGATGATCGTACTGTTTGCATCAATTCCACTTTGCTTCTTTGCCGGCAACGGGTAGGTTTTCAACACTTCAGCCTGTGCCTCTTTCCCTGTTGGAATAGCAAACACAAATTGTCCTCCCCATTGGTTGAATTGATCGATATACGGGCCCAGATCATTCAGGATATGTTTTGAAGGTTCCTTATCGGGATCAAACACGACCAAAACGGAATAATTTCCAACAGCCAGTGACGACAGGCTAACTGCATTTCCTCCTTTCTCCAGATTCATCGAATCAAGATTCAATTTTCCAGAAGGCTGCATCTCTCCAGGTTGTTTTCTTAGTTCAATGGGTAGGGTTGTCAGTTTTCCTTTGTCAATGGTGAAGAAGGTCATTTGGCTCAGCACTGATCCGTCTTCAAGGCGCGTTCCTGTTACCAGGTCATAGTGACCTGCTTCAAGTTCAATGGGCTTCTTCTGATTGGTCAGTTTTTCCCCTTCAGGGAATTCAAGGCTGTGGTAAAATCCATCTTTCAAAAACCCAATGGTATAGTGCAGGTAATATTGCGGAGTCACCGGATTGCCTTTATCGGTCAGTTTAAGTAATCCTATTTCAGGCTTTGCCACTGCCTTGTTGTCAAAATCACAACGCAGCCATTCACCCTTTTGAT
>DMFR01000291.1 GCA_003450125.1 Prolixibacteraceae bacterium | reverse complement strand
AAGTTATACATGGAAAAATGTAAATACCCAAGGCACCGGATACGTGGATGGTCTTGCCATTCATCCTGTCAGCCATGACACTTATATCAGGACAGATGTTGGAGGGGCTTACCGTTGGGATGGGGTAAACAGTTCATGGATTCCAATTACAGATGGCAAGATTCCCTATTACGGGGTAGAAGCCCTGGCACTTAATCCGAGCAATGAGAATGAAGTATTCATTGTCATAGGAGGAAGCAATTCAGGTTTTGCAACCGGTAAATTGTATAAATCTTCAGACAAGGGATCTTCATGGAAACAACTGACCAATTTCACCATACCAGTGGCCGTCAATGATGCCTGGCGCAATGATGATCCACGTCTTACAATTGATCCCAATAATGGTGGAGCAGTCATGTTTTATGCTTCCCGGCAGAATGGGCTGTGGAAAAGCATCAACGCAGGCATTAATTGGACTAGAATAGTTCCAACAGTCCTTCCAATAGGAGTGGTGGGTTCAGGAGGTCAGGCCTTTGTAGTGTTTGATCAGAATTCAGGAAGTCCAACAACCAATTCATCTATATTGTATGTAGGCGTTAGCGGCAGTGGCAACGGTATCTATAAATCCACGGATGGCGGTACAAGCTTTATTTTGATGGGAGGGGGTCCTGATGCGACGGTTTACAATCCGGTAAATGGATCAATCTCCTCCGATGGAAACCTCTACGTGACTTATGCCCGAGCTTGGAGCGATGGGTTGGATGGAAAGGTATACAAATTCACAGCCTCAGGAACGGGAACAAATATTACACCACCGATTAACAACGGAATGAGCTTTGGCGGAATCAATGTTTGCCCCACTGACCCCAATCGAATAGTGACCATCCAATGGCGATGGGGGAACATTAAGGGAATCCATTATTCAACCGATGGAGGAGCAACATGGAAAGAAAAGACATGTTCTGCGGCTAATTTTAACTGTCCTGCATGGTGGGACAAGAATTTCCTGAACTGGGATTATTGTGCAGGGATTGCCTTTGATCCGGTGAGTCCAAATAAAGTATGGTTTACTTTTGGAGGGGGCGTTTTTATTACCAATGATATTACAGCCACCAATCCTGTATATACAGTCATAGAGAAAAACCTGGAAGAATTATGCGTTGTAAGGGTATGTGTACCACCCTCACCCAATCCCAATGCCCTATTGATGACTGTTCTGGATCAGCAGGGCTTTGCCATAAAAGATTTAGAGTTGGTACCCACTAAAAAAATAGGTGCAGGATTCGGACAAGGTAATTCAATTGACTATTGTGTCAGCAATCCCAATTTTGTAGTCCGTGTTGCCGATGACCAGCAATGGACAAAACCTACAGGATATGGACAGTATTCCACCGATGGAGGGACTGTGTGGAAGGATTTTGCCACCAAACCAACAGGTTCAGCATCGGGCAATGTGGCTGTATCGGCTACCAATCAGAATGCATGGGTATGGGCTCCCCTGAATTGTACTACCAATTCACTGAATGTAATGCCTTATTATACTTTAAACAGTGGATCCACCTGGACAGCCTGTACAGGCATTCCTGCAGGCGACAATGTTTGTTCCCAGGTTTATGCCGGAAGCAAGTACCTTGTTTCAGACCGTGTAAACGGTTCCAATTTCTATTACTTTTCATACGACAATACAAATACCTATTTTTACAGAAG
The DNA here is from genome assembly GCA_003450125.1 of Prolixibacteraceae bacterium. Taxonomy (GTDB): domain Bacteria; phylum Bacteroidota; class Bacteroidia; order Bacteroidales; family Prolixibacteraceae; genus Aquipluma. The sequence continues at coordinate 11,129 of DMFR01000291.1, read as the reverse complement.
TACGGATGGAGGCGTTTCTTTTTCAAAAATATCTACCAATGCCTTACCCGGCTATTATCAGGTAAAGCTTGAATCAATCCCAGGGAAAGAGAACAATCTCCTATTTTGCACCAGAAATGGTTCCTATTTATTCTACAGTACAAATGGTGGTGATAGCTGGTCCAAGATTGCAGGAGTTACGGGATGCGTATCCTTTGGATTTGGAAAAGCCATCGGCACTTCACCGAATCTGACGCTGTTTGTAAATGCCATTGTAAAAGGAGTTAGCGGGGTCTATTATTCAACAGATATGGGACTTACCTGGTCTACCAATATAATGCCGGGCACTGTACCCGGAAGCTGCAGCGATATGAGCGGGGATTTGGAGGAAGAGTTTTCGGTTTACATCGGTACAACAGGCCGTGGGGTGATTTATGGAAAAGTTGATAGTAACACCGGCATTAACCAGGAAGAGAAACAGGGGCTGAGAATATTTCCCAATCCGCTGAAAAGCCATTCAACCCTTACAATTGAAGGGATTAACAACAGTGATATGGATTTATGCCTTACTGATTTGAGCGGAAAGATGATCGACAGCAGGAAATATTCTTCCATAAACGGGAATCAAATTCATTATGGATTACCGAATTCGCTGTTAGCCGGTACTTATTTCATGGTTCTAAAAACTAAATCAACAACAGATACAATAAAATTTATTGTTTTATAAATAATCCAATGACTGATAAAACCTAATTTAAAAATGAAAACAAAGACCATATTCCTGTTTGCTTTTGTTCTTTTTGCCTTGGTTATACTTTCTTCCTGTGCTGAAGTTCAGCATGTAGAAGCCTGTCAGACGGGACAGACCTATGGATTCTTTGGAGGGTTGTGGCATGGCATCATTGCACCGGTTTCATTTGTGATAAGTCTGTTCAGTGATCATGTGGCCGTTTGGGCGGTCAACAACAACGGTGGCTGGTACGCCTTTGGATTTCTGATCGGGGTGGGTAGTTTGGGTTTTGGAGGCCATAAAGCTTCCCGGTAGTTGGTAATAAGTTTAAACTTTTGACTTAAATTCAATGGCAAGTAAACATGTAAATGCAATTATAGTAGGAGCTGGCGCAGGTGGCGGTATGGTAGCCAAAGAACTGGCGGTAAATGGCTTTTCAGTGGTACTCTTTGAACGCGGCGAATGGCCCAACTATGATGAGCATCCGAATGATGAATTGATTTCCCAGCGCACTGAAGTACTGGGTTCGCCCTTTGGCCCTGATCATATCAAAAATCCACGGGTAAATGTCGATAAAGGAGGAGGCAAACATATCGTTACTCCTATAAAAGGTAATTACAGCAACAATGCAGCATGTGTAGGCTCCGGAACGGTAAGTTATGGCGCTATGGCCTGGCGTTTTATGCAGGAAGACTTCAAACTAAAAACAGTATATGGAGCAGTAGAAGGCTCCACGCTTGAAGATTGGCCCATCACTTATGAGGAATTGGAACCTTACTATGAGAAAGCGGAATGGGAAGTAGGGGTATCAGGCGACGATGCTCAAAACCCTTTTGCACCACCACGCAACAAGAAACAACCTATGCCTGCTTTCGAATACAACAATGAAGCCAAGGTTATTTATCAAGCTGCAAAACGATTGGGATTGCATCCTTTTCCCATACCCATGTTAAGGAATTCAATTCCTTACAACAACCGGGCAGGATGTATCCGAAACCGCACCTGTTGTGGCTATGCCTGCCCTGTTGATGCAAAGAACGGCTCACAGAATACGGTGATTCCTATTGCCATTAAAACAGGAAATTGTGAACTGAGAACCGGGTGCATGGTAGCAGAAATCATGGTGGACGACAAAGGGAAGGCTACCGGAGTTAAATATTTCGATAAAAATAACAAACCACAAATACAGACAGCCGACCTGGTTGTAATTTCAGGGGCAGCTATAGAAACGGCTCGTTTGCTGCTCAATTCCAAATCAAAGCTTTTCCCCAATGGCGCGGGCAACAATTCTGATTGGGTAGGCCGCAATCTAATGGGGCATGCCTATACAGGAGCATACGGATTGTTTGATTACGACATACTCGATTTCTCAGGTCCTGGAGCTACGATGGCCTTGTGCGACTTCAATCACCATAACCCTGGGATTATCGGAGGAGGATTACTGGCCAACGAGTTTAACCGTATGCCTTATGGCTATACGGGAATAAGGCCTCCTGGCTCCGCACGCTGGGGAAAGGAACACAAGGAGTTTCAGCGAAACATGTATCACCGCACGGCCCAGGTAGTAGGACCTATCCAGGAATTGCCCATGTTTGAATCAAGGGTGAGGGTAGATTCTGAGGTAAAAGACTTCTGGGGTATTCCTGTGGCTGCCCTGTCAGGCGATCGGCATCCACTGGACTATGAACACTGTAAGTTCTTATCTTCAAAGGCAGAAGCCATTTTAAAAGAAGCCGGTGCCTATAAGACCTGGCAAAATGTCGGTGGACAAGGAGGCCCAAGTGGAGGACAACATCAAAACGGTACTGCCCGTATGGGGAATGATAAAAAGACCTCAGTGGTCAACAAATATGGACAGGTTCATGAAATCGACAATCTGTTCATTGCCGATGGAAGTATAATGCTAAATGGTGGAGGTTTTAATCCTGCACTGACCATCATGTCGCTTGGTTTTTGGGTAGGGGACCACATTGTTAAGAACTTTGCCCGAAGCTGAGAAAAAGAGAATGGAGACGGTGAGAAAGGGAGATCAACTTGAAACCTTAAACTTTGAACTTTGAAACATTTTGAATATGAACTTTAAGAAAATTACCATACTATTGATTAGTACATTTGCTGTACTTGCTTTCTTATTCGGAGGATATTCTTCCTGGAATTCTTCCAATCCGCAAAAGACCTGTGCAAGCTGCCATGAGATCAGTTCCTCGGTGAACGAATGGCAACATTCTGCACACCGTGATGTGAGGTGTACCGAATGTCATGGATCGGCATTAAGCAATGGGGTACACAGCCTGAAAGAAAAAGCAAACATGGTTTTTACCCACCTTGGAAAGGAGATGAATCATGAAGACATTCAAATGACGGAAAAGCAGGTATTGGATATCTCGGAAAAATGCGCCAAATGCCATCAATCAGAATATGCCAAATGGAAGTCAGGAGGCCACTCAGCCAATTATTCCGATATCTTTATGAATGGGAAACACAACATGGATGAAGCCCCCTACTGGGCCTGTTTACGCTGTCATGGGATGTTTTATGATGGTAATATCAAAACCCTTGTTCAGAAGCCTCTGGAAGCTGATGGAGTATGGAAGTTAAACGATTTCAGCAAAGTGGCTCAACCGACTATTCCCTGCCTGGCTTGTCATCAGTTTCATGCAGAGAATTCACCACTGGAAAGGACTGCAAGGCTCGATCTTCCAAAGGAAATATCCTACGCCAGGCCAACCCGTAATCCTTCAATTGCCTGGTACGTTCGTACAAACCATCGTCATATAAGGGCCGACAAATTGATGAAGATTGCAATGTTCAACGATGGCAAGCCTGTGAAAGTTTCAGATGATCCTGCCCAACAGCTTTGCATTCAATGCCATTCACCCAACTTTGCACATGCCACCGGCTCTCAGGATGACCGCACGCCAACAGGAGTTCATGAAGGGTTAAGCTGTATGGCCTGTCATTCTCCCCATTCGAATGATGCCCGTAATTCATGTAGAAACTGTCATCCGGCCATTTCCAACTGTAAACTAGATGTCACAACCATGAATACCACTTATTTTGATCCTAAAAGCCCTAACAATATTCATTCGGTTAGTTGTACCAGTTGTCATGATGAGAGGAGAAAAAGGAAGTCTTAACTGATCTGACAACGGGCAGTAATGGGCCAGTGAGTGAATAAATACAATTCTGAAACCTGAAATGAGAGAATTTTTGACCTCTATTTCAAATCTACAATGGAAGATTTCCATCAAGGCGCTTTCCATAATTTAGCTTTGAATATTCTGGCTCTCCCATGGCAAGAGCAATTCAAAACAATTCATTATACGCACAACAATCTATATATGAATAACATACAATTACATTCACTTTAATATTTTATTGAATATCGGGAATAAATAGTTTGAAAGAGCTTATATGGTATATTCAACACGTCAAAATAATTAGGGGGCTAAACACCAAAAACACAAAACAAGCGTTTTGTAATAAAAATTATTGATTATATCAATTTATTTTTTCTAATTTTGGTTACTCGATAAAACTGTTCGTTATTGATAAAAAAGCTGGGATAGACTTAAGTTTAGACCCTTACCTGGACAAATGATTAAAACAATATAATCTAGCATGCAAAATACAAAAAATCCGCTGATATTCGTCGTTGAGGACAACCAGATCTACAACAAACTGGTTGTTAGCTACCTGAAAACCAACAAATTCACCAATGTTGAAGCTTATCTGTCAGGTGAGGATGTTCTTAAAAACATGCATAAGAACCCTGCCATCGTCATCCAGGATTATCTTCTCGATGGGATGACCGGCATTGAAGTGTTGATCAAAGCAAAAAAAATCTGTCCTAACGTTGAGTTTATCTTTTTATCTGGCAATGACAATATTGATATTGCCATTAACAGCATGAAATATGGTGCATACAACTATATTGTGAAAGATCAGATGGCCCTTCAGAAACTGGTAGAAAAAATCCACAAGATCAATTCTGCTGTTGAAATCGTAAAAACGAAAAAAAGGTTCAAACTTGGAGTTACCTTATTCTTTATCGGCATTGGCATCCTGGTTCTGATTACCATCTTTTTGGCCATCAAATATCCACTGGTCTTCGGAATGTAAATTATTATTCTAATATAAAAATAAAACCCGGCACAGTTTCCTGTCCGGGTTTTGTTATTTAATTGGATTTGATAATTCGTCCTGCATCGAAGATGGCTGCATATCCTTCAGGCTTATGGAGGATCTCCAGGGCCTTGTCCACATCCTGATCATCCCTCAAGGCAGCCTTAATGGCACCTTTCTGATAATAATACCTTGAAACGATTTCATCGGCCAGCAACTCCGATATTTCCTTTTTAAAATGATCAAGGTCCTGGTCAATGTTATGCTCCACTTTGGCCCTTAGGGCTTCAAATTCATCTTTGGAAAGATCGTAATATTTCTCCTTTTTAGCAACATCGGTCAGTTTATCCAACTCTTCCTCTGTTTTTGATTCGTATTTAAAATCCTGTTTCTTAACAAATTGTATGAAGTCACTGTATACTTCAGGAGTAACGGTAAAGGTTTCAGGACTTGCCACTTTTTCTGTTTTATTGCTGAAATAGGTAGCGTAGTCAAATATGAGGGACTGTGTGATTAAATTGGCTGACAAATTGCTCAAAGTTTCATCGGCAACCGCTACATCCGGGGCAACACCTCCCCCATCAAAAACGATTCGGCCTTTACTGGTGTTATATTTTGAAATCAGGGAATCAGGAATCGCACCCACACTCCCATCTTCGTTTCGGTGGGTATAATCCAGGGCCTGTATGCAGCGCCCGCTTGGAATGTAATACTTGGCGGTGGTGATTTTCAATTTGGCATTGTAGCTTAATTCACGCGTAGTCTGTACCAATCCTTTCCCGAATGTACGGGTCCCGATGATCATTCCACGATCCAGGTCCTGGATGGCCCCGGCAACAATTTCAGAAGCAGAAGCCGATCCCCGGTTGACCAGTACCGCGATGGGCATCACCGTGTCAAGTGGGTTTTCGGTAGCTTTGTAGACTTTGTCCCATTGTTTAACTTTTCCACGGGTACTGACAATTTCCTTGCCTTTGGGAATAAAAAGGTTGCACATACGCACTGCCTCGACCAATAGACCTCCTGGATTTGACCGTAAATCAAGCACCATGGTTTTGGCCCCTTGCTTTTCTTTCAGGTCCAGGAAGGCCATCTTTACCCGCTCGGTACAATCAGCCGTAAAACTGGACAATCGGATATATCCGGTTTCCTTGTCCAGCATCCCATAATAGGGCACCGGGTCAATCTGTATCTTCTCACGAATGATTTCAATGTCCATGGGCTTTTTCTGTCCATAGCGGTCTACTTTTAACACGACCGGTTTGCCCGCTGGTCCTTTTAAAAGGTTGCTCACATCTTCGGTAGAAAGCTTTTCAGTCGACTTGCCACCTACTTCAAGTAAAATATCACCGGCCTTTACGCCACTCTTCTGTGCCGGGAAACCTTCATAAGGTTCAGCGATCACAATTTTGCCTTTCTGTTTACTGATCAGTGCGCCGATTCCTGCATACTCGCCAGTAGTCATAAACTTGAAATCTTCCACATCATCTTCTGAAATATAATTGGTGTACGGGTCGAGTGATTCAAGCATTTTATCAATACTGGTTTTTACCAGTTTGTCCGGATTCACATCATCGACGTAAAACAAGTTTAATTCACGAAAAAGCGTGTAATAAATATCGAGGTTCTTGGCTATCTGGAAATTCTTATCGTCTTGCTTAAAGCTGTAAAAGCTCAGGGCAAAAAAACATACCCCTACAATGACAATCACTGCTTTTTTTGTTTTTGAAAGCTTCATTTTTAATGAGTTGTTAATTAATATTTCCTGAACTAAAGACAGAATAATTGATCATCGAACCCCGACAATCACTGCCAGGGTTAAATTCAATTGCTTTCATGGCTTCCATTTTGTTACAGATCAACAAAAATAGTAAAAAGCTTTGTTTTATTGGCTTGCAATTCAGTCTATCGCGTTAATTATTCTTAATATAACAACAGTCTAATCAAAGCGGATGTTCAACTATATTTGTTATTAAAAGCTTAAAAAACGCTAAAATAACCTGTAATTTTCTTCCCCATTGCTCCAGCTTGAGTTATCCTTTTGTCACATTATGCTAAGATATAATAAGTTGATGAATTATGGAAATAAACCCAAAGAATAATTTTTCTCCTCAGCAAACTTTGGTTCCTTCCCCCTTGAAGGAGATAAATTTGCCCGCATTTTTATCAAAGCTTCAACCCAAACTGCATTCTCTTGCCTCGAACCGGTTTGCCTCTCCTTTTTTTACTTATTTTGCACGATTATATCTTTAAGTTCCGTTCAATGTCTAAACTTAGTATTTTTAAGAAATACCCTTCTGTCTTTTGGGTAGCCAATATCATCGAGCTGTTTGAACGCTACGCCTGGTATGGCTTTTACATGGGCTTTGGCCTTTTCCTGGTGGGTTCTAAAGAAACCGGTGCCATGGGTTTCTCCCCCGAACAAAAGGGAATTATCATGGGAACAGGTTCCATGCTGCTTTATTTTTTACCCATCATTACCGGCGCCATTGCTGATCGGATCGGGTATAAACGGGTATTGTTCCTCGCTTTTACGATCTACATGTCCGGGTTTTACATGATCCAGCAATTCCATAGTTTCAACATGGTCTTTCTGTCCTTCATCTGGATATGCGTGGGAGGGGCATTTTTTAAACCCATCATCTCGGCTACCATTTCCAAATCCACCACAGAAGAAACGTCCTCCATCGGGTTTGGCATTTTTTATATGATGGTTAACATCGGGGGCTGGATAGGCCCTTCTGTTGCCGGAATTGTTTTGGGCAAAGGTTGGAATTTTGTATTTATACTTTCAATTGTCGCCATTGCCGTTAATTTCCTCATTACCCTGTTATTCTTTAAAGAACCGCATCGGGAAAAGCAGACTGATGGGGTATTGGCTTCTGTTACCACAGCCTTTAAAAATATATTTACCACATTGGTGAACTGGCGTTATACCATGTTCCTGCTGATCATGGCCATTTTCTGGTCTGCCTTTAACCAATTGTATTACACATTTCCCAATTTTATTGACGACTGGGTCAACACAGCCTCCCTTTACCAGGATATTCATTCCATATTTCCGGGCTTGGCAAACCTTCTGGGAGGCAATACCGGAACCATTTCAGCATTGAATATAAGCAGTATGGACTCCTTTTACATCATTGTTTTCCAGATTGCCGTTTCCGCTTTTGTGATGCGCTTCAGGCCTTTGAATGCCATGATGGGGGGTATTTTCGTCCTTGCTGCCGGTCTTGGTCTGATGTTTGCCTTTCAAAGCGGCTGGGTGGTCCTTTTGGGAATGTTGGTTTTTAGTTTGGGTGAAATGGGCAGCTCTCCAAAATATACTGAATATGTAGGGAATATAGCTCCTGCGGATAAAAAAGCCCTGTACATGGGATCGTCCTTTCTGCCCATTGCACTGGGGCATCAGATTGCAGGATTTCTCTCTGGCGCTCCCTACGAAAAGATAGCCGACAAACTCTTTTTGCTCAAGGCTGAAGTGGCTAAACGCGGTCTAAAGATTCCTGAGATCGGCGATACCTTTACCAAAACTGACTATTTCAAGGAAGCTGCCCGCCAGATGAACTATACCCAACAACAGTTAACCGACTTTCTTTGGGTTAGTTATCACCCTCAATCCATCTGGATTATTTTCAGTTCTATTGCAATAAGTGCCGTAGTTCTCTTATTTTTGTATGACCGATTCATTCTTCCAAAGAAACATTCTTAATCCATACGCATGAACCGATTGGACAGATGGCAGAAAATAATTCCAGGTGTTCTCCTAACACTGGTGGCTTTTGCAGGAAGCCTGCACGGGCAGGACTTTCAGCAATTTGCTTCCTTATACAAGAACCCTGCCGATGTTAAAGCCGGTGAACTTACTATTCGGTTCGAAAGCATGGGATTTTTCCAGAACAATGAATACCTGGGCAATTTTGTCGATGGCTATACCTTGCCTGGAGCATTGTTTCGCCCCAAATTGACTTATTCGCCCACCGATGACTTATATATTGAAGTGGGCGGACACCTTGTAAAATATAGCGGCTTGGATAAACCGGTCAATTTAGTGCCCTGGTTCTCTGCCCGGTACCGCTTCTCTGATCAGTTTTCAGTGGTAACAGGTAACCTGGACCAAAACAATGAGCATGGTCTTTTGGATCAGCTTTGGGAACCCGAACGGATCTATACCGACCGACCCGAATCAGGCCTGCAGTTTCTTTATTCATCCAACAGGCTCAACGCACAGACATGGGTCAGCTGGGAACAGTTTCTGCAAAGGAACGATCCGTTCCAGGAGCATTTTACCGCCGGCCTGACTGGCGATTTAACAGCTTACCGTCATTCTGCGGTATCCGTAAAACTTCCTGTCCAGCTTTTGTTTTATCACCAAGGCGGAGAAATTAATTACGGCCCTTCCCGTCCGCGGGTCCAAACCCATGCCAATATTGCTGCAGGTTGGGAATTGGCCCTGAATACCGGCGGCGACAGGCTCAAAAGCATCAACCTGAACGGCTATTGGCTGGGCTACAAAGCCATCACCCAGGAATCCAATACCCTGCCTTTCGGAAAAGGTCACGCCTATCTGTTGGAAGCTAGCGCTCAGATGCGCCATTCCCTGATTTCCCTTTCCTACTGGAATGCCTATCAGTTTATCGCCCCCAAAGGCCGCTTACTCTATCAATCCATTTCTGACAGCGATCCTACATTTACCCAAACCGACCGATCGGTAGTCACCGCCAAATACTTATGGCAGAAATCCATTGCAAAAGATGCCCGGGTAGCCTTTAAACTCGAAGGTTTCATCGATGTGCCCACCGGTGATTTTTCCTACAGTTATGGATTTTACCTGCTTCTTAACCAGGACTTCCTGCTCTCTACATTGAAACATTAAGCCAACCCGAATTCTTTTATCCTCCTGCAATCCTTTTGTAGAATGGGTGGTATTATCTATCAGGTAATGCTGTCTACGCATTGTTATGTGATTGATATTACATCTGTCTATTGTCTTGGTTGTGGATATATTAGCGATAGGTCATGGCATATGGTTATTCGAAAGTTATTCATTGGCTATTCGAAGGTTATTCGATGATTCTTCGAATATACTCGAAGCATCTTCGAACTACCTTCGAACTACCTTCGAATAACTACCTAAATTGAACCCTCCATTTACCCCTAAAAAACCACCTGAAAAGTTCTTGTCAATCATATTTTGACATATTGGAGAATGATTGAAAAATAAAATTGCCACTAAGACTCTAAGCTTCCAGGTTACACGAAAGAAGACATCTTTTGTGAAGCTTAGTGTCTTAGAGCCTTAGTGGCATAAATAAAATAAACCAATGAAAATGATTGCGTTAAATACAGAAAGTGCATTTAGTAGAAATTCCAAACAATCCATCAATTATTATACTCACCGACAAAAAGCATTCATTCAACGAAAAAATGATTTTTTGTCCATCAGAGTTCCTCAATTTAGTAACAGAATAAAAAAAACAGCGTCTATTCAATTAATAAAACACCAGACTATGAAATCAAAACAACTTCTCATTTACGGAATCATTGTGTCCATTGGCTTGTTGTTTTCCTCCTGTTGGATGATGGGGCCTTCGGTAAAGGGAAATGGGAAAGTAACTGAAGAAGTGAGGCATTTGAAGGACTTTGACCAGATCAAGGTGAGCCGGGGAATGAATGTGTACATCACCCAGGGAAGTCCTGCAAAAGTGGTGGTAATAGCAGACAACAATTTACATGAATGGATTGAGACGAAAGTTGAAGGGGGAGTGCTGAAGGTGTCTTGCAATGGCAATATTCGAAGGGCAGAAGAAAAGAAGGTGATGGTCACTTTGGAAAAGCTGACGGGCGTCAAAGTCAACACGGGGTCGAATGTATATTCACAGAACCAGGTGAAGTCGGAAGAGCTGGAATTATCAGCCAACTCAGGGGCCAACATTACCATGGATGTCAATGCCCAATTGCTGAAAGCCGACTGCTCTTCAGGGTCAAATATCATCTTGTCGGGGATGGCAAAGACAGCCGAATTGAAAGGCTCGATAGGAGCCAATCTAAAAGGGAAGGAATTGAAAGTGGACCGCTGTAAGATGCGGGCGTCGGGAGGCGCCAACGTATCGGCGTCAGTGGCTGATCAATTGGAGGCGGAAGCTTCCAGCGGAGGGAACGTTGTTTATTATGGAGAACCGGCTTCAACTGAAATTGACAGTTCTACGGGGGGAAACGTTAACAGCAGATAGCTGGAAGCTGGAAGCTGGAAGCTGGAAGTCAGAAGTCAGAAGACAGAAGTCAGAAGTCAGAA
>DMFR01000290.1:375-5148 GCA_003450125.1 Prolixibacteraceae bacterium | reverse complement strand
ACCTTGACTATGTGTAAATAATATATTTAATGAAATAAATGTCTCCCGAGGGGCCGACATTTATGAATAAAAAATAAAAAGACCAGATTCCCTGGTCTTTTTATTTTTCACCTACCCAAACGGCTCTATTTAGTACTTTCAATGTTCCCATAATAACTAATCATTTGCCGGTTCCTAAAGTTGATCTTCAAATCAGCATATCCACTTGGACTTGCAGTGAGGAAAATGGAATAGGAATCATTCTGGTCGCTTACTTCAGTTGCAATGGTGAACATTTTTTTCCTCTTATTCCATTTCTTCTCTATCTTTTTGGCCTTCAAGTCAAATTTCACACCGCCTTCACCTCCATAGGGAACAGAATAGGCCCTTCCATAGTAAGGCAAATAGGCTTTAAATCTCAAACTGTCAAAAACCAGGTCATAACTGACACCCAGGTTATTGAAGTTTCCCAGGTTTGATCTGGCAGAAGTGGCTACAAAGCGGAAATGGCCTGAATCGATCAACTGGATCATATCCTTTTCTTTTTGCAGCTTCCTTTCTTTGCGGTCGCTTGGCTGAAATCCACTGATAAGTAGAAAGATTATTCCTGCTACAATTGCAATCTTTGTTTTCATGGCTCCTAAATGATATTAAGAATCTCTTTTTCAGCACACATAACAAATATACAAGCCTAAGGGTTTTTCTGATCCATGACTATTTCACCACATTCTGAGCTTTGCCTGAAATAAAACACTTTAGGTTCTCAACTGTAATATTCATCAATCGATGACGGGCTTCAAGTGTAGCCCATGCAATGTGCGGGGTGATATAACAGTTGTTGGCTGTAAGCAATGGATTATCAGGCTGGGGCGGTTCTGTTGACAATACATCCAACCCCGTGGCGGCAATGGTTCCGGCATTCAGGGCTGCTGCCAGGTCTGCTTCATTGACCAGTCCTCCCCTGCCCGTGTTGATCAGGATGGCTGAGGGTTTCATGGTCAGCAACAACGGCTGATTGACAAACCCGCTGTTTTCATCTGAAAGAGGACAATTGAGACTAATTACATCACTTTGGGCAAAGACCTCTTCCAAGGGGAATTGGCTCACCTCCAACGGTGCATCAGAAACTTTAGAACGGTTATGAAAGATTACTCTCATTCCAAAAGCCAGTCCAATTTGAGCCACTTTCCGACCTATACGGCCAAAGCCAATAATACCCAATGTTTTTCCTGCAAGCTCCATTTGAGGGCTCTTCCAGTAGGCAAAATCAGGACTATAGGTCCATTGTCCCGACTTAACCGAGTTGGCATGAAGCTCTACACGGTTTGCTACATTCAGAATGTGAGAGAAAACAAGCTGGGCAACTGAATCGGTACTGTATGCCGGAATGTTGGTAACCACTATCCCCTTGCGGCTCGCAGCCTTAACATCCACCACGTTATATCCTGTTGCCGTTACTCCGATGTATCGCAGGGCCGGAAGCTGTTCGATCAACCGTTCATCCAGAACTACCTTGTTGGTGATGACTACTGAAGCACTTTTAATCCTGCTCAATACGTCGGCTGGTCTTGTGCGGTCATAGACCTTGCATTCTCCCAAAAGTTCCAACCCTTCCCAGGACAAATCGCCCGGGTTTAGGGCAAATCCATCCAGTACAACTATTTCCATATCCATATATTTTACTGTTCTATTAGATCTTTGATAATCACTTGTTTGGTGTCTGATGTATATGCTGAAAAATAACCCAGTGCCCCATTGTTGAAATTGTTGATTGGGTTGGCAGGGGCAGCTGATTGTTGGAAATCATTGCCTGAAATGTTCTCCAGGGTGGAAAAATAATCATAAGCTGCTTTATCAATCGACTGCAATTCAATGGTCACTGTATCAGTTTCCTTGAAAACGGTTGATCGTTGCGTTAAACCGATGTCCTTTCCGTTAAAAAGCTGATCGGAATAAACAGTTGTTCCTCCCGGGTCGGTATTGGCTTTCCCGTTTATAAAATACTTAATCCGATAATAATTCTCCGTATTCTCAGGATCAACAATATACGTATTGAGTTTATATCCACTGTCAAAAACCCCATATCCGTTGAAATAAACCAGGCCCACCTCTGCAATGGGGACCGTTTGATTCATAAATGACCGTGCACTATAGGTAACACCATTGTATTCAACATCAATAATATACCAATAGCCCGGCAAGGCAACGACCTTGGGCAACTCATATACCCCGGGTGATATTTCCGCAAAATACTTTACCTTCCCATGTTCTGACCTTGCGCTTACTTTGGCCCCCGATACAGGGTTGCTTTTCTTGGTTCCAAAATAGGGAGTTGTTTTTGAAACCAGCACTTTAAATGGCAGCTTGTTATTACTCATGGTGGCTTCGATTACAAGGGCCTCCTTGGAGTTGTTCAAATCAATTTCTATTACTTTTTCGCAGGACGAAAGAGCAAATAGAATGAAAAGCATTCCTGGCAGGTATATCAGTCGTTTCAGCAATTTGTTAGAATTTAAATTTATAACTCACTGAAGGAATTATCTTAAAGAGCGAAATCTGCACCGCTTCTGTCTGATCAGGATTATCCTTATTTTGTCTGAAAGAGATGAAATAGGCATTTTCCCTACCATAGGCATTGTAAACCGAAAAGTTCCAGCTCGATTCAAATCGGGCTGTTTGTTTCCTGATCCACGTTACTCCCAAATCAAGCCGGTGGTAATCGGGCATCCGATACCCGTTTCGCTTTGTATAATAGGGTACGATGACTCCATCTACCACATATTTACCAGCCGGGAAAGTTACAGCATTTCCGGTATTATACACCCATGTGGCCGATAACTTCAGCTTACGACCCAAGTCGTACATCCCAACCACAGAAATGTCATGACGCCTGTCCTGGCGGGCTGGAAACGTTTCGCCATTGTCGACCAGATCAAACTGCCGCAGTGTTTTAGACCATGTATAGCCCAGCCAGCCGGTCAGCCTTCCCTCGTTTTTCTTGATCAAAAATTCAGCTCCATAGGCCCATCCACGCCCAAAGATCAAATCCGCTTCTACGGTTGAATTGAAAACAAGTTCAGCTCCATTGCGGTAATCAATCTGGTGTTGCAAGTTTTTGTAATACACCTCAACGGAAGATTCGAACATGTTCCTTTTGCTGTTCCTGAAATAACCCAGCGACCATTGATCGCAAATCTGTGGTTTGACGTTGTCACTGCTGGGAAGCCATACATCAGTGGGTGTCGTGGAGGTGGTGTTGGACAGCAAATGGATGAACTGGTAGATGCGGTTATAGGAAGCTTTCAGCGCATCCTGGGTCCCTAACTGGTAATTGAAGGCCAGCCTGGGTTCTGGGCCACCTTGGGTCTTCACCCATTTAAAATGATCGTAACTAATTGTTTCTATCAAATTGCCCTGATCATCGAAACGGTAGAAATCACCGGGCCCAATATTCGAAAACAAGGCCAGCCGAAGGCCATAATAGATCTTCAAATGGTTGGATACCTGCTGATTGTTGGAAATATAAAAGGCGCTTTCAATGGCCCTTCGCGGCCTTACAGCCAGGGTTTGATAGACGCTCCCCGGGGCTGCTTGAACTTCACCGGGAACGGTGGTATGGTCAATGATATTGGCTCCGAATTTCAGCGTATTTCTGGCATTCAGATACCAGCTAAAGTCTTGCTTGAAGTTAAAATCCCTGATTTCGGAACCCAGCAAAACATCATTGTTCCCGGCAATATCTATTTGGTAGGAATATTTGCTGAAAATAAGCGAACTGTTCGAAAACATCTTTTCACTGAAGGTATGGTTAAGGCGTATGGTGGCCGTTTTGCTTCCCCCATCAAATCCATACTGGTCCTGCATTTTAAACTTATCCCGGCCCAGGTAGCCTGAAATAAAAAGCCGGTTGGTTTCATTGAGTTTATAGTTGAGCTTCAGGTTCAGATCATAGAAATAAAGTTGAGTTTGTCGTAAATCCTTATCGGGTGCAAATTTGAGAAATAAATCAGCATAGGTGCGGCGCGCACTGACAATAAACGAACTGACATCCTCTTTCAAAGGACCTTCAAAACTCAGGTTTGAAGAAATTAATCCCACATTGCCCGTTGTTTGGTAATCCTTCATGTTCCCCTCTTTCATCCTTACATCAAGCACCGACGAGGCGCGTCCTCCGTACTCTGCAGGGATAGACCCCTTGAGCAATTCAGCATCCCGGATGGCTTCAGAATTGAATACAGAGAAGAATCCAAGCAAATGGGAGGCATTGTATACGGGGGCTTCATCCAGTAAAATCAGGTTCTGATCCAATCCTCCTCCCCGCACATAAAAACCGGTATTGCCCTCCCCTGCTGCCTTTACACCGGGCATCAACTGGAGGGTTTTAATCAAATCGCGTTCTCCCAATAAAACCGGAATGTTTTCTACCTGCCGGGGATTGATCTTTATACTGCCCATGGACATGGAAGTGACATTATGATCTGCCCGTTCGCCCCTGACAACAACGGAATCCAGTTGGTACCTGATGGCTTTCATCTTAAAATTAATGACCTGCAGGGAATGTAGATTTACCTCAGCCGCCTGTTTTTCATAGCCCACAAATTGTACCACCATCGTGTAATTACCCTCGGGAAGGGTGATGGAATAAAAGCCGTATGAATTACAAAGGGCCTTGTAACTGGTATTTTGCACCGATAAGATTGCACCGGCGAGGTCCTCTCCGCTTTCAGCATCAGTAATGGTTCCCCTTAAAGTGTATTTCTTCTGGGAAAATGCACCTGAGAACACATTCAAAAG
>DMFR01000290.1:0-135 GCA_003450125.1 Prolixibacteraceae bacterium | reverse complement strand
ATCTTTGGTTTTGAAATTCAGCCCAATTGTGTTTTTTTAACGTGGTGCGTTATGAAGGGGTCTTAAAAAAACAATTTTAACACAAAGTTACAAAGACACGAAGTCACAAAATGATTCACCACAGATTACACAGAT
>DMFR01000380.1 GCA_003450125.1 Prolixibacteraceae bacterium | reverse complement strand
GTAAGGTCAGTTTTGGGATTGGACTTGCTGGAGAGCCCTATTCGGGCATTGGCAGGGGGGAACTGAACATTGAAAATTTGCCGGTATTCAGGGATGAAGCTGGCGCCTTTGGAACTCCTACCAGTGATTCACAACGTACAGAAGTAAGCCTTGAAACGGATCATTTTCTCATGATACTCATTGATTTTGGAAGCAGCGATCGGTTGGAAGAGGCTTTAGAGAGGGCGGTTCGTTTATTGAAAGCATATTGCCAGGCAACGCATCTCAAGGTCTATCAGATCAGTTAAAATGTGGAACTCAATTTGTAGGCTGATACTCCGTACCTTAAATATTTAAACCCTATGACTCAGGAAATCTTACACATTGCCCTTTTTCAATCAGACCTGGTTTGGGAAAATCCAAAAGCCAACAGGGATGTGATGGATCAATGGTTTCAACAAGTAAGCCTATTGACCGATATCGTTTTTCTGCCTGAGATGTTTACTACCGGCTTTTCGATGAATGTTGCTCAACTGGCTGAAACGATGGAGGGGGAAACGGTGCAATGGATGAAAAAACATTGCAAGGAAAAGCAGTTTGCCCTTTGTGGTAGTTTGATCATCCAGGAAAAGGAAAAGTACTATAACCGGCTGGTATTTGTTGAGCCTTCAGGAGAAGTACATTTTTACAACAAGCGCCATTTGTTTACTATGGGCGGTGAAGAAAGTCATTTTCAGCAAGGAACTGAGCGATTGATCGTTCAATATAAGGGATGGCGCATTTGTCCCTTGATCTGTTATGATATCCGATTTCCGGTTTGGAGCCGCAACTGCGATGAATATGATTTACTGGTTTATGTAGCCAACTGGCCCAGAAACCGTGATGAAGTATGGAATACTTTGCTCAAGTCAAGGGCGATTGAAAACCAATCGTATGTGGCTGGAGTAAATCGGGTAGGGGTGGACGGTCAAAAGATTCAGTATTCAGGCTATTCACAAGTCATTAATGCCAAGGGCAAGAGCGTTGCTACTACAAATGGAGGCATGGAAGGGATGGTAGAGGCTGAAATGTCTTATTCAGAACTGGAGAAATTCAAAATCACCTTTCCTGTTTTGAAGGATGCGGATTATTTTAAAGTACTTAAAGTGCCTAAAGTGAACTAGAGTACTTAGAGTGCCTGAAGTACTTAAGGCACTTAGAACTTTAAGTACTCTAGTTCACTTTAAATACTCTAGGCACTTTATAATGATTATCTTTGATCTAAATAAACTAACTATACTAAACATGAAAAGAACCTTTTTAATTTTATTGATCGCCTTGAGTCTAAATGGTTTTGCAAAAGACTATTCCATCAAATCGCCCAATGGGAAGATACAGGTAACTGTAGCGGTGGGCGCCCAAATCAACTGGTCGGCTACTGTTGACAATCATCCCATTTTTACCAACAATACTTTAAGTGTTGATTTGGGCAGTTCGGTGTTGGGAGTAAATCCAAAAGTGGTATCGGCTAAAACAACGACCGTCAATGAGGTGGTTGAACCCGTTGTTGCCATTAAATCAAAGACCATCAGCAACAATTACAACCAGCTGAACCTGGCATTTAAGCCCAATTATACCCTTAGTTTTCGCTTGTTTGACAATGGTATTGCATATCGGTTTGAGACCAGCATGAAAGAGGAAATCACGGTCAAAAATGAAGAAGTGGGACTGAATTTCAGTGGTGATTATTCTGTTTTATTTCCCGAAGAAACTACCCTTTACTCGCATTACGAACGTCTTTACCTGGATCAAAAGATAAGTTCCCTCAATGCGGGACGGTTCGCCTCGCTGCCTACATTGGTAAAAGCGGACAACAACATTAAAATTGGCATCACGGAAGCTGATTTGTTTGATTACCCTTGCTTGTTTATGGAGGCAACGGGAAAGAATGCCTTCAAAAGTAAATACCCAAAGGTGATTCTGAAATCAGATCCCAAAGGCGACCGTGAGATTCAGAACATCCAGGAAGCTGATTACATTGCCAAGACTTCAGGAACCCGCACCTTTCCATGGCGGGTATTCATGATCAGTACTGAAGATGCCCGATTGGTGGAGAATCAGATGGTTTTCCTTCTTTCAAGAGAAAATAAACTGAAGGAAACCAGTTGGATTAAGCCCGGATTGGTAGCTTGGGACTGGTGGAATGACAACAACATTTATGGTGTTGATTTTAAATCTGGCCTTGACACAAAAACGTACAAATATTACATTGATTTTGCTTCAAAAAACAATATTCCCTATATCATTTTGGATGAAGGTTGGACTAAAAGCACTACCAACATCAAAGAAGCCAATCCGAATTTGGATATCAAGGAATTGATGGCCTATGGAAAGTCAAAAAACGTCGGTCTTATCCTTTGGTGCCTTTGGAATCCGATTGATGCAGACATGAATGGTATTCTGGACATTTATGCCAACTGGGGAGCCAAGGGGATCAAAGTTGATTTCATGGCCCGTTCTGAACAATATATGGTCAACTTCTATGAAAGGGCGGCAAAAGCTTGTGCCGACAGGCAGCTACTGATCGACTTCCACGGCGCATTTAAGCCATCAGGAATGGCAAGGGCTTATCCAAATATTATTGGTCATGAAGGTGTAAAGGGGATGGAAAATTGCAAGTGGAGCAAAGATATCACTCCCGAGCATGATGTTACACTTTGTTTTACCCGTATGCTGGCCGGGGCGATGGATTATACCCCTGGAGCGATGCACAATGCCCAGGCGGTGGATTATGCCATCAGTAACTCGAATCCGATGAGCCAGGGAACACGCTGTCATCAGCTAGCCATGTATGTTTGTTTTGATGCCCCGCTTCAGATGCTCAACGACAGTCCTTCGAATTATTACAAAGAACAGGAGTGCACCACATTTATCTGCAAGATGCCTACCGTTTGGGACAACACCAAAGTGCTTGATGCCAAAGTGGGTGATTATATTGTGACAGCCCGTCAAAAAGGCACTGACTGGTATATAGGCGCATTAACCGACTGGGATTCACGTTCACTTACTATTGATTGTTCATTTTTGGGTGATGGGAACTATGAAATTGAAATCATGCAGGATGGTATGAATGCTGATAAATACGCTGCCGATTATAAGCGGATTGTAAAGCAAGTTACCAAAGCCAGCCAGCTTAAAATTGACATGGCTAAGGGCGGCGGCTGGGCAGCCATCATTAAAAAGATATAAGAAGTGCCTAAAGTGCCTAAAGTACCTAAAGTGAACTAAAGTGCCTGTACTACAGGCACTTTAGTTCACTTTA
>DMFR01000116.1:3682-4833 GCA_003450125.1 Prolixibacteraceae bacterium | reverse complement strand
AATCTGTAATGCCAAAACCTGTTTTTTCAATAGCAGCAACACGAACGGCGCCTTCATTTAGTAATTTGTCACCATTATAAATTTTGGTCCATAAATAATATTTAGGATATGCAACTCCACTTTGCGTTGCTCCATTTCTTAAAAATTCCCATTTCACTGATACAGGTCCAAATGTTGCTGAAAAATATTTCTCAAGGTCTCGTTTCATTAAACTGTCAAACTGGGCTTGGTTTGCAACATTATCGTCAATGTGAGATTTTTGAATATCTATTAATGTTTTTTGTTCTGAACTGGATTGGGAATACTGCCCGTTACAACAAAAACTTACTATCAAAAATAGAAAGCAAATCGTGTTTAAATATTGTCTTTTCATCTGTTTGATAACTATTTGATTTTTTTCCTTCAATCTAATTAATTGCAATTTTGATACTTAATTGTCTCCTGCATTACCTTCTATCCGTTCAATTCTACTATCTGAATATTTATCATTGCTAGATCAATATCTGTAAAGTCCCCCATCCAGTATTACACAAATCCGAAACTGACAATTTCTGCTTTAGCAGTAGTCACTTGCTCAGTAATTCAGCAATAATCCCTTTTATAGAAGCTTCCCGGTTATTAAAATCTACAGTAGGAATATCATTAATTTTCCAATTTTCATCCATCCAAAATTGCAGCTTATCAACATCAAAAAGGTAGCGGGCAAATATTTGGTCTGAATACCACAAGTGTCCATCCAGAAAGTAGAATTTAAACGTATTGGTAAACACCCCAGAATCATCTGTAACTGCACATTCAATTTTTACAGGCTGGTCAATTTCTGAGTACCAGATAGTCACAGGAGTATGTGGTACTGCGTAAATAGTCAATTTTTTTTCTACTTTTTTCAATTTTGAAAGTGAAGAATCGATCCTGTCTATAATCGGTTCACAGGCTTTCTTGATCTCATAGATGATTGTTGATTTGGTAAGTTTAGGCGCAAGTACAACCAGCTTGTTGGATGCAGTTTTTTCTTGTCCATTGACCCCTGAATGATTAGAATTACTATTATTTGCCTGACAATTACACAACAAAAATCCACTAATGACCCAAAAGATTATTTTTTTCATGTATTTATTATTTTTTTCTGTCCCAAAGACTCAAAGATACAA
>DMFR01000116.1:3336-3547 GCA_003450125.1 Prolixibacteraceae bacterium | reverse complement strand
CCCAAAGACTCAAAGATACAAAGCTTAATGTTGGAGCAACTTAGTATCCCTAGTGTCTTAATGACAACTTATTTAATTTTTATGGAAAGCGAATATCCACTGTTCTAATGGGTATAATATGTTTCAAACATATAAATAAATATCCATTCTTCAGCTTTTAATATTATTTATTATTTACTACCTTTTGATTCCCTCGATCATCGTTTACAGA
>DMFR01000116.1:2917-3098 GCA_003450125.1 Prolixibacteraceae bacterium | reverse complement strand
ATCGTTTACAGAATGAATCTGAATGCAATAAGTTATCAATCTTATCAATTTAAGCTCATGCCAATAATGCCAAAACTGCCAAAACTGCCAAACCCCTTTTTGAGAGTTTTATATACTAAAAAGGGATCGCATTGTTAACTTAATAACAATACAATCCCCCTCTAACTCTATGATAGTTAAA
>DMFR01000116.1:2199-2757 GCA_003450125.1 Prolixibacteraceae bacterium | reverse complement strand
CCTCTAACTCTATGATAGTTAAATACAGTATTAAATGATGGTTCAGATAGATATGAAATGAGTCTTTCCTGTATTCAGTGGTATTTAATGAAATTATAAATTGATCATTTGTATTGTTTGTCGTTTTTACACTTTGGCATTTTTGGCATGATTGGCATTTTTGGCATGGACAGCAGAATAAACGGATCAATAACCTTATTCTTCATCGCTTTTTATCTCGCCCAGCGTCAGATTGGTAAAGGTGCCTTGCACATCTCTGCTCACCAACCCTTTTTCCAGGAAGATGGTCATATATCTTTCCACTGTCCTTAGAGGGATCGATAAACTTTTGGCCAAATCAAGAAAATCAGGTCTGGTAAACTTCTCGGGCAGCTGGTCCAGGAATTGCTCTTTGCGGTCTTTCGGTTTAGCCGATTTAATTTCCTCCGGCAACTCTGAAAACACATGGCTGGAATGTTTTACCAATACTTTTATCATTGAAAGGACAGCCTGGAAATCTGTATCCGGGCATACCTGTTCTTGGGAGAAATCACCCGTTTCAAGGATGCGCAGGGTGGT
>DMFR01000116.1:1747-2017 GCA_003450125.1 Prolixibacteraceae bacterium | reverse complement strand
AATATCATGGCAATGCGGAAGGCGATGATACCCAACCTTCGGATGGTGGCCATGTAGTCCATTCCTTGCAGCATCAAGTATTTATCCTGTAACTGGGTAAAGAAGGCATGAAACTCATTTTGCTGCTCTTCGGTCAGACAAATCTCGATGGCGGGGTTCTCACCCAGGGCTTTGTAGAGGGGAAAAAACTCCTGCCCCAGGTTGTCGAAATACACATCAAGGTCTTTGTTTTTGTGGCTTGAAAATACATTTTTCCAAACCGGCTTGATG
>DMFR01000116.1:1282-1542 GCA_003450125.1 Prolixibacteraceae bacterium | reverse complement strand
ACCGGCTTGATGTTCATGTGGTAGAAGATAAACCGGCTTAACATCCCGTTCTCGGCGTTGGGGATCAGGATGGCCACCTGCTTTGGGGTGCTTGAAAGCACCGTTGAAAGACAGGGGTTATCAATTTCAACGAATTCACGGTCTGTGCGCCTGTAATAGGAGATGGTCTCATGGTGAAATGCCTTGCGGAACCCATCGGAGTAATTGCCGTAATCCGATTTAAAAGCCTGTGCCAGCGTATCCCCTTCAGTTTCAAAGAT
>DMFR01000116.1:602-1109 GCA_003450125.1 Prolixibacteraceae bacterium | reverse complement strand
GTATCCCCTTCAGTTTCAAAGATTAGCCCCTTGCCCCCGTTGTCAGAGAGCAGTTGGAATACCCCGGTTGTGGAGTTGTTGGCCGGGATGAAAAGCATCTTCTCAGGAGGCTTGACGGGCTTTTCAAGGCTAAAATCCTTCATTTTTAGTAGGTTGTATTCCCGCATTTCAGTTTCGTACTGCGCCTTCATTCCTTGGGTCTGTTTGCGCAGTTCCCAGTGGACCGGGTTGACCAGCCGCTTGCAATACATCAACCGGCCTTTTCCTGCCGATGCCTGTGCGGTAACGAACAAAAAGAGGTTGGGAAAAACCCTGGTCTCGTCATAAAAACCAAAGACATTGGGAAGGCAGGAACTGATGGTTGCCAATGCCCCCAAAAGCATCACATCACGCTCCTCGTTGGTGCGGCAACGGGCAACGACCTTCTGCAAAAAATCAGGCAGGGCCGCATAGACAGAAGCCGGCAGGGTAGGAAGGTCAGGAAGGGAGCTGCGGTTTTTAACCGCA
>DMFR01000116.1:0-447 GCA_003450125.1 Prolixibacteraceae bacterium | reverse complement strand
GGAGCTGCGGTTTTTAACCGCATCTTGCTCCATGTCCCGTTCTCTGTTCTCATTTCTCCCGTCTCCGGTCTCTTGTTCTTTGTTACAAATGCGGTTAAAAACCGCAGCTCCCGTTACGTCAATTCCTGCCTGCTTTGCCAGGTGAAACAGCGTCTTGATGGTAATGCCATGTCCCTGAGACTTCAGGCACTGGTCGTATTGTCTGTTGCAATCCGAATAGGAGTACTTGGAATAGAACCGGCTGATATGGTGATAGTAATGTCGACCTCCTTCACCAAATTCGTCTGCCAATGCAAAGCCGAGGTTGCGCCAATCGGTATAACTGCCCGTAATATCCGTATGGGCTGCTTCAATGCGGGAAACCAAAAGGTCAATGTCTGGTTGACTCATACGCTCACTCGAAGTGAGCGTATGAGTTGAAGCCATTTCTCCATCTTCATTTGTGTT
>DMFR01000358.1:3963-4346 GCA_003450125.1 Prolixibacteraceae bacterium | reverse complement strand
TCGGTGAATTTGATCGCGTTGCCCACAAAGTTGATCAATACCTGCTTTATTTTAATCTGATCACTATCAATCCATAATTCTTCCCCTTTTAATGACGGTACAATCTTCAAATCCAGACCTTTGGTAAGGGCCTTAATGTTGTATTCATTATAGATGTCCTGAATGAGCTTTTGAATAGGAAAGCTGGCTTTCCTTACCACTACCTGGCCTGCTTCAATTTTTGAAATGTCCATAATGTCACTGATAATGGCCAGCAGGTTATTCCCCGAGTTGGTGATGATCTGCGCAAATTCGTATCTTTGATCTGATTCGAATTCCGGGTCTGACAATATTTCAGAAAAGCCGATGATGCTGTTTAAGGGAGTACGGATTTCATGGCTCAT
>DMFR01000358.1:0-3883 GCA_003450125.1 Prolixibacteraceae bacterium | reverse complement strand
GGAGTACGGATTTCATGGCTCATATTGGCCAGGAAGGCTGATTTTAACCGGTCATTTTCTTCAGCCTTTTCTTTGGCAATGATTAAATCGGCTTCCATTTGTTTGCGTGTACTGATGTCCTCCTTGATGGCAATATAACTGGTAATCACTCCTTCTTCGTTTTTGAGCGAGGTCATTGTACACCATTCCCAGTACAATTCGCCGTTCTTTTTGCAGTTTAGAAATTCACCCCGCCACACCTCACCCGAAGAAATGGTTTCCCATAAAACCTTATAGGTATTGGCATCCATCTCTCCGGATTTCAATATCCGGGGATTTTTACCCATCACTTCTTTGAGCGTATAACCTGTTATTTCGGTAAATTTCGGATTTACATATTCTATGTTGCCCTTGGTGTCGGTAATAACTATTGTCGATGGACTTTGCTCGATGCTTTTAGAAAGCTTCTGAATGGTTTCCTGGGATTTCTTCTGTTCTGTAATGTCACGGCCAATTCCAACCAGTCCGGTGATCTTACCCCTTTGATCAAACAGGGGCAGTTTGGTGGTGGATAACCAGAGTGGAAGTCCATTTTTATCCTCAAATACTTCATGGCGGTTGAGGATGGCCTCCCCGGTTTGTATGACTTTCAGATCGTCTTGATAGCTCCTGCTGCCAATTTCGGCATCGTAGAGTTCCAGATCGGTCTTCCCCAGCACCTCGGCTTCATGGTATAGACCACTATTTTCAACATCGAACCGGTTGGAAACCATTTTGCGCCCTTCCTTGTCTTTGACATAGATGGCATCGGGCAAATGATCGATCAGTGTCCTGAGTAGCTTGCGTTCACTTTTGATCGTTTCTACCGCTATTTTGTTCTGGGTAATATCACGCTGAATACCGAAATGGCCTGTTATCCGGTTTTGAGAATCATACAAACAAGTGTAATCGACTTCCAAAATGATCTGTTCTCCGTTTCTTTTTCGTTCATCCGTTTCAGCATGCAGCTTGCCATTGTCAAAAAGTTTATGCCATTGGCGTTTGCCATAGGTGATGTCGTGGGCAAACATATCATTGGGCGTTAACCCGATATATTGATCCATGGTTGCTCCATACTGATCTACCATGGCTTGATTGATCCTGGTAATCCGTTGATGGGAAAACGCATAGTCCAACAGCTGTTCCTTATCGGTCAACCCGCTCCATTCAATAGGTTCGTCCAACATCATGAAGAAGAACCCATCGAGCGATTGATCGAAAAAAGCCTCCATCATTTCCTCTGCTTCGAGGAGCGTTTGCTCGGCCTCTTTGCGTTCGGTAATATCTACAATTGATAATATGCCGGCCGGTTTACCCTGAAAAATAATGGTGCTTCCGGTGAGGTACACCCATTTTAAAAAGCCCTCTTTGGTGACAATCTGAAACTCATACGAACCTTCCGGTGCGGTTCCTTTGAGTCTCTTTTCTCCCATGGCTTTGATCTTTAACTGATAGGCAGGATCAGCGATTTCCCAATATTTCATTCGGTAGATTTCTTCTGCTGAATAGCCCGTTAGTGTTTCACCGGCAGAATTGGTGTATACGAAATTATCGCCCTGATAAATACAGATGGCCATGGGGGTTGACTGGGTCAAGCTTCTGAATTTGCCCTCGCTCTCCATTAAAGCCAATTCCGCCTTTTTGCGTTCGGTGATATCCCGGTTGATTGAAATGAATCCAATGATTTCGCCCTGATCATCGACGATGGGATTGTTGCTTGTTCCCACTGAAATTAAACGGCCATCTTTGGCTTTGTTTTGAATTTCATCTCTAACGGGCCTTTTGGACAGGAGCGTATTCCAAACTTGTTCGTAATAGGACAACGAATACAAGCAGGACTTGAGGATTCGGGGAGTTTGTCCAATTACTTCAGAAGAAGGGTATCCGTAAATTTCTTCAAAAGCCTGGTTAATATATTCGATTGTCCCATCCTTTTCCGTAATAAAGATGGCATCTGCCGAATTTTCAATACCCATTTTAAACTTGCGTAGACTGTCTTCCGCTCTTTTACGCACAGTAATATCCTGTATACTGGTGATAAAATAAGTTGAATTGTTATTGATGTCCTGTTGAAGTGAAGTGCTGACATCGGTCCAGACCACGTGCCCGTTTTTATGCAGGTAACGCATTTCCAGCCGTGCGGTTTGTGATTGCCCTTTCAGAATTGAAATAAGCACTGCATTGGCCTTTGAAATGTCTTCTGGATGAGTGATTTCCCGCCAGTCCTTATTCAATAATTCATATTCGGAATAACCAAGCATCACACAAAAAGCAATGTTGTTTTGCAAGATAACATCGGGTGAGGTGATCGTTATCCCTATGGGTGAGTTTTCAAAAAAGTTCCTGAATTTCTCTTCACTCTGCTTTAACGCCGATTCCGCTATTTTCTTTCCATTGATAAACCGGGCCTGTTGGGCATTTTGATAGGACATGTCGGACAGTTTTCCTGCCATAGTAAACAACATCTCCGATATCTTGTGGAACTGTTCCAGTGGCATGGAAGGCACTTCGTAAAAGGCACGCATAAATTCAGCTTCGTTGGCCCCAATTTCCCTGGCATATTCTTTCAGTTTATCTTCATCCTGAACTTCATTGCGGATTTGTCCAACCAGCCAGTTGGCCACATGTTTTCCCCCGACGGTGATACTTGCCCCTGCATCCCATAACCCTCCGCTCAGACAGGGCATGATTGTGGGTCCGTCGGGGTTATGACTGCCAATTACGACATCGGAATGCATGCAGTTTTTTAATCCTTTTTCCGTGCAGCGGATGATGTTTTGACAGAAATTGCTGAAATTACTGGGCCTTGTGATGGGTGTCCCATCGGTATGAGTGATCAGGGATGCCACTCCAAACGCTTCAGCAAATTGATCCTGAAGATGCTGTATCTCCTCCACATTAAACAACTCGTCAAAGGCCATGGCCATTGAATTCTCAAGGGGCAGGGTCAATGCGATGATTCTTTTTTCCAGGGCCAGTTCTGCCTGCGTGCGCCTGATGATTTCATTCTGCAGATTTTCATTGCGCGTTTTTAAATCAATCTGCATCTGGAATATGCTCAGCTGGGTTTTAACCCTGGCCAGCACTTCTTCCTTTCGGAAAGGTTTACAGATATAATCAACTCCACCTGCCCGAAATCCTGATAATTTTGAGACCTCATCATCGAGGGCACTAATGAAAATAACCGGAATATCAAGGGTTCTTTCGTCTGCCTTCAAACGACGGCAAACTTCAAAACCATCCATAACGGGCATCATGACATCAAGAAGTATCAGGGAAGGAAGATTTGTCTCTATTCTTTGCAGGGCCATTTCGCCACTGTCTGCAGGAAAGACGCTGTACCCCTCAATGGCCAACATGTCTGATAATAATTTGAGGTTGTCGGCTGCATCGTCAACAATAACAATTTCATATTTAAGCAGTTCGGTTGGTTGATTCTGGTTCATTTGATCTTCTCCTTCATGTTGTTTTCTAAAAGATTCATCTTTTTTTTGCCATTCACGCCCAGAGATTTAAATCTCAATTTGTCAAAAATTGGCGTGGCTGATGATTCCGCTTTTACGGTTTTAAATGTAGCAATTATGATTTAAAATGAAAATAATGTTTTAGAATTAAATTATGAGGTTATAAGCTATCAATTTTCTATCGATGACCACGGTAAATTGTCCTATCCTTTCCTGTAGAAAGGATACTGAATAATTGGATTAAAACATATTTTGAGCGCCGCAATTGCCAAAAAGAGGCCTTGAAGAACTGAAAGGAGCATTTCCCTTTCTTATTTTCCCCCTTTTTCCCATTAAAGTATATACCAAGTCCATACCAGGGTGTATGTTTCTGTAAGCTTTCTGTAATGTATCTGTAATGT
>DMFR01000216.1:8742-13962 GCA_003450125.1 Prolixibacteraceae bacterium | reverse complement strand
GTTCGTAAGGGGGTAGTCCACAAAATAAACTCAATTTTAAAATATTAGTAATTTTAAAATCTAACCAGATCTAATATGAAAAAAATCATTCGATTTTCAGGATTACTGATAATAGTTTTATTATCGGGGTTCTGCAATTTGTACGCACAAAAATCTGCGATTATAAAAGGTCACATCACCGATGCACTCACCAAGAGTTCAATGGAGTTTGTGAATGTTGTGGAGATTGATAAGAATGGCAGGTTCGTGTCAGGAACGATTTCCGATTTGAATGGGAACTATATTATTAAAGTATCCAATGATAAGAATCCCCTCCAGGCCTCATTCATCGGATATCACAAACAGAATATTGACATCAACGGCAGAACCCAGATAGATATCAAATTGGTATCGGACGATCAGACTTTAAGTGAAGTCACGATTTCAGGTACCAAGATGAGCAATGACGGATTTACCAAAGTGCGTGACCGTGCAACAGCGGTTGCCCGAATTGACATGAAGGATATGAAATCACTGATGTCGACTTCAGTGGAAGATTTACTCCAGGGCCGTATGGGTAATGTGGATATTTCCTCCATCTCGGGAGACCCGGGAGCTGGATTGAATATTCGTATCCGTGGTACAGCCACATTGAATGCACGTAATAACCCTCTGATTGTCATCAACGGTATCCCTTATGATGCAGCCATTGACCCAGACTTTGACTTTGCCAGTGCGGATGTGGAAAAATTCGGTAACTTGATTGACGTTTCCCCAGAGGATATTGAGACCATTGAAGTACTGAAAGATGCTTCTTCAACGGCAGCATGGGGATCAAGAGCTTCGAACGGGGTCTTAATGATCAAAACAAAACGTGGGGTGAAATCAAAACCTATTTTTGAATACACCTATAAGAATACCATTGCCAAAGAACCAGCTCCAATACCGATGCTTGATGGTCCTGGCTATGCCCGTCTTATTTCTGAGGAAAAATACAATGTGGACAGGAATAACTTTTCCACCACTCCTGAATTTAGGGAAATTTCATTTAACCCTGCCTCTTGGGATGGTGCATCTGTGAACATGTACAACAACTATTCACAGAACACGGATTGGGTAAAAGAAATCACCCAGATCGCCCATACCAAACAGCATGACTTCTCAGTTCGTGGTGGTGGTGAAAAATCAAGGTACAACATGTCAGTTGGATTTTTTGATGAATCAGGTACCACTATTAACAACGGGTTGAAGAAACTGAATCTGCGCAGTTCACTGGACTACGACTTATCGTCGAAACTTCAGTTTAAATCGGATATCATGTTTACCCGTTACGATCAACACAATACCTATGATGCAGAAGACGGGGATTTCAAAGACAAATTAGTGCGTTCAATTGCCTATAAAAGGATGCCTAACCTGTCGGTCATGTACCGGGATACGGACAATATATCTTATGGAGAGTACTTCACTCCTCCCCAGACCCTTCAAGCCAGTGCCAATGACAACTACAATCCGGTATCATTTGCAACCCTTGGACAGAACAGGCAGCTGAAGGACAATGCCCGTGCCTTGTTCACCGTTCGGTACAACATTACAGAAAATTTGATTTACAATTCTACTGTTACACTGGATATTTTTGACAACAAACGGGAAAAATATCTTCCTTACCAGGCCATTGGCTATGACTATTATGGCAACCTGAGTAACAGGTCGACCAACGAATTCACCAAGAAGAGTTCGATCTATACGATTAACCAATTTATCTACAGCCCCAAATTAGGGGAAGCACATGATCTTGCCCTCATGGGTCAATTTGATACGGAAGAAACCATCCAACGTGGATTGTTTTTGGCTACCAGCCAGTCAGCTTCCCCACTCATTCAGCAGCCAACCGGTGACAAGCACCTGGTAGGGGGAGATAATTTTA
Source organism: Prolixibacteraceae bacterium (assembly GCA_003450125.1). Lineage (GTDB taxonomy): Bacteria > Bacteroidota > Bacteroidia > Bacteroidales > Prolixibacteraceae > Aquipluma. Next base: position 12,056 of record DMFR01000216.1, on the reverse strand, counting down.
AATCCAATTATTCGAAATACCGTTCAATGGGATTTTTCGGTAATGTGTCCTATAAATATAAAGACAAATATATCTTTCAAGGTGGTGTCAAGTATGAAGGAAACTCCAAGTACAGCCCGGAAAGCCGTTGGGGCTTTTTCCCAACTGTGTCAACAGCATGGCGTATCAACAAGGAAAACTTCCTGAAAGATGTCAAATTTATCGATGACCTGAAGTTACGCCTTAGCTGGGGACGAAGTGGAAACGCACCCGACCAGCAGTACCTGTATTTTAACACCTATGAAGCAGGTTCAAGTTTTTCCTACCTGGATATGCAGGGGGTTAAACCTAAAAATATGGAATTAACCAGCTTAAAGTGGGAAACCATTGATCAGATCAACCCTGGACTTTCATTTTTTGGTTTAAACAACAGGCTTAATATTGAATTTGATTATTATCAGAAAAAGACTTTGGATTTATACCTGAAAGATTCCGGTATTCCAACCACCAGCGGTTTTGGTGGATTCAACCAGAACAACGGAGAGTTGGAAAACAGGGGTTCTGAATTCAGTATTGATTACACAGTACTGGAAAAGAGGGATTTCAAGTTGAAATTAAACGTCAACATCTCCAACAACAAGAACGTGGTGATCAGTCTGCCTGCCAACTACAGCTTAGTGTATGGTGATATGTTGGAAAATGGCCATTACAAGATCAGTATCACCCCGGGAGAACCTATCGGAGGATTTTTTGGCTATCATTACCTGGGCGTCTATAAAGACGATGAAGATGCCGTTGTAAGAGACAAAAATGGTGATCCTATTTATGGTCTGAATAAAAATGTACCATTAAAGATGATCATGGGAGGTACCAGCGGGTATGTCTTCGAAGGCGGAGATGCCAAATATGAAGATGTGAACCACGATGGTAAGATTGATGAATTGGATTTGGTTTACCTGGGCGATTTGAACCCTAAATTAATGGGAGGTTTCGGCCAAAACGTACAATACAAGGGTTTTGTGCTGAATACTTTCTTCTATTTCAAGGTCGGCCAAAAGATTATCAATCAGACCCGAATGGATACCGAGAACATGTATGGATTTGACAATCAAAGCAAGGCCACGAACTGGCGTTGGAGAAGTGCCGGTGACGACACAGATATGCCAAGAGCCTTGTACAACAAAGGTTTTAACTGGTTAGGTTCTTCCCGTTTTGTGGAAGACGGTTCCTATTTAAGGTTAAAAACAGTGTCATTGACCTATAACTTCAAGGAAAGTTTTGCTCATAAACTGAAGGTAAAAGATCTTAAAATTTATACAACAGTCTATAATGTTTATACCTGGACAAAGTACTCGGGCCAGGATCCTGATGTTTCGCAACCCAGTAAACCTGACGAGTTGCCTATAGACAGAAGTAGGACTCCCCCGAGCAGAAAGCTTCTTTTTGGTATCAATGTTACATTCTAATTTTAAAAAATTACTACGATGGTAAAATACCGTAAATTAAACCCGATATTTTTTGCACTAATACTGATGGCTCTAGCCTTGTCATCGTGCAAAGATTGGTTATCGATAGCGCCTGAAAATGATTTGATCAAAGAAAAATTCTGGACCAAAAAGCAGGATGTTGAAGGAGCGCTTGCCGCTACCTACGATGCTTTCAGGGATGGAGCCGTTAAATCATTTGTTTGGGGCGAACTTCGTGCAGACCTGGTTGTTTTTGGCGATCAGAAAGGTAATTACAACCGAATTGCTGCCAGTGACATCAATGCTTCCAATGATGAAATTAAATGGGAAGATTACTACCGGACCATTAACTTGGCCAATACGTTGATGTTCTACGATCAACAGGTTTTTGCAAAGGATAAAACCTTTACCCAGAAAATTAAAAATGGTGTAGATGCAGAAGCTTTATTTCTACGTTCGTTGAGTTATTTTTACATGGTACGGGTATGGAAAGAAGTTCCACTGGTTTTAGAACCTTCCATTTCAGATACCTCAGCGCTCTTTTTGCCCAAATCATCAGAAAAAGAAGTTCTCCATCAGGTGATCAATGATCTGTTAAAGGCAAAGGATATGGCTTACACGACAGAATACAGAGGCGATGTGCAACATCCAGCTTATTTTAACGGACGGGCCAACAAGTATTCCATCATGGCCTTATTAGCCGATGTCTACCTTTGGGATCAGCAGTATCAGAAATGTATCGACTATTGCGATTCGATCACCAATACCGGCTTATTTAGTTTAGAGCCTTCTGAGACTGTTTTTAACAACTACTACCCTGGCAATTCACCCAAGGAAAGCATTTTTGAAATTCAGTACGATGACAATCTGGATAATCAGGAAAATCCTTTGTACAATGATTTTCTTTTCAACAGGCAGCTTACTTACGGTACCATTGTCACTTCCCTGTTTGATAAGGAAGACCTGAGATTTCTGTTCTATGATGTTAAATATTTAGCGCTCAATTTAACCAGTACTACCGGAAGATCGTCTTCACAAAGGGATGGTCATTTCATCTATTACCGCTATGCAGATATTTTGCTGATGAAAGCGGAAGCGGCCTGTGAATTGAACAATTTGCCTTTGGCCAATGAAATGGTTAAACAGACCATGGAACGTTCTTACTTGAATTTCGTGGATATTACTGTTAAGGATGATTTGAGAAAAGCTATTTTGGATGAAAGAGGCCGCGAATTTATCGCTGAAGGCAAACGGTGGTTTGACCTTTTGCGTGCTGCTAAGCGGAATCATTTTGAAAAGAAACAGATTATTATCGATATGATTCTTGCTGGGGCTGATATTCAACAGCAAGCTATCCTAAGAACCAAAGTATATGACACCATGAGTTATTATCTGCCAATTCCGGAAAAAGATCTGCTCTATGATCCGAAACTGCTTCAAAACCCATTTTATAACAGATAAAACTTAGAAAATATGAAAAAATTTCCTTTGCTTAAAAACACAGCATACGGAGGGGTAGTCATTCTTTTCATGATCCTGTTTGGGTGTTCTCCGAAACCCATCGAATGGGTACCAAGCTCGCAACAACAAGTGATCACGGATTATGTGGCTGCTAACGCTGATCAGTATTCAGAATTTGGAAAATTGCTGGAAGCTGCCAATTTGAACAGCTTACTGAGTGTTCGCGGACCCTTTACCCTCTTCTTGCCCACCAACGAGGCGATGACCAACTATTACAAGGAACACAATACGTCCTTCGAACAGTTGAATCCGGAGGACATGAAAAGGCTGGTATATAATCACCTGGTAGTGAACGAACTTCAATCGAGTGATTTTGGGCTTGGCGCCTTACGGGATACCAATGCCCAC
>DMFR01000216.1:1883-8606 GCA_003450125.1 Prolixibacteraceae bacterium | reverse complement strand
TGCCTTACGGGATACCAATGCCATTGGCGATTACCTGGTAACAGAGTTCCAGGGCTCCGATATTATTATTAACAAGGAGTGTAAAATCACCAAGCGGGATATCAGAACGGCCAACGGTTTTATTCACCAGATTGATAAGGTAATTGACCTGATCACAATCAGTGTTTACGACAAGCTGAAAGCTGATCCTGAATTCTCATTGTTTGCCCAGGGATTGGAAGTGAGCGGACTTAAAGATACACTTCAGGCCATCAAATCGAAGTATGGTACCATCAAGGGGGTGGACCAGTATATGCGAACCAGGTTCACCATACTGGCAGCTCCGAATAAAGTATATGCCGACAGTTTAGGCATTACCACCATCGATCAACTGATTGCCCACTTTACCACCCGACCTGATAGTGTTACTTATAAAGCCAATCCATTTTACCGTTACATGGAATACCATTGTATGGGGGGTACCTATTATTTATCTGATTTTAAAACTCAATTGTACCCTATCCTGTCAAGCGATAACAACATTTCAGTAACCATTTCGGATGACTATAAATTGAATTTGGATAAAAAGACCCAACGCTACACCGGTTTTGATGTCGCGCAGTCGAACATTCCGGCTAAAAATGGAGCGATTCATATTCTGAACAATATATTGCCGGTCATTCAGCCAGAGCCTACCTTATTTACCTTCGATACGACAGATTATCCGGAGATTAAGCAGGGTGATTTCTATGGTAAATATTACATGAAATGGTTTGACGGACAGAATACCTTTCCCAAGATTAAATGGAAAGGTGACTACTTGCAGTATTATTATAAGAATCATGATGCTCCGACCCAAGTTAATTACGACTGTTGGAATATGAATGGTTTCTGGGAAATTGAATTGACCACCCCTAAAATCATGAAGGGGAAATATACACTATCGGGCTACGTATGGAGTGGCAACATTGATTTTGAAGTGTATGTTGATGGGGTTAAAACAGCAACAGTTGCCAGATCCGGCCCTGACAGAGCGCCATGGGGAGAATTTAACTGGACCAAAACAGAAGAACATAAAATTAAATTGGTCAACATTACCTGGGGGATTCTATTTTGGGATACCGTAATATTTACTCCAGTTAAATAAATAGATCATCTGACCATTAACCTAAATATCGCTTCGAAATGACAAAAAATAATCGATTAAATATGACAAAAAGATTCTCATATTCGACCTGTTTTTCATTACTGATATTTTTTATGGCCTGTTTAAGTATCCAATCCGTTTGGGCACAAAATCCAGGTGTTACTATAAAAGGTATCGTACTTGAATCGGGTACAGGTCTGCCGCTGAAACAGGTTTCGATCTCGGTTGCTTCTACAGGAACTTCGTCTGAAACAGATGAAAAGGGGGCTTTTTCAATAGTAGTTCCCGACAAACATGCTGAGTTACTGATTAATTTACCTGGGTACAACAAGAGGAATATCTACTTGAACGGCCGTGATTTAATTAACATTTCACTGGTTTCAACGGATTACAATTCTTTTGATAATTCCTATAACAACCCCTTAGGTTCGAATTTATTAAAAGATGCCAGTTTCCCCGTTTCTGCTTTAACAGCAGAAAACTTAAAACAAGAACAAGTCAGTTCGTTTGACCAGGCCTTACAGGGACGGGTTTCAGGACTTTCTGTGATTCAACAGTCAGGCATGCCAGGCCATAAAACCTATATGAATATCCGTGGTGTTTCATCTTTGTATGGAAACAATGAACCGTTATTGTTCATTGATGGAATGATTCATGAATATTCTTATGCCAACAAAAGCCTGATGGAAGGTTTTTCAACCAACCCATTGGAAGTGGTTGACCTGGAAGATATCTCTGATATCTCAGTGCTGAAGGATGGTACTGGATATTTAGGGGCTGCCGGTTCAAACGGGGTGATTAACATCAATTCAGAACAGAAAAGTGAAACCAGTACGGTCATTAAAATGTCGGCATACGGTGGCATGTCAATGGCTCCTCAAGGTCTGGATGTATTGAATGCACCCCAGTTTAAAAACTATTTCAATGAACTGCTCTCTGATCAGGGATTAAATTCAACGGATATCAATACCCGTTATCCCTGGCTGAATGGCGATGCATCGACCAATGAATATTACCGGTATAACAACAATACCGATTGGCAAAAGGAAAGTTTTAAACCATCCACGATCCAGAAATACCATTTCTTCCTTAAAGGGGGTGATGATATCGCCACGTACAACATTTCAACAGGTTATATCAAGCAGCAAGGTGTGTATGATCAGTCAACGTATTCAAGGTTTAACTTACGTATCAACGGTAAGATCAACATCTCGGATAAGTTTTCCATTGCACCAAACGCCAAACTTTCATTGGCTGACAGCAAATTGCCCAACATGGGATACAGTACATGGAAAAATCCATTGACCTCTGCATTGCTCGCGTCTCCTATTACAAACGCCTATGCAAGGGACAATTCAACCGGTACGCAATTATCCTACCTGGACGATGTAACTGCTTTCAATGTAAGTAATCCGGCTTCTATCATCAAAAGTGCGATGGGAACCAACCGTAACTATGATTTCTTGAGTTCGGTGATGGCTCAGTACAAGTTTAACAACCATTTCATGTTGTCTGAATTAATGGGGATCAATTTTAACAATTCAAGGGAGAGCATCTTTTTGCCCGATCTGGGATTGGTGAAAGTAGATTCAGCAAGCAACAGCCCAGGCGATTTTGTCAATGAATACCGTTCGAGCCAGAATCATGCAACATTGGCCTTTAACAACAAATCGGCTTCAGGTCACTCTATCGTACTGCAAGGTGGTATGAGGTACATGAAAAACAACTACAAATACAACAGGGCCATCGATTTGAATACTCCCTCTGACGACTTCAAGAGTCTGGGTCAAGGTTCGAAATATTCATTTTTAAGAACTTCTACCGGTGAAGAAAGAGGATTGGTTTGGGTGTCTTATTTTGGAAGTATGAATTACAATTTCCGCGATAAATATCTGGTTGATGCCAACATCTCTTATGATGGGAATTCAGCGGTGAACAAAACCAACCGGTGGAATTATTATCCATCTCTTGCAGTAGCATGGCGTGCTTCTAGTGAAAAGTTTCTGTCTCAGGCTAAATGGCTGGATGACTTGAAATTCCGTGGATCATGGTCAACTACCGGCAACATGTTTAGCAATGTGTATGACTTTTCAAAGTTGTATTATACTTCACAACGTCTGAACAGATCAGGGGTGATCACTCGTGAGGCCATTCCAAACGACAATCTGGAACTTGAAAAGAAAGTAACCATGAATGCCGGAGTAGACCTTTCACTTTTCAAACAGACTGCCAACTTTCATGTTGATGTTTACCAGTCAAATGTTGACAATCTGATCATTCAACAAGTGCTGCCAGAAACCTTTGGTTTTACCAGTTATTTTGACAACGGTGGTAAGCTGCAGTCAAAAGGGGTAGAAGTGTCTGCTGATCTGAGATTGCATGCCGGCGGACTGATATGGACCCTCGGTGGATCGGTGACCAAACAAGTAACTGAAGTAAAAAGCCTGAAATTCCTTGATCCAAGTACTTCCAACGTTTTGACCCCTATTGAAGGTGGTGAATACATCACTTCTGTGGGAAATGCCGTTAACGCATTTTATGGATATAAAACCGATGGCATTATTAATGATGGCAGTGCAAGCGGGATTATCGGTCCAAACAGGGTTCCAATGGCAGAAGGTGATATCAGATACGTTGACGTGAATGGTGACAAAATCATCGACGAAAACGATAAGATGATTATCGGCAATCCAAATCCAGATTTCTTTGGTGGATTCAACAGTACCTTGAAGTATAAAAACCTGGAATTGGCTGCTTATTTTACCTATTCAGTAGGCAATGATATTTTCAACTATGTGAGGTATAAAGCCGAATCGATGGACTCTTATGCCAATCAAATGGTGAGTGTATTAGACCGATGGAGACCGAACAATGACAATACGAATGCAACTATGCCCAGGGCTTCCTTTGGAGATCCTACAGGCAATACTGCTTTTTCAGATCGTTGGATTGAAGACGGATCTTATGTACGGTTAAAACAATTGACTTTGAACTATAAGCTTCCTCAGATGGCAGGCGCATACAAGGGCATTACCCTCTATGTAACGGGCACCAACCTTCTAACGTTTACTAAGTATACAGGTTATGACCCCGATTTCCAATATTCCAACAATCCATTTTATATGGGCGTTGATTACGGGAAAATGCCTCAACCCAAATCGTTTATCGTGGGCTTAAAATTAGATTTATAACAGGATAAATTCAGAAAAAATGAAAAAACGATTAAATATAAGACCAATCCAGCTGGTTGCACTCCTTGTTGTGTTATGGACAAGTTTTTCGTGTAGTGACAAAACCTTCGACCAACAGGCCGGTGAAAGAATTACTCCTGATCAGCATTATAAATCAATTATTGATGCAATCACATCGATGGGTGGTGCTTTTGCCCCCCTACAAAATGCGATGCCTAAATTAATCATGGTCGACGGTTTGAGATCAGACCAAATGACCACAAGGCCAAATGCAGATCCATTTTTGAAGGACATCAACAACCAGATTTTAAGTTTTGATAACCCATTTCTGGACGCTTCCGACTATTATAAAGTCATTGTCAATGTCAATGAAACACTTCTCAATATTGATAAAATTGCATTGACCGATCGGAATTTTGATCCCTTCATTATGAAGTACACCAAAGGCGCACTTGTTGGTCTTAGGAGCTGGACTTACCTGACCCTTATCAATCTGTATGGTCAGGCTGCGTTAATTGATGATAATTTAGCGTCTTTACCCACTGGTCTTAACCAGAATATTTTGCCCAAAGAGGTAATGATCGATACACTGATTCAACAGCTTTTGCCGTATATTCCCAGCAATGATGAACTGGCTCAAAAAGTTGAGTTGAGGTTCACTAACTTCATGAACAATAAAGCAATACTTGGTCAATTGTACCTGGAAAAGGGTGATTATGCCAATGCTGTCGTATATCTGAAGTTGGCCATTGAAAGTTACAGTAATGTTGCAACAGTCTATAAAGTGGATGGCTATACCAATGAAGGTTGGAAATCCATGTTTCTTGGCGGGGAATCCCTCACCGGAGATATTTCCTATGGAGCGGCTCCCTCTGAAAACATTTCAGTGATGGCCTATGACCAAAATGAAGGACAGTTTAATCCGCTTCCCAAATGGCTTTTGCCAACCGATCAATTTATGGTGGCTCCTACTCAACTGCTGGTCGATTCATTCAAGACGCAAATCCCTGCACAAGGGGCGCCTGGTGATATCTACAGGGGATTGGGAACCGCAGCTTCTCCAGGAGCTACTCTTGACACTACCAGCACCGGTGTTTATTACATCAACAAATATTCAGTCAATAAAGGTGAACCTTTTAGTTCTGACATTACCATTTCCAGAGCATCAGACTTGCATTTAATGCTGGCAGAAGCTTTAAACAGGAGTGGTGATACAAAGACTGCCCTGGTACTGCTGAATGCAGGATTTAAATCGGAAAAACCAATTCCTGCAGCTTACAACAAATGGAACAGGAATTTGGGAATCAGAGGTCGTGTGACCCTGAAGCCAAAACTGGTACCTGACAGTATTTATGTTGCTCCAGACACCATCAAAAAAGTGGCTTTGACTGGTGAAGCAAGGGTTGAATTTGTTGAAGATTTAATCATGGACGAACGTGCTTTGGAACTTGCTTTTGAAGGCAAACGTTGGTTTGATTTGGTGCGTGTAGCAAACCGCAGACAAAATCCAGCTTACCTTGCGGATAAAGTAGCTGCCAAATTTTCTGACCCCAATGAAAAAGAAGCAGTTCGTCAGAGATTAATGAACCAAAGCAATTGGTATTTACCGTTTAAAAAATAAAATCATGCCAGTTGAATGGTAAGGTTAATAAATTATTTCAGGAGAGGTTGGCAAGTAATTGTCAACCTCTCTCTTTTTTATTGAAATACGAATTGCACGATCGAGGACGAATTACACGAATTGAGGAGACCTCAAAAAAAACATTGATTTCTGGCCCTTTGACGGACTTAAATTACAAAGAGGTGAATCTTGCTTTGTGGCGCTAAAAGTTCGCAAAAATGCCCTTGTATTGAAATTAAGAGCAGATAGGAACGTTGGCTAAAGCTCCCCTACCCTATCCCGATTTTAGCCCATGCCCTTTATACTCTCCAGGTCTTCCATGCCTTTCATGCATGGTTATTCAAATTTAAACCAGTTGTGGTAAAATATTGTCCGACCAGCTGGAAACCCTACTCAAGCAAAATACAAAATGATAGCGGACAGAGGAGTTTGAAATCCTATTCAACAAAAATATAAACTTCGCTCACTTCATATATAAACATAATTGAAAGGAGTGTAATCTGCCTTTGCAAATCCCTGCTATCAAGGAAAGCAAATCATGAAACATATTAGTGCATAAGCATACTGACGGTCAGTACATTATAATAAGGACAATTCAATCTTTTTCTTTCGTTTTTTTCAACAGATACAGCTGTTTATACTTGTTTTTTTAAATAATTTGAGGTATATTTATTAGTGAAAACATTAAATAATTAGTTATTCATTAACAATTTAAAACTTCGAATTATGAAACGATTCTTTACTTTATTATTTTTTAGCGCTTTGATTTGCACGATGGCTATAGC
>DMFR01000216.1:0-1753 GCA_003450125.1 Prolixibacteraceae bacterium | reverse complement strand
CTATAGCACAAGCGCCATCTGCCGTAATCAAAAAAGCTACAGTAGCACCAGTAATTGATGGTACTGTTGACGATGTCTGGGCAACTGCTGATCCTAATTTAATTGATAAACCATTTACAGGGGAGACCCCTACTCTAGGCGCTTCAGGTGACACCTGGTGGAAAGCACTTTGGGATGACAAAGGCATTTATGTTCTTGTTAACGTAAAAGACGATGTATGGGCTCCTTTTTATGCTTCAACAGATATACCTGGTAACTCCTATAAGTTTGACAAGGTGGAAGTTTACTTTGATACGAATTTCAACCTTCAGGATGGTAAGGGACCGCTAACTGATGGCAATGGATTAGGTGACGGGCACTATCAGTTTGCTCCAAATCCAATCAAGGACTCCATTAGTGGAGGTAAAGCCTTAAAAACCGGTGGTAATGGGTCCTCCTACTCTTTTAATGTGACAGATCCAACCTACATGGTTGAATTTTTCATTCCATTTACTAAATTGATTGATGATCAAGGTGTCATGGTAGATAAAACCGGCACAATCGGTTTTGATATAACCGTAAGCGATAACGATGTACCTTCTCCTGGATTGGGGACTCGGAACAGGGCTGTATGGGCAAATACAAATGCTGGAGGGAAAGGTGAAAGTTGGAACAATATGGATGATTGTGGCACAATTACCCTTGATGGTGCAACAAACGGTATTACTGTTGACAAGATTACAATTGCACCTACCGATGGAAAAATAACCACCGATAAGGGGACCCTTCAGATGACTGCGACTATTTTACCGGTAGATGCTACCAATCAAATTTTAAAATGGAGTATCGAAGATGTACCCGGCACAACCGCACAAGCTACAATCAGTTCAACCGGATTGCTTACAGCTGCTACTAACGGAAATGTGGTAATAAAAGCAGTGTCAACGGATGGCAGTTTTACTGAATCTCAAACGGTTACAGTGACAATTACCGGCCAGGTTAAGATAAAGTATAGTGATGTGGTATGGAATACCTCTAACATTATTAAAAACTGGAATTTTACCGACGGTGTTACTTCCTGGGGTAATTATGTCGATGCAGCAGTAGCAGGTCAAGTTGCTCCTGTTGTTACCGATGGAGTTGCCATATTGAAAGCAGGTCTTGCCACTGATAATCAACCCTGGCATTATCAATTCAATCAACCTGATTTAACTGCTGAACCCAATGTTCCCTATACCGTGATGTTTAAATCATGGTCAAGTGCAAAAGCTGCATGCGTTCTGGATTTTGAAAGCGCTTCTGCTATTACACCCGCTAATGGAGGAGACCAATACAATCGTTATGGGGCAAGTACAGATCCTGAAGCCGTAAATAAAAGATCGGAATGGAATTACACCACCACGACTCTTCCAAGTTGGTTTACTTTCCATGTAACATTTGATGAAATTATTCCAACTACAATTCAAAAAATTCAGTGGATGATTTCGCTTTCAAACGAAACAATTCATCTGGACAGTGTACTTGTGGTTAAAACTTCAGATTTAGGAACAGTCGGCACTAAATCAATTGCCAACTCAATCAACAAAGTCTATCCAAGTCCTGTTGGAAATGGCAATACTCTCTACGTTGAATTGTCTTCCGTTAAAACCAATGTTGCTATTTACAATGCCGTTGGACAAAAAATGATGGAAAAAGTCGTTACCGGAAATCTTGCTAAATTCGATGTAAGCAGCTTGCAGAAAGGCATGTATTTCGTTAAATTAAGTGATGGAAG
>DMFR01000218.1 GCA_003450125.1 Prolixibacteraceae bacterium | reverse complement strand
AAATTGGATATTCCGGTGATATTGACCCCCCTTGTCCGGTGATATTGACCCCCTACAAGGATTATGGTTCAAAGAACTTTAATGACTGACAATTTTACCGTTTTTTTCTTAAACTTTCACCTTTTAATTCAATTCTGTAAGATGTGTGTACCAATCGGTCCAGAATTGCATCTGCAATTGTTTCTTCTCCAATTACATCGTACCAATTGGCCACAGGCAACTGGCTTGCAATGATAGTGGATGATTTACTATGCCTGTCTTCGATTATTTCCATCAAGTCCATTTGTTGTTGTTGTTCCAGGTGGCTAAGTCCAAAATCATCAAGGATCAGCAGATCAGTCTTTGCCAGGCTTTCAAAAAACTTATAAATGGTCCCTTCAATGCGTGAGATCTTTGTTTTGAGCAAGAGCTTCTGAAGGTTGTACCAGGCCACCTTGTAGCCTAACGCACAAGCCTGGTGACCCAGTGCCGAAGCTAAAAAACTTTTCCCACAACCAGTGGCACCGGTAATTAAAACTGATTCTCCTTTCGAAAGATACTCACCCGTTGCCAGTGAGGTGATCAATCCTTTATCCATTCCCCTGGAAGCATCCAGGTAAAGCTCTTCAACAGAAGCGGGGTAACGGAACTTCGCATTCTTTCTCAGGCGTTCAAAACGGTTGTTTGTCCGCTCCTGATCTTCGGCCTGCAAAAGCAGTTCAAGACCTTCACTTAAAGAGAGTTCGTGTTGCCTTCTGGTTTCAGTAAGGGCTTGCCAGGTGCGGCTCATTCCATGTAGCCGAAGGTGGATTAATTGTGATTCAATTTGCATCATAACAGTTTTAGATTAAAGGGTTAAAAACTAATTGCGGTTTGTGTATAATATTCTCTTCCCCTGAGATTTTCATGACCGGGAAGTGGTTTTGCCTGCTTTGTTTCCTTCTGATCGGTCATCTTGTTTGCCAGAATGTTCACCAAAAAGTGGTACGAGTAGTTTTGGTACTCGATGGCCATCAGGCAGGCTTTATCGAAGTCACGGCTGTCGGTTTTGCGTTGCAGGTTCAGCAGTCCGTCGCAGGTGCGGTACAGTTGCTCAGGATGCCTGTTTTGTGCAAAGATCAGCCCCATCAGGCGGTAGAGTTCATCTGATTTTCCTTTGGCCTTGTCCATGTAATATTCAGGACTGCGGTCCAGGTAGTGCTGGTGTGCTGAACACAAATGTGCTTTATCGGTGGTGTATCCCCCGGTTTTGTAATCCCGAAGATGAACTGCCACCTGCGCCCCATTGACATAAATACGGACCATTGAACGGGTATAGATCGCCTTTGCACACTGGCCGATATGCGGGTAAGGAACGCTGTAATAGTGCTTGTCCTGGGAAAGGTAAACGTGGTTGTTTTTGGCCACTTTTAACTCCCTGTAATATTTTAATTCGAAGGGTTCGGGGGGCAATGCCTGAAGCAGGTGCCTTTCGTCAGAGATAAACTTTTCCTGGCGGCAATATGGCTTCTGTTGCATCCGGGTCTGGTTGTGCTCCCTGATTTTTTCTTTGATGGCTTTATTGAGCGAGTCCAGGTCGAAAAACTGCTGGTTGCGCAACCGGGCATACACACGGGAGTAAATCAGTTTTACCTGGTTTTCCACCAGTGCTTTGTCTTTTGGCTTACGTGCCCGTGCAGGGATTACTGTAGTATGGTAATGATTGGCAAAGTCTTCCATTGCCCGGTTAACATCCGGTTCAAACGAACTGGCTTTTATAATGGCCGACTTCAGGTTGTCGGGAACCAGCACCTGTGGCACACCTCCCAGCTCCTGGAGGCAACAGCCCAGGGCATGGAGAAAATCGCTGATATTCTGGCTTCGTACGGCCATGGCAAAACTGTAATCCGAGTAGGGCAAACAAGCCACAAATACCTGGCAGGAAACAATCTCCCCGGTTTCACAGTCCGTGTAACTGAGCCTCTTGCCTGCAAAATCAATGAAGAGTTTCTCCCCGGCCCGGTGCTGAAGAACCATGGATGGCCGGCGGGCAATGACTTGCTGCGACAGATGATAGCAGAACTGGCTGTGACCGTACCCACCAGGGTAATCAAGGCGGTATTCTTCCCAAAGCAGCCGCTTGGTGACTCCAACCCGGCCAAGCTCTTTGAAAAAGTAGTCCAGCCTGGATTTAAAATGCTCATAGCGGTCATCTTTATAGGCCGGGTTTCCGGCATGAAACATGGCATCTGCCACCGGGTCATCCATGCCCAGAAGAGTCTGGACATCCAATGGGGCCAATGTAACTTTTGCAAGGTAGGTCTTGACCGTGTTCTTGCTGATCCCAAGGCTGCGGGCAATACTCTTGATGCCTTTGCCCTGCTCATGTAACTGTAGTAACTGTTTGATCTGACTCATGGGTTTTGGTTTTCCGGCCATTTGTTTCTTGCTTTAGTGGGTTGAATACCACTAATGAACCAAAACCTTGTTGAAAAAAGTAGATAAAGGGGGTCAACATGCTCCGGATTCCGTTCCCTCCCCGCGAAAATTTAAAGAGGGGGTCAACATGCTCCGGATTCTGCAACCCATTTTGCAACTTAAAGGGGGGTCAGTATCTGCCGGACTGTCACACAAAACATGGCATGGAAACCCGAAAAAACAAATCAATTAACAGCGGTCAAGGGGGTCAGCTTGCTCCGGATTAACCAGAAATCATTGCCGCTGTTTCAAATGAAGAAATAGCATATAAAATCTCCTTGTTATCAATATTATAAGCTCTTACTGCAAAATATTTAGGATCAAGAACATTTAAGAAAGAATCATCATTAAAAAATCCGTGTAAAAATCCCATTATTGTACCAATCTCAAGTTTTATATCCATGGAATTAGAATTATATGGATAAATATGGCACTCTATGGTATTGTTACTAAGCATTCTAATGTCTTTCACATTGACCTTTCTCAGGTCATTTGATAGGATGTCTAATTTCTGTAACCCAAACTTTACAAAGCCTAAAATATCGGTCATCCTGAATTGAGGTTTTAATTCAGTGTCTTGATTCTTTGACATACAACATTTCTTGTATTTAAGTCCACTTCCACAAGGACACAAATCATTTCTACCAACATTCTCTTTTTGTTCTGTCATCCAATTAAAATTATACCTAACGATTCGCAAATATATGCAGTGCGGTATTTAACCAATGAAATTTCTACAAAGAATTGCTTTTCAATTCACTAATTTCCTGTCAACGAAGCTCCGAATCCCGACTTACTAAGTAGCTTGCAGTTTTGGGCTGATTTTTCATTTTTCTCAATTTGTCATTTCATATTTTAGTAATTACTTACTGTGCAGGAATTGACTTAACGATATCTAGTCCAATTGAGTTGACATCGTTATAATTATCAATTTTCAACTCTATTGTTTTTGATGAGGAAGGTGGAAACATTTCGTATACAGTGTAGTCTTTATTGCCTAACACTGTATTTGTCTTTGAATAATAAGTTACTCTTACTACAGCATCTTTAAATGTTGCAATTGATGCTGTATTAGTAATGACACAGCTTACATTGAACTTGTCACCCCAGAAATTCTTCTTATAATTTCCTTTTGCAGATAAATAATTATTCGGATTAGATTGTTCTTGTTGTTTTAATTCCATTCTGAGTTCTTCAGGACTTTTCTGTCTCGATGATGAACCAGAGTTGTTACAACTTGTCAAAATAATAACTGCGAGAAATAATATCGCATAAATCGCCTTTGTAATTTTCATAGTATATAAAAATGGTTAAAATAATTTTTGTTGTCCTTATTTATTGCGTACTCAAACTTGCCCAGAACTATTAACTACCAGAAAGTTTATAGTACTTTCCAAATATCATAAACTTTTCAAATCTACTTATTTCCCATCTCAATAAACAATAAATTTCCAATTATTTTCCAGATTCCAATCTAAAAAACAATATCGTCACTTGATTTGAATTGATTCTCCAATTATTATTGAAAATAATTTGGATGGAAACACCCTTGATCGAAAATCAGAATATATAGAAACAAAAAGGCCGTCCCATATTTCTATGAGACGGCCTTTGATATTATCGTATTTTTTTTATCCCAATTCAACTACTACTAAATGCGTTGTTCCCTCTTTGAATAAAGGCAAGACATTTGATTCAAAGATGTTCCCATCGATGGTCACTTTTATGACCCCTTTGTTCACATGAGAGGGGTTAATTACCTTGATCTGATAAGTTGCACCCCTGAATTTACGGGTGACCTCAAATCCATCCCATTTGGAAGGGATACAAGGATCAACTTTTAATCCATCATAATCGGGTTGAATACCCAGGATAAACTGGCTAATGGCGTAGAAATTCCATGAGGCTGTTCCGGTTAACCACGAATTCTTTGCTTCTCCGGGTTTGGATGAATCTTTTCCGGCCACCATTTGGGCATATACATAAGGCTCTGTTTTGTGCAGTTCAATGATGTCTTCAAGATACGATGGGCAAATCTTCTTGTAATATTCCCATGCTTGATCACCACGGCCAATCACTGTTTCACCGATCATGATCCATGGATTGTTGTGACAGAAGATGCCTGCGTTTTCCTTGTACCCTGCAGGATAGCTTGAAATCTCGCCGTATTCGATGTAGTATTTGGTGAAGGCCGGGTTGTTCAATACAATCCCGAATTCAGTATCCATGCGTTCTTTAACCGAGTCTAGCGCCTTTTCACAAAGGCCTTCTTCTTTGCCGATTCCGGCCATGGTGCACCATCCGTTCGATTCGATGAAGATCTTGCCTTCTTCGTTCTCCTGGCTGCCGATTTTACGTCCATAGTAATCGTATGCGCGGATGAACCATTCGCCATCCCAGCCATGTTGCTTCACAGCCTCAATCATGTTGTCCACATCTTTCTGGGCACGGGCAGCTTCTGCAGTGTTTCCTATCTTTTTGCACAGGTCAATATAGTCGCGTCCGTAGATTACAAACAAACCTGCAATCATCAGGGATTCAGCTTTCGATCCTTCTGTCTTGTTCTCTGTGGTCTGGAATGATTCATTGGGATCGTTTGAGAAACAGTTGAGGTTCAAACAATCGTTCCAGTCGGCCCGTCCAATAAGGGGTAATCCATGAGGGCCTAGATTGTTTACCACATGATCGAATGAAACTGTTAGGTGATCAAACAAAGTACGTGCTACGCTCATGTCATTATCGAAAGGCACCATGTCATTCAGAATGCTTAAATCGCCTGTTTCCTTGATGTAACTGATCGTTCCAAGGATGAGCCACATGGGGTCATCGTTGAATCCGCCTCCAATGTCATTGTTCCCTTTTTTGGTCAATGGTTGGTATTGGTGATAGCAACCTCCATCCTGAAACTGTGTAGAAGCAATGTCGATGATCCTTTCCCTGGCACGTTCTGGAATCTGATGTACGAAGCCAATCAAATCCTGGTTTGAATCACGGAAACCCATTCCACGTCCGATTCCACTTTCAAAGTAGGAGGCGGAGCGCGAGAAGCAGAAGGTAATCATACACTGGTACTGGTTCCAGATATTGACCATTCGGTCTAGCTTGTCGTCACCTGATTTCACAGAATATATACTGAGCAGATCTTCCCAATACTTTTTCAGATCAGCAAATGCGGCATCCACCTTTGCAGCTGTATCAAACCTTGCAATGGTCTCTTTTGCCTTGGTTTTATTGATGACCCCTTTTGAATCCCACTTATCTTCC
>DMFR01000089.1:21029-24752 GCA_003450125.1 Prolixibacteraceae bacterium | reverse complement strand
CTGGTTACTAAGGTTATTAAGGTATGGGTTCTGAAATCAGATGTAAATCCTTTAACTTTAATAACCTTAGTAACCAGAAGTTAGCCACGCTCCCCCAACCTTAGTAACCTTAATCTCTATACATAAAACAAATTGGTGTCTTAGTGGCAAAAAACACCAATGGTAGTAGCCTTCTTATTCAAACCGAAGACTTTCAATGGGATCAAGTTTTGATGCCTTTTGAGCCGGATAGTACCCAGAAATGATGCCTACAAGGAAACATAGAATAACCCCTGCAATGATCCAAAGCCAGGGAATGAAAAAGGGAGTTCCTATCATCATCGCCACACCGTTACCAGCTAGAATACCAAATATGATGCCGACGATTCCACCAATCTGACCGATGGCAATGGCTTCGATCAAAAACTGTTGTTTCACGATTTTAGAAGTTGCGCCGATGGCTTTGCGAATCCCGATTTCGCGTGTCCTTTCGGTGACCGATACCAACATGATGTTCATCAGTCCGATGGCCGCCCCAAACAAGGTGATGAAGCCGATAATGGTGGCTACCAGGGTAATGTTCTTGATGTTCTTAAGCAGAATATTTACCAGGTTGTCGCTCTTCTCTATATTGAAGTCGCTTTCATCTGAGGGGTCCAGGTTCCTGATCACCCGAAAAATCCCTTCCGCTTCACCTACTGCCGGATCGACCAATTCAGTACTTGTCACTTTGATCTGAATGGAAAAGTTCATCTGGGGATGTGAAAAATAACTCCTGACATTGGTATAAGGCAGCAGACATAGCTGATCGCCCGAGCCGAAGGTGCCTTTGGATTTGAGTACACCGATCACCCGGTACTTCCCCCCTCCGATACTGATTATTTTTTGCAAGGGCTTTTCTCCGTTCTTGAATAATTTCTTCAAGACCGCATCGCCAATGATCACCACATTTTTTCCCGTGATGATTTCATCTTCCGTGAAATTACGTCCTGTTACAATTTCATTTCCCGAGGTAAACAGGTAATTTTCATCGCCCCCTTGAACCGAAACGTTGGGATTCGATTTCAAGGATCCATATTTGACCGTTGCAGTTCCAGTAGCCATGGTGGAGATGGAAACAGAGGAAGGGAAAACGTATTTCTCCTTAAATTCTTTGGCCTGGTAATAATTGATATATGAATAGTTCTTTGACCGGTAGCGTTTATCTCCGATCTGAACGCGCATTCCCCTTGAACTAATGGTGAAGGTATTGGCTCCCATAAAGGTAAACTCCTTGGTAATGGAGTTTTTTATCGAGTCGATGGCCGTAAGAATTCCCACCAAAGCGGTAATTCCGATAGCGATAATCAATACCGTTAAAATTGTCCGTAACAGGTTACTTCGTATGGACTGCAGGGCAATTTTCAAGTTCTCAAAAAAGAGCGTTCCAAATCTCATAGGGTATTTATTGATGAGCTGATAATAGGTCACACAATTGCTTCAATAATTACATTCGCTGCTTCATTTGCGGGGGCAAAATGTTTTAATCCCCTTTCAAAATCAGGTTCATGGATTAACGACCAATTGTAGAAAATATTCGATTGTTCAAGACTGACATCATTCTGTTATTTTCGACCTTCCTGCTAAAAGGTTGATAAATAGTAATATGTGAGATTGTAATTTTAGATTTAATATTTTTTAACACTTATAAAATGACTTTTTGTCGGCTAATTCCCTGAAACCGTTTCTGTTTGGCGTTATTTTGTATGGTGAAGATGGAGAATGTCCTATCTGATTAAAAATTTTATTTATGATCTGTATATTCGAAATTTCATCATCTGAAGCTCCCAATTTTAAGCGATTAATTCACATTAACCCGGAGCAAACATTTGAAGACTTTCATCAAGTTATACAGCGAACCTGCAATTTTGACCACTCTCAACTGGCCTCCTTTTTTCTGGCCGATGATTTATGGAGAAAAAAAATAGAAATTTCTTCTTTGGATTCAGGGAAATCTTCCCCCACGCTGCGCTGCATGAGGACGACCAAACTGAATGAATACCTCACCGAAATCGGACAACGGCTTATGTATGTGTTCGATTATTTTAATGACCGTTTTTTATACATCGAATTAAAAGATATAATTATGAAAACTGATTTGAAGGAACCATTTGTGGCATACGAAAATGGGAAGTCCCCTTCTCAATTTCTAATCAATGATTATAATGATGACGTAGATGTTCTAAGCGCTGATGAATCATACAAGAGTTTTGGAGATCTGGAAGATTATTATTTGATTTTTGGTGAAATGGATGCGTAAACAAATGAAGATGTCCTAAAAGTCAAAAAAAACAAATTAAACACCAAGATACAAAGTCACAAAGGAATTCACCACAGATGTCTGAACTTTGATTTATTTGATTAATGTGATTTATAGGATTGATATTTAATCACATGAATCACATAAATCAAAGTTCAGACATCTGTGGTGAATTCCTTTGTGTTTAAAATCTTACTTTTTAGACACCTTCTTCTTTTTTCTCCTTCATTGCCTATCTTTGTAGCCAACGCAATCATAAGCAATGAATACATTAATTGTAATATTGGGACCTACCGGGGTTGGAAAATCAGCCATCAGCATAGAACTTGCCAAATCTTTTTCTACCGACATTATTTCCGCCGATTCGCGGCAACTGTTCCGCGAACTTTCAATCGGTACCGCTGTTCCTTCCAGGGAAGAATTGCAAGCGGTTCCCCATCATTTTATTCAAACCCGTTCGATCCATCATTATTACAATGTAAGCGAATACGAAACCGAGGCCATTGAGCTGATCGATGAACTGTTCAAAACAAAAAGCCCATTGATCCTTACCGGCGGATCCATGATGTATATTGATACCATCTGCAAAGGCATTGATGACATCCCTACCGTGACTCCTGAAATCAGAAAACAGGTCATGGACTGGTACCATGATAATGGACTTGAGGCCTTGCAGCAAAGACTTTTAACGCTTGACCCTGACTATTATTCCATTGCCGATCTGAGTAACCCCAAGCGCCTGCTACACGCCCTTGAAGTGTGCCTGATGACGGGCAAAACATTTACTTCCTTCCGCACCAATACCATCCGCCAGCGGCCTTTCCGCATCCTGAAAATCGGCATCAACCAGCAACGCGAAATATTGTACGAGCGCATCAACCAGCGTGTAGATCTAATGATGCAAGCCGGCCTGTTGGAAGAAGCCCGAAGCGTATACCCTTATAAAGAACTTAACTCACTCAATACAGTGGGCTACAAGGAATTGTTTTCTTACTTTGACGGCCTCTGTACCCTTGACGAGGCCATTGACCTGATCAAGCGCAACTCCCGCAAGTATGCCCGCAAGCAGCTTACCTGGTTCCGAAGGGATACCGATATCCACTGGTTTGAGCCCCACCAGGCAGATCAGATTATTGCATTTGTTCAAGAAAAGTTAAAAGGTCTGTAAGGATACTATATATATAAGGTATAGCAGATCACCAGAATTATTCCCCCACATTAAAACTGTGCCCATTTCTATGGTAGGATGGGAGGTGTATCCTTGAGGTAATGATGTCCAAAACGACCTCGTAGGATTGATATGCTACCTGTCCTTTGTCTGGCTGCTGCTTTTACAAGGCTCCTACCATAGATGAATGTGATTCGAATTTCATTCATTGATTATTCGAAAACTATTCGAAGATTGTTCGTATACAATCGAATGACCTTCGAATAAGCTTCGAATA
>DMFR01000089.1:11530-20943 GCA_003450125.1 Prolixibacteraceae bacterium | reverse complement strand
CTTCGAATAAGCTTCGAATAACCTATTGCCTTATCCGCTGTCAAAACTATAAAAAGGTTTTTCACTTTCAACACTGAGCCCGTTGTTAATAAATAATTTTGTACATTCGCTTCAATGGAACTTACGTTTTAAAATCATGGCTGAACAACTGCCTTCCCGGTTTACCATCCGGGTGTATGGACTGATCATCAATCACAGGAACGAGGTTTTGGTGACCGATGAGTTTCAGCTGGGCATGGCGATGACCAAGTTTCCGGGTGGCGGAATGCATTTTGGCGAGGGGACACTCGATTGCCTGAAACGGGAAATGATGGAGGAATGCGGCCAGGAAATTGAAGAGATCCGGCATTTCTATACAACGGACTTTTACCAGAAGGCGCTTTTCTGGGACGACTATCAGTTGATGAGTATTTATTACCTGGCCCGGTTGAAAGAGCCGGTGCAGGTGAGGATCTCAACTTCAGCTTTTGATTTTGAGCAAATGACCAACGGGAACCAGTCTTTCAGGTGGGTTTCGATCGGGGAGTTAAATACCGGGGAATTTACTTTCCCAATTGATAAACATGTTGCACTTTTGTTGAAACAATATTTAACAGGACATTCTTGAAAACAGTCAAAATCATCGGACCGGCTTATCCTTACAGGGGTGGAATTGCCACGACCAACGAACGGTTGGCCCAGGAATTCAACGCCATGGGTTTTGATGCCGACATTGAAACCTTTACGGTTCAGTATCCATCGATCCTGTTTCCGGGGAAAACACAATATAACCTGAAAGAAGCACCTAAAGGCTTAAAGATCAGGCGAACCATCAACTCGGTTAATCCAATGAACTGGATGAGCGTTGGTAGGCGCATTGCAAAAGAAAAGCCCGACCTGGTGATTATCCGGTATTGGCTGCCCTTTTTGGCCCCCTGCCTTGGTACCATCGCCGGTTTGATCCGAAAGAACGGGCATACCAAGATCATTTGCCTGGCCGATAACATCATCCCCCATGAACACCGCATGGGAGACCGACAGCTGACCAACTATTTTATCCAGCGGATTGATGGGTTGATTGCCATGTCGAAAAGCGTACTGGTTGACGCAACCGGTTTCAAGAAAAATCTGGAGGAAGGGTATTGTCCTCATCCAATTTTCGACAATTATGGGGAAAGGCTTTCGTTTGAATCGGCCAAGGAGAAACTGAAGCTTGACGTTCAGACCAAATACCTTCTTTTCTTTGGATTCATTCGCGATTACAAGGGGCTGGATTTGCTGCTCAATGCCTTTGCCGATAAGCGGTTAAGGCAGTTTCCTGTAAAATTGCTCATCGCGGGAGAGTATTATTCAAGCCCTGAGCCTTACCTGGAACTGATCAGAAAGAACAAGCTGGAAGATCTGATTGAACTGCGGACCGATTTTATTGCAGATGAAGAGGTGAATTTATATTTCAGCGCTGCCGATATGGTGGTTCAGCCCTATAAGAGCGCCACGCAAAGCGGGGTAACCCAAATCGGGTATCATTTCAACAAGCCCATGCTGGTGACCAATGTGGGAGGATTGTCTGAAATCATTCCTGACGGTAAAATTGGGTATGTGGTAGAACCTGACAGCCATAGTATTGCAGATGCACTGGTTGATTTTTATACCAATGGACGGATTGTTGAATTTGAGACCAACATTGTGGATGAAAAGAAGAAATTTTCATGGGAAAATATGGTCAACACATTTTTGTATCTTTACAATAAAATAAATCTTTCCAAATGATCATCCAACGGATACAGGAATCGATTGAACTGAAAAAACTGTTGTTGGCCGATGTGGCTTTACTTTCCCGGATTGAAGAAGCGGCCGGGGTGATTGTAAAGGCTTACCTGTCGGGCAACAAGACCCTTTTCTGTGGAAACGGGGGAAGCGCTGCAGATGCCCAGCACCTGGCGGCAGAGCTGTCGGGTAAGTTCTACATCGACAGGCCACCCATTCATGCAGAAGCCTGTCATGTGAACAGTTCATTCATGACAGCTGTTTCAAACGATTACGGTTTTGAAAGGGCTTATGCCCGTTATGTGGAGGCGGTAGGGAAAGAAGGGGATGTCCTGGTGGCGATCTCTACATCGGGAAATTCGGGAAATGTTATCCAGGCCCTTCAGCAGGCCCGCGAGATAGGCTTTACCTGCATCGTTTTATCCGGGTCAACAGGAGGCAGGATGGCTGACCAGGCCGATCTGCTGATCAATGTACCATCGGACGATACTCCCAGGGTTCAGGAGCTGCACATATTGATTGGACACATTATTTGTGAACTGGTTGAAAGGGAATTGTTCGGGAA
This sequence comes from Prolixibacteraceae bacterium, assembly GCA_003450125.1. Lineage (GTDB taxonomy): Bacteria > Bacteroidota > Bacteroidia > Bacteroidales > Prolixibacteraceae > Aquipluma. Next base: position 18,632 of record DMFR01000089.1, on the reverse strand, counting down.
GGAATAAATCTAAGGTTAAGATTATCACTTCAGATTGGGCCCTGTGTCCTGGCCATCCCTTCGGGATTGCCAGACAAAAAAGGCAGCCCATTTGGACTGCCTTATATATAGGTATAGAAATTGAACGGAAGGGCGCTCACACAGGAGCGCCCCTACGCAATTATTTTACTGAATCCATGTATTCGATCAATTCAACCACTTTGGTTGAGTAACCCATTTCGTTGTCATACCAAGAAACTACTTTTACGAATGTTGGAGACAACTGGATACCGGCTTTTGCATCGAAGATAGAAGTACGAGTATCGCCAATGAAGTCGTTAGATACTACTTCATCTTCGGTATATCCAAGGATACCTTTCAATTCGCCTTCAGAGGCAGCTTTCATAGCAGCACAGATTTCAGCGTAAGAAGCGCCTTTTTCCAAACGGACAGTCAAGTCAACAACTGATACGTCAGGGGTTGGTACACGGAAAGCCATACCGGTTAATTTGCCATTCAACGCAGGAATTACTTTACCTACAGCCTTTGCAGCACCAGTAGATGAAGGGATAATGTTTTGACCTGCACCGCGTCCACCTCTCCAGTCTTTGGCAGAAGGTCCGTCAACAGTTTTTTGAGTGGCAGTGGTAGCATGAACAGTAGTCATCAAGCCTTCAAGGATTCCGAAGTTGTCATTCAACACTTTGGCAACGGGAGCCAAACAGTTGGTAGTACATGAAGCATTGGAAACGAATGTCATGTCGTTGGTGTATGATTTGTGGTTTACACCCATAACAAACATTGGGGTATCATCTTTCGAAGGAGCAGAAAGGATTACTTTCTTGGCACCACCGTCGATATGACCTTGTGCTTTGGCTTTTTCCAGGAATAAACCAGTTGATTCCACCACATAGTCAGCACCTACAGCGCCCCAGGCGATATCAGCAGGATTGCGCTGAGCTGTTACGCGGATAGTTTTACCATTTACGACCAGTTGGCCGTCTTTTACTTCAACCGTACCTTTGAATTGGCCGTGAGTAGAATCATATTTTAGCATATATGCCATATAATCTACATCGATGAGGTCGTTGATGGCAACAACTTCTACATTTTCTTTAGCGACTGCAACGCGGAAAACAAAGCGTCCGATACGACCGAAACCGTTGATACCGATTTTAATTTTTGACATCGTTGATAAATTTAATAATGTATAAATGAATAAGGTTATTTTTTCTAAGACCTTTCTTAAATTAAGGCCATACAAAATAAGTACTTAATTATTGAAACTTCAAATTTATTTCACAAAAGACCAATTTTGGCATCGGGTTTAATTTTTTATTAATGTTGAAATGAAAAGTGCGGGGGTAAAAGTTGGCGCAGGAGGTGTTAAATACCGGGGTTTTTCCTTTTTAGAGTTAAAAATCCACGGTCCGATGGTGGTCAAAAAATAATATCCAATTCTCAGGGGCTTAAAAAACGGCTACTTTATTTAAATTTAGCTGGTTATAGCTATAATTTTAAATTGTCTAAATGGATCATCTGGGAAATAAATCCAATTTTGTTAAAAATCACACCAACTATTGGAACTTGCTGATTGAAATTATGTCAATATTTTTTAAAGAATGAATCATCATGTACAAAACAGGAAGAACAAAAAATTAAAATTATAATTCCTGGGATAAACGGAATTTGAATCGATAAATAATGTATTTTTAACTGAATTAAGGTATAAAAAAGGGAATGGTATTTTTATGCCAAAAATTTTACAAAAAGGATATGAAATTTTTATGTTTTGACACTGGATAAGACAAAACCTTGCCAATCCTAATGGAATAAGTGGGTGTGGGTGATAAATATTTTTATTTTATCTGCAATTATTGTTGTACAATGCTGAATTTTTTTTTACGTTTGCATTGTAAACACTCTAAATCAAACGCGGATATATTTATGATGAAGATAAAAATGAATGTAAAATTCAATCAATCAATCAATTAAGTTCAATTAAAAACAAATGCTATGAGAAAATCATTTACTCGGCTGTTTAGTATTTTTGTACTACTCTTGGGCCTGAGTTTTCAAATGGCGTATGGAATCGTCTTTGTACCGGCGAGTTCTGTACCGACAGATGGAAATTCAAATGCAAAGCCCACAGATTTTGCGACAAAGTTTGTTGTTGCATTCGATGTAGTACCAGTTATTTCTGATGCGGGTGGTACCGCAGTTATTTACAAGAATGGAGGTTTGTTTAAGACTTTCCCTGTTACCAAAACTTCAACCAGCGTTGTTGTTGTTGGTAAAACTCTTGAAATAACCCATGGTATAGCTTCTTTCGCCCAAGGCGATAGCTATAGTGTAGCAATTACGGACGGTGCTATTACCGGTCTTGCTGTAGGGGCTTTGGCCAACACAGTGTACGATTTCGTAATTGGTGATTATGTTGCACCTGTATTGTCCTCTACTGCTGCTGCCTATGCCCCATTGAAGGGTGCTGCTGGTGTAATGGCTAATTTAGATGGAAGTAGTTTTGTATTGACCGTTCCATTCAGCGAAGCTGTAAAAGTTGCTGCTGCTCCCGGAAACAAAGCTGTTTACGTTTACAAAGAAGATGGTACTGTTGTTGACATTGTCAAAGTAAGTACTCTTACTGCTTTAAATGGCTTAGGTACTGCCAATATTACTGTACCAGTTGCTGCTACTGCAATTTTCCAGGAAAACACAAAGTACTATGTATCGATTGATGCAGGCGCTTTTGTTGATGCAAGTCCAAATAGTAATGTTTTCGGTGGTTTAGCTACTGTAACAACCTGGACTTTTACAACCCGTGATTATTCTGCTCCTTCTATTAGCGCTGATGTTAGTAACATTACAACAACGGCTGCTAAATTAAACGTTACCTTAACAGAAAAAGGCAAATACTATTATTTACTTCAAACTGAAGCAACAGCTGATCCTGCCAATGCCGCCGCTGTTAAAGCCGCTGGTGTTGCTGTAAATGTAACAGCTGCAAACACTGTTGTTTCTTCTGATTTGGCTTTGATCGGTTCAACTTCTTATGAAGTTTTCGTTGTTTCAGAAAATGCTGAAAGCCCTGCTAATTTAAGTTCTACTGTTGTAAAGAAGACTTTCTCTTCAATTGATGCAACAGCTCCTCTTTCTTTAGGCCGTGGTCTAATCAATAATTCTGCTAAAAAGACATCAGGTGTTTACATGGTGTTTAACGAACAAATTAAAGGTGGCGCCGGCACACTCGATTTACGTTTATCTTCAAATGAAAGCTACGTAAAACAAATTGCTGCAAGTGATTTAACGTCAAGAAAGATTACAGCTGCTGAAGTAACTGCAAATACTTTTGGCGCTGGCCGTACCGTGAACGATTGGGTAACCGTTGTTGATTTTGGTATGACTTTGCCAAGCAAAATTGATTACTATGTTGTTTTCCCATCAGGATACATCAAAGATTTATCTGACAATGTTTTTGTTGGTGGAAATTTTGGAAATCCTATTAATAAAGGCGACTGGGGAATTACAAGTTCTGATTTCGAATTGCCTACAGTAGCTGTTGCTTTCGCAACTCCTGCCTCTTTGGCTTCGGACATTACTTTAACCTTCAATGAAACAGTTACCAAACAATTGGCTACTGTTACCGATTGGGCCCAGGTATTGGCTTTGGAAGTTAACAATGTATCTGTTCCTTTCACAGTATCTTCACCTGCTCTTGCTGGCGATGGAACTGTAATTGTAATGGATCCAACTTCTTCATTGACCAGCAATACTACTTATACTGTACGTTTGCGTCCCAATGCTGTTAAGGATTTAAATAACAATGCGATTGTTACTGAAAATCTTTATAATTTGACAACTGCTGATTTGGCTGTTTTTGCTGTACAGTACGGAAGTTCTGTTGGTGCAACTACAACCACTAATTTAGTTGGCAATTCAACCATTAAAATCGATTTTAATAAAGCAGTTAAAGTAAATACAACAGGAACTACCTGGGCAGATGCAACTGCTGCCAACCTGACTCCTTTTATTGCTTTCAAAAAGGGCGGTACTGCAAAACCTTTTACTGTTGCTTATGATGCCGCTACTGCTACAGTAACTGTTATTCCAACTGATGCTTTGGTTAGCAATGCTGCTGATTACACGGTTGAATTAGATGGTTCTAAAGTGAAAGATTCTCAGGGTGCTTTATTAAGCGCTACTGCTGGTTATGTAGCTTCTCAGACTTATACTGTAAAAGATTACAATGCTCCAGTGGCTGCAACCAGTCATTCGGGTAATGTAGAAAATAAGCCTGCAAACGCTAATCCAACGATCACCTTTACAGATGATAATTTGGGCACCCTTGTTCATTTAGGTGGAGGCGCTCTGATTGATCCTAATACTATTACCTTTAAAGAAGGAAGCTCTAATGGCGTAAATCTTGCTTTTACTGCTTCTTATGCTGGTGGTGTTATTACTATCACTCCAACCGTAGCTCTTGCAACTGATAAGACTTACTATTATGGTATTGGCGCTTCTGTAAAAGACGCTACTGGTAATGTAACTGCCGGTAAGTTTAGTACTTTCACCATGATTGCCCCTACTGTTGCTCCTACTATTGTTGCTGACACTTATACTATAAACGGTAGTTCACAAACTGCAGTTGCTGATAAGTTAGTGAATATTGTTGCCAAGACAGGTAATATTGTTACTGTTACCGTTACTTTCAACAATGCGGTGAAGGAAACTATCCCTTCTAACACTATTTCGTTAACTGATGGAACAACCACTTGGAATTCAACTATCGTTGCAACCAATGTTAGCGGAAACACTTTGACCGCTGATTTTACAGGTGTTACTCCTTTGGCTTCTGAAGCGCTTTGTACACTTACATTGCCTGCAGGTTTGGTTCAAGGTTCAACTGCCTATACCAATACTCCGGTTCCTACATTTGCTCAGTTTGCCGGTAAAACCATCCAATTCAATTCGAAAGATGTGGTTGTACCTGTTGTTACTGCAAATACACCAGCTGCTGCAGCTGTTGGAGTTGCTTTAAATACAGCTTTGAAGTTAGACTTCTCTGAAAAGGTTGTACTGGGTTCAGGTAATATCGTAATCAAAAAGGGCGCTACTGTAGTTCAGACTATTGCTGTTAACAGTTCAAATGTAACTTTAAATGCTGCAGGTACTCAGGCAACTGTTGTTAAAGCAGATTTAACTGATTACAATACTGCTTATACAGTTGACGTTGCTGCAGGTGCATTCAAAGATGATATTTCTTTAAATGGCAATGCTTTAACTTCTTTCGGCTTTTCAACTGTTGTCAATCCACAACCAACTACTTCAGCTTTGTCTCCTGCTGATGGTTCAGACCAGGTTGCTTTAAGCCCGCTTACTTTGGGTATGACTTTCAGCGAAGACGTTATTAAATATGATCCTTTGGTAGGTACCCGTAAATTGTGGTATTTGGTAAAGGAAGTTGGCGCTACAAGAGCTTCTTTCAATGCTAACTTTGATATCGTAGCTGGAACTGATGTTGTGGTTGCCAACAATTACATTGAAACCGCTTCTGTAGGAATTTCTGGAAACGTGGTATCCATTGCAACTGGTTTCACTCCTGTTGCTGGTGATAGATATTATGTGTTAGTTACTCCAGGTTCTTTCCTTGATAAATCGACTGGCATTGGCGTAGGTGCCAATCCTGTTGCTGGTGTATATGCTGGCATAACTGATCCAACTGCCTGGAATTTCACTACAAAAGATGAAAATCCTGGAACAGTATCGTTTGTATATACCAAACGTGCTGATGATTTAGTTGCAGTAACCAGTAATATTACCATTAATTTTACCCGCCCTATTAAAAAGGCTGATGGAACTGTAATTAACGATAGCGATATCGCTAACCTGTTTGTTTTGACTAAAACTGCTGGTCCAGTTACAGGTGTTGCTGTTAAAGCATTTGTTGGAACAATTAGTTTAGATAAGAAAACGGTAACTATCCTGAATAGCTCTTTGGTTACTTTGGGTGAAATGACTGCTCTATCTACCTATACCATTGGTATGGTTCCTGCATCTATCCTTTATCAGAATGGTTCAGCTGTTGCTGGCGCTTTTGATACATTTAACACCTCTGACTATACAGCTCCTGCTGTTGTGGCTTCAATTGCTGATGCAGTTGCAGATGTTAAAAAGGATGAAGCTACAATTCAGTTTGCAGTTACAGACAATACCCTTTTAAATACTGTTTATTATACCATTCAGCCAGGCGATAATACAACTGCTGCACCTGCTGCTGCTGTTATTAAAGCTGACAAAATGCAAGCTGTTACTGGTGTAGCCGATGCAAAAAGTTTCAAATTTACAGGTTTGGCTGAAGAAACCAGCTATGTAGTTTGGGCAATTGCAGTCGATAAAGCTGGTAATGAATCCGCAATTAGTAAAGTAGTATTTACTACTGATGATGCTACAAAACCATTGTTGGCTTCAAAACCTGCAAACTTTGATGCAGCCGGTAAATTAACCTTCACTTTCAATGAAGCCGTTAGTCCTGTTGTTGGTGGTGTTCGGATTCTGGACGCTGCAAGTATGACAGTATTGAGTGTTCTTAATTTGAATGCTGTTGCTGGCAAGCCAAATCAATTAATTACTGATGCATTTTCTCCAGCAATTACTGATGCTTTGGTTAATTACTATGTAGAAATTGACAAAGGAAAAGTTGGTGATGTTCCTGTAGTGGCTGGTGATGTTATAAACTATTTCGATGGTTTATTCCGCACTGACTTGGTTGTAACTTCAAAAGATGTTACTGTTCCAACTTTAAGCAGCACAACTCCTGCATTACCTGCAACAAATGTTGGTCTTAATTTCAGTATTAAATTGACATTCAGTGAAGCTGTTAAGAAAGCTACAACGCTACCTGCCAATGCATTTTTTGTAGAAAAATGGAACGGTGCCAGCTACGAAGCTTTTGAAGTTGTTGATCCAGCTAATGTTGTCACCAATGGAACAAGTGATGTTACCATTACTGTTGCACGTGCTTTGGCTAGTACTACAACTTATCGTTTGACTGTAGATCTTGCTTCTTTCACCGATTTAAGTGGAAATGCAGCTGCAGGCTCACTTGTTAATACTATTCTTACAA
>DMFR01000089.1:11032-11477 GCA_003450125.1 Prolixibacteraceae bacterium | reverse complement strand
GCTCCAATCGTAACTTTTGCTCCTGCAAACAATGCAACTGGAGTTCTGGTTGGTACTTCATCTGTTACCCTTTCATTTAACGAAGCTATCCGTTTATTGGATAATTCAGCTATTGATTCCTACGACTTGGATTCATTGGTATATTTCAAGAAAGATGTTACTCCTTTAGCATTTAGCGCCGTCATTGATGGAACTAATAAAGTAATTACCATTACACCAGCTGCTGCTCTTGTTAAAGATGCCACGTATTCTTTCGGATTTAAAGCTAAATTTGAAGATATTGCTGATAATGTTGTTGCTGCAAATGCTGCTACATTCAAAACAGAAACCACTTCAGTTGCTGCTCAGTATTTAAGCTGGACTCCAGTCAAGAATACAACAACAGCACCTTGGTTAGGAACTTCTGCTCCAATTACTTTAAACTTTAGTAGCCCAGTATTTACTT
>DMFR01000089.1:10697-10903 GCA_003450125.1 Prolixibacteraceae bacterium | reverse complement strand
TTTAGTAGCCCAGTATTTACTTTAAGCGTTGTTGCTGCAAATAACAATTTGCCTGTTACTGCTGCTTATTTAGCAAATACAGCTTTAGTGGTATACAAAGATGGTGTAGCTATGGCTGCAAGTGATTTGATCTTCACGGTTGTAGATACTAAGACATTTACTGTTGCACCTAAAACAAACTGGGGAAGTTCTTCAGTGATTAAGGT
>DMFR01000089.1:0-10508 GCA_003450125.1 Prolixibacteraceae bacterium | reverse complement strand
GGAAGTTCTTCAGTGATTAAGGTAGAAGTAAATGGCGGAACTCTGCAGATCAATGAAGGCAATATGACTCAGTTAACTGGTGCTCCATTTGATGCCAGCACTTATAAAGCTCAGGATATTATTGCTCCTACTGTAGTTACCTATATTCCTGTAAAAGTTGGTTTGGCTGGAGTTACTCCTGTGATCCCAAAAACAAGTACATTACAACTGGTATTCAACGAAGATGTAAAAGTAAGTACTGGTACCTATGAAATTCATTCTGGGGACGGTGTCTTAGTTGCTTCTGGTGTAGTTACTTTGGCTGCTGACAAACGTACTGCTACATTGGGTAGCTTGTCAAGTCTTCCAACCAATCAGGAATACTATGCAATTGTCAATCCTGGTGTAGTTGTTGATGTTACTGACAACAATGCTTATGCTGGATTAACTGATGTGAAGGTTTGGAAATTTAGATTGATGGATGATGCCATTCCACAAGTTGTTTCTTATCTTCCAACAACAGACAACCAACCAGTTACGACTGCTTTGACTATCAATTTTGATCGTCCGGTGGCTATCACAGGAGCTGGTTATGTAGCCTTATACAAATCTGCTGCCGGTGGCGATGCTATTCAAATATGGCGTGGTGCTGACAATGGTGTAACGAATGCATTCACTGTTTCAGGTAATACTGTAACTGTTAACATTCTTCCATTGGATGTAAATACCAAGTATTTTGTAGAAGTATCAGATGGTACATTCAAATCTACCACAGACGTGATAGCTAATAAAGCTATTGCAAGAGCTGACTGGTCGTTTACAACTGAAGTAAATAATGCTCCAAAATTGGTTACCCAAGTACCTGCAGTCAATGCAAATGGTATGTTGCTTGATCAGGATCTTCAATTGACATTTGATATGCCTGTTGAAGCTGGTTCAGGAAAGATTCAGTTACATTCAGCTGATGGTTCAGTGGTACTTGACTTTGATGTTAAAGGACCAGATGTGACGATCGCCAATAATGTAGTTACTGTAGCCTTACCAAAATTAGGAGAAAGCAAACAGTATTATGTGATTGTCCCTGCAACTGCAATTCGTAACATAACATATACTCCTGAATATTTTGCAGGAATTACTGTTCCTTACGATTGGAAATTCAACACAGGTGACTTTACTGCTCCTACTGTAGCTGCTAATCCAGCTGAAGGAAACGCAATGCCTTTGACATTCAATGTTACTTTAACATTCAGTGAAAAAGTGACCGGCGTATCTGCTACAACACTTACTGTTTCTAAAGGAACTATTAATTCAGTTTCAACAGAAGCCACAGGTGCTATTTATGTAGCGAATATTACCGCTCCAAGTTTAGCTGATGTCATTTTGACTGTTCCTGCAACTGTTAAAGATGTAGCTGGAAATGCTCTTACTTTGACTAAGTTTACTTATAAAGTAGATAATTTCGATGCTCCTAAATTAATTAGCTGGACTCCTGCTGATGAATCAAAAGGAATTACTAAAGATACATCTTTGGTAATGACATTTGACAAACCAATAGTAGTTGGAACTGGTAAGGTTAATGTATTTAATTCTTTACATGAATTATTCAAATCTTACACACTTTCTGCTACCAATGTTGTTGGAAGTAAAGTTACTCTTCCTGTTACAGGTTTAAAAGACTCAACAACTTATGTTGTTCTTTTTGAAGCTGGTATGGTTAAAGATGCTCTTGGTCTTCCAGTAGTTGCCCTAACAGATCCAACTGTATGGAACTTCACTGTTGGTGACAATACCGCCCCTACAGTTGTAAGTGTTACCCCTGCGAGTGCTTCAAATGCTGCTAACAGTTTCGATGTTAAAATTCTATTTAGCGAAAATGTAGTGGATGCTGCTTCTCATATTAGTGTTACAAATGGTACCGTTGCCGTTACAGGTTCTGGAAAATCGTATGTAGCTACTATTACCGCAGTTGACGGTGCTGTAGTTAAATTAACTATTGCTGCTGGCATTAAAGATGCTACTTTAAGAAACAAACTTGCTGCTGATGTCGTTAAAACCTATACTGTTGGTGACAACACTGCTCCAACTTTAGTGGTTACTGCTCCTGCTGCACCTGTAGCAACAGTATTTACTGTAGGTTTGAAATTTAGTGAAAAAGTAAATGGTATCTTAGTAGGTGGTTCTACAATCACTGTAACTGGTGGCAAATTAACAGATATTACCGGAAGCGGTGATTCTTATACTTTGACTGTATCAGCTGCACAGATGACTGAAGTTACTATCGTATTAAACGATGCTATTTTGGATAACGCAGGCAACAAATTTGCCGGAGTTACCCTGAAATATACGACAGGCGATTTCACAGCACCAAAATTGGTGACTATGACTCCAAGTGCTGATCTTGTATTAGCCGACAATTATCCAACTTTCAAAATGACTTTCAGCGAAAACGTTAAGTTGGGTGCTGGTGGTAATTTGACTGTTTACAAAATTAACACTACAACTGCTGCATTAACCATTCCAGTTACTGCAACCATGATTAGTGGTAAGGATGTTACTGTTAGCTATACTGCTACTAAGGGTCTTGATAAAGATACAAGATACTATGTATTGGTAAGTGCTTCTGCTCTTACTGATCTTGCTGGAAATGCATTTGTTGGTGTTAGCGACGCAGCTGCATGGACTTTCAAAACTGGTCCTGTATTTGCAACTGATACCAAACTTGTTCCGACTTCTGAGTTTAAGGTTTATCCAAACCCATTTGTTGATGTTATTAATTTGACTAACTCTTCTGAACTTTCTAAGGTTGTTGTTACAAACATTGCCGGTCAGGTTGTGAAAGAAGTTGTTAACCCAACTAGTAGCATTGAATTAAACGAACTGCGCAGTGGTATTTATTTTATCTCTCTGTTTGACATGGATAATGTAATTGCTAAAACTGCTAAGATTGTTAAAAGGTAATACCGAATTGATTGATTAAAAAGGGGAAGCTTGCGGGCTTCCCTTTTTTTGTTTTATATAGTCTATCGGAAATTGTTTTACAAATACCCAGGTTAAAAATGAAATTGCTTACCAGTCATCGTTCCATACGTAGTTATCAGCAAAAAGAGATTGAAAATAGTGTACTTGATGAAATTCTGGAAAGTGGCATAAGGGCTTACAATACTGGGAATATGCAACTCTATAGTGTTATTGTGACCAGGAACACAGAAAAGAAAAAGTTGCTTGCTCCCCTTCACTTTAACCAAAAAATGGTTGTACAGGCTCCTGTATTATTGACCATTTGTGTGGATATTAACCGTTTTTATAAATGGTGTACTATAAGCAATACAGAGGCTAATTTTAAAAACTTATTGTGGTTGTTGAACGGCACAATTGACGCCTCTATTCTGGCTCAAAATATATGTATTGCCTCAGAGAATCTAGGTTTGGGAATCTGCTACCTTGGAACGGCGCTTTACAATGCAGCTGCAATATCAGCTGTTCTAAAATTGCCAGTTGGTGTAATTCCTATTACGGCCTTAAGCATGGGTTATCCAGACAATATTCCTGAGTTAACAGATCGTTTGCCTCTGGAAGCCGTTGTTCACTATGAAGAGTATAATGACTTTGATGAATTCAAAATCAGGGAATTATACAAGGATAAGGAAAACCTTGAGACTTCTATAAAATTTATCGTAGAAAACGGGAAAGACAGCCTTGCCCAGGTATATACGGACGTTAGGTATAAAAAGGAAGACAATGAGTTCTTCTCGAAGAAGATAATTCAGCTGTTGACAAATCAAGGATTTTGCCTTGATTAATCGTCAGATACGGTCGAGTCGTTTAATGAGTTTCTGATAATAATATTTGATTGGATTTTGGTATTTCAATTGTTTCCATGGCCGGCTGCTGTGAGGCTTGTGAAGTACGCCCATAGAGGTTATCAGATAATTATTCAAGCCCAGTTGAATGGATTTCCTGGATATTGACACGTCATACCAATGTTTTTCAACGGAAAGTGTTTTGAAATTGTATTGCTTTAGTAAATCCGTTGTCAGTAATGTGCAGCAAAAACTTAGGCTGTGTTTGGTCTTGACAATATCTTTTTTGGAAGATTTAAAATTTAAATAGGGAAAGTTTATTTCACCATCCCTATTGACAGTGATTGCGGCTACCATTCCACAATTATACAATTGTTTCGAATACCGGATTAATTCCCTAAATGTGGCTGTTTTGACCTCTACATCTGATTCAACAATAATCAATGGTATATTGAGCTCCAATGCTTTCTTTTGGGCCATCTGCAGCACTAATCTGTAATTAGGCGATGGGGTATCAGTTATGTCCGATAAATTAATCAGATCAAAATTATATTGGTCTTGAATTTGCTTTAGTTGGAGAGTAGTTTCTTCCGTACTAAAGTCATTGTAAATACAATAGAAAAATTTTCCCTCCGATTGGTGGATGGATTGAATGGTCTCAATGGTGGTATTCAATGAGTCTTTTACCGGAGTGATGATAAGTGCTTCGTACATGGACGTTAAAACTTTCAGTTGTTTTTTTTATTGTGTAAAGGTATCATTGAAATCCAGACTAAATTTTTCACTCAACTCTCTCAGATCCTTCACTACTTGTTCATGCAAAAGTATTCCATTTTTCTTACGTTCAACAGTTAACTCTCTCTCAGGATCTCCCGGAATTAATATACGATCTTGTCCTAAAACTGGTTCTGCATTTCTGAACGTCTCAATCCAGTTGTCCATGTGTGCCTTAAATTCAGCAGCCGGACGGAAAGCATCGATGCGTATAGCTCCAAGAAAATGACCAATCCCATTACCCACTGGATTGGCAGGAGGTTCCAGAAACGGTACAAATGGAGGTACCCAAGGCCCGTAATTAGCCCCTGAGAGTACTGCGGAGAAAATATCAACCATAGCGCCCATGCAATAGCCTTTATGGCCTCCATGCTCACGATCACCCCCCAGTGGAAGCATGGAGCCTCCTTTGCGAAGAGCGAATGCATCTGTGGTAGGATTTCCATCCTTATCCTGTGCCCATCCCAATGGTGCATCTTCTCCTTTTCGCTGCAAGACTTCCAGCTTGCCATTGGCAACTGTCGTTGTTGCCATGTCGATTACGAAAGGCGGTTGAGTGAGAGCAGGAATAGCCACTGCTATGGGATTGGTACCAAGAAAGCGGCTTTTCGAAAATGTAGGCGCCACCAGTGGGCTTGCATTGGTCATTGAAATGCCGATCATATCATGCTCTAATGCCAGCATGGCATGGTAACCGGCAATTCCATAGTGATTGGAATTCTGGACAGCCACCCAACCGGTACCAGCTATTTTAGCTTTGTCAATGGCTATTTGCATGGCATAAGGAGCAGTTACCAAACCAAGGCCTAAATCACCATCCAGAACAGCCGTGCTGGGTGTCTCGTGGGTGATCTTCATGTTGGGAGAGGCATTTAGTCGCTTTAACTCCCAAAGTCTCACATAACCGCTTAAACGGGCCACTCCGTGCGAATCTACCCCTCTTAGATCTGCCTGATTTAAACAATCGGCTGCCACTATTGCTTCCGCATCTGGACAACCCATGTGCCGAAAGACCTGAAAGGTGAATTCTTTTAAATAATTAGCGTCAAATTTTATCATCTAGTTTGTTATACTCGGTTAAAATCTCTGGCAGAAGCCTGGTTGATCGGCATGATCAGTAAATCATCGATATTTACATGGGCCGGACGGGTAATCACAAACAAGATGGTTTCAGCGATGTCTTTTGCCTGAAGGGGTGTAAAACCTTTGTAGACCTGTGCTGCTTTTTCCTGATCCCCGCGAAACCTTACCAACGAAAATTCTGTTTCCACGGCTCCCGGGGCGATAGCGGTAACTTTTATTCCTGAGGGCATAAGTTCAATGCGCATGGCTTTTGTAATGGCTGCTACAGCATGTTTGGTTCCGCAATAAACCGACCCGTTGGGATAGGCCTCTTTTCCTGCAATCGATGATAGGTTAATAATATGACCGCTTTGCCTTTCTACCATCCAGGGAGAAATTATCCTGGTGGTATATAGTAATCCTTTGACGTTGGTATCGATCATGTTTTCCCAATCATCCATATCTGCTGAATTTACAGGACCCAATCCTGCCGCCAATCCTGCATTATTGATTAAAACGTCAATTGCTTTCCATTCCTCGGGAAGGGATAACAATGCCGTCTCGACTTCTTTTCTTTTCTTAATATCAAAGTTTAATAGCTGGACTTTACAGTTATAATTGGACTCCAATTGCATCTTTACCAATTCCAGCCGCTCTTTTCTTCGTCCGGTAAGGATTAAATTGTAATTATTTTGGGCGAGTAAAAAGGCCGTTTCTCGACCTATACCTGCTGTGGCTCCGGTGATTAAAGCTATTTTCTGATTCATTGATTTAATGGGTTAATTGAAAAGCTAAAATTAAAAATATCTGAAAACTTATGGAATAACAAACTACTTAATTATTTTTGTTTCTGTATTTAAAAGTAAACAGACCCATTATGATCGAGCAAAAAGAAGAAATCCGTGAATTTACCCTAGATATGATTCCGGAAGAACAAGATATTAAAGATATCATATTTAATTTAATGGTAGACCCCAATTTGGCTCCAATCAATTATTTTAATGACTTCAGTGAAGCGTCAATAGATGTTTCTGTCATGTCTAACGGGGAAACCGATGAAACAGGTATTTTCAGTTCTGAAAATGGACAATTGATGGCCATGACCACTCATGCCCTGCATCACCATCTCGAATTTGATCCCCAGCAGGCAACTGAAATGCTCATTGCCCGGGCTGTTCGTAAAATGGTTTGTTTTGGTGCCGTTCCTGAGGCTGTCAGTTCATTTTTATACCATATCAATATCGCAGATCCAAACGGGCAGTTCATTGCCGCAGGGGCCAAAAAAGGACTGGAAAACGCCTGTAAGAAATTCAATATTAAATTAACAGACCGGAAAATACGGTTCGATTACTTTTCAGCTCATGGACCTGTTTACCCAACTATCATCATCAGTTTAATGGGGTCGGTACCTGACAAGGAAAAGATTGTAACCCACAATTTCAAGAATAAGGGCAACAATATATTTATGATTGGACAGTCGTATGATGACGTAAATTCATCGGAATACCTGGAATTTTACCATGAGGTCTCTGAATCCGGATTGCCTGTTTTTCATATCGACCAGGAAGTTCGCATGAATGAGGTGATGAATCAGTTAATCAAAGAGGGATTACTGAGTTCTGCCAATCCTGTAGGAAAAGGCGGATTGTTTTTTACCCTCTTACGTGCAGGAATGCCTTCAGGGTTTGGATTTGATATAACTTCTGATGCCGAGGTGCGCAAAGATGCATTCCTTTTTGGCGAAGCAATGGGGCGCATTGTTGTTGGCGTCGTTCCTGCTCGTGTGGATGATTTTGTGGATTTGATGAGCGGTCTAAAGGTGCCATTCTTTGCATTGGGGCATGTCACAAAAGGTGAAATACGAATTGATGATGAATCATTCGGCTACATCGATAAAATGACTCCTGCGAATTAGTTTCATTATGCAAGTTATCCCTTATAAAGATTCAAATAAGCACAAAAAACAACAGGTGGAGCAAATGTTTGATAACATTGCTCCACGCTATGATTTTTTGAACCATTTTCTTTCTCTGGGCATTGATAAGATCTGGAGAAAAAAGGCCATCCGTATTCTTTCGGACTATAAAACCGATGTGTTGCTTGATGTTGCAACCGGTACGGGTGATTTTGCCATTGCAGCCCTGAAATTAAACCCTTCAAAGATTGTCGCTTTTGACCTTTCGGAGCAAATGCTCAATGTCGGGAGGATCAAAGCAGAAAAGCTTGGATTGAGCGACTCCATCAAATTTGTAAAGGGGGATTCTGAGGCAATGCCTTTTTCTGACCGCCAGTTTGATGCCATTACTGTTGCCTTTGGGGTTCGTAATTTTGAAAATCTTGAAAAGGGATTAAAGGAATTCCATCGGGTTTTAAAGCCAAATGGGGTTGCTGTGATCCTTGAATTTTCCAAACCAAAGTACTTCCCATTCAAACAGTTTTACCTTTTTTACTTTTTTACTATATTGCCATTGGTCGGAAGATTGATTTCAAAGGACCCTTCGGCTTATTCATATTTGCCTGAATCGGTGATGGCTTTTCCTGATGACCAGAAATTTTTATCTGTATTAAAGAGTTGCGGATTTTCAAAATCAAGGCAGAAGCGCCTTACTTTCGGTATTGCCACCATTTACATCGCTCAAAAATAATCCCGGCATACAATAATTTTGTAATATTGGTGTTTTATGAACAGTTGTAAAAATCTAGTAGTGTGAAGCGTTTCATTTATATATTCTTTCTTTTGATGATTGGGTTCAATTCATTGGCCCAAAGGCAGGTGGTAAAGAATCTTACCACTTTTGACGACAAACGTCTTCATTTTGGATTTACCCTGGGTTTAAATGCCCTGGATTTTGGCATTCAACATTATAACACCATCGGTCAGAATCCCAAATTCGATCCTACCACTCCTGAAACTGTTAATGGGGAAGTTATCTTGGCAGATCGAAAAATCAGAGCGGATATCACAAGCCTGACACCAGGTTTTTCCGTTGGAATTGTTACCAATTTGCGGATGACTGAATATCTGGACCTTCGATTTTTGCCCGGGATGTCATTTGGTGAGCGGAAGCTGACCTATAACATTCCTGTTGTTGATGCCAATGATAATACGGGTGATAAACAATACTTTTCCATCAAATCAACATTTCTTGACTTCCCGCTGTTAATCAAATATAAAGCCAGGCGGATGAACAACCAAAGACCTTATTTAATTGGCGGTGTAGCCTATCGTATAGATATTTCGAAAACAGGTCAGGAAGATTTGGTACGGTTAAAACCATTCAGTACTTCTATTGAAGCCGGGATGGGATGGGATTCTTATCTTCAGTTTTTCCGCTTGTCGACGGAGCTTAAATTTAGTTTTGGATTAACCAATATACTGGATAATGGACCAAAAAGTACTCAGTTACAGGTTTACTCCAATGCTTTTTCACGCCTGACATCTAATATGTTCATTTTTAGCTTTCATTTCGAATAATTTTGAAACAAGAAATTAATCTGTCGCTTACGCCCAAACAGGCGTCCGACGAACAATTCTACAAGCCAATTCTGGCTGAAAAACTTCGCATCGATGAGAACCGTATTCTCCTGATCAACGTCAGGCGTAAATCGGTAGATGCCCGTCAGCGTGCTATACGCGTCAATTTGGGCGTCGAAGTTTTTATCGATGAACTTCCCATAGAAGAAAAAATAGAGTTTACATATGATCTGGTTGAGCATAAACCCCCGGTCATTATTATTGGGGCAGGTCCAGCAGGACTTTTTGCCGCGTTGCGATTAATAGAACTTGGTTTTAAACCCCTTATTTTTGAAAGGGGAAAGAATGTAAGTGATCGTAAGAGAGATATCGCCAAGATCCACCGCGAGCATTTGGTCGATCCTGATTCCAACTATGGATTTGGAGAGGGTGGGGCAGGTACCTTTTCAGACGGTAAGTTATATACCCGGTCCAAGAAACGCGGCGATATACGCAAGATACTGGAAGTCTTTTATGCCAATGGAGCGCTGCCTGAAATCCTGGTGGATGCACATCCTCACATCGGTACCAACATGCTTCCGGGAATCATTACCAGTATCAGGAATAAAATACTGGAAGCAGGAGGCGAGATTCATTTCAACAGCCGTGTCGAAGACCTGATCATTGAAAATGATCGCTGCTCGGGAATCATGCTTTCGGATACCACCATCATTGAGGCCGAAGCCGTGATCCTGGCCACAGGACATTCGGCCCGCGAAATGTTTGAATTGTTGTATTCCAAAGGCATTTCTCTCGAAGCCAAAACCTTTGCTGTGGGCGTTAGGGCTGAGCATCCGCAAACACTCATTGATACCATCCAGTATAACCAGCCACTGCGGGGGCCCTATTTGCCTCCTGCCAGCTATTCGTTTGTAGAACAGGTGGACCAGCGTGGCGTATACTCATTTTGTATGTGCCCCGGTGGAATGATCGTTCCTGCTGCTACTGCTCCAGGAGAGATGGTGGTAAACGGAATGTCTCCCACCAAGAGAAATACCGACTTTGCCAACTCCGGAATGGTGGTTGAGGTTAGGCCTGAAGACCTTGCAGAGTTCAGGCACTTGGGTGTTTTTGCTGGACTTGAGTTTCAGAGGAACATTGAGCGCTTGTGCTTTGCCCTGAATGGGGGAACCCAATTTGCACCCACACAACGAATGGCGGATTTTGTAAATGGTAAATTCTCTCAGGATTTACCTGAATCATCATACCATCCGGGCCTGGTTTCTGTTCCCTTGCATGAGAAACTTCCCAAAAGAATCAGAACGCGGCTTCAGGAAGGATTATTAATGATCGATAAAAAGGCCCATGGTTATCTGACCAATGAAGCGATTGTTGTGGGGGTTGAATCAAGGACCTCTTCTCCCATCCGGATTCCCAGA
>DMFR01000164.1 GCA_003450125.1 Prolixibacteraceae bacterium | reverse complement strand
CCCCTATCGAATTTCATTTTAAAACAACTATATGAGCAACGAAATCTCAAAATTGACTCCCAAGGAAGTATGGGAGAACTTTTATCAGTTAACGCGAATTCCGCGGCCTTCTTACCATGAAGAAGAAGTACGCAAGTTTATTGCTGATTTTGGAAAAGGTCTTGGCCTGGAAACCATCCAGGATGCAGCGGGTAATGTGATTGTCCGCAAGCCTGCCACCCCGGGAATGGAAAAGCGTAAAGGAGTAATTCTACAGGGACATCTCGATATGGTTCCGCAGAAGAACAGCGACAAGAACCATGATTTTACCAAAGATCCCATTGAAACAGTCATTGATGGGGAATGGGTTAGAGCCAACGGAACTACCTTGGGTTCTGACAATGGTATCGGAGTTGCTGCAGCAATGGCCGTTCTTGCCTCCAAAGATCTGGCTCATGGCCCGATTGAGGCTCTTTTTACCGCTACTGAGGAAACCGGCATGGATGGAGCCAATGGAATTAAACCAGGCATCCTGAAGGGCGATATCCTGCTCAATATGGACTCTGAGGATGAGGGTGAATTGTATGTCGGTTGTGCGGGTGGAGAAGATGCAAGCATACAGTTTAAATTTAAGGAAGTTGAAGTCCCTGGTGAATCCATCGCCTTCCGCCTGAATGTTACAGGCCTTAAAGGCGGTCATTCGGGATTGGATATTGTCTTGGGCAGAGGGAATGCCAACAAGATTTTCTTCCGTTTGCTGAAAGAAACCCACAAAACATGCGGAGTACGGTTGGCTTCCATCAATGGAGGAAACCTGCGCAATGCCATTCCACGTGAAGCATTCGGGGTAATCACCGTGCCTTATGAGAAAGCAGACAAACTGGTAGGCCAGATTGCAGGATTGACCAGCATCATCAAACGTGAGCTGACTGTCACTGAGCCAACGCTTAAAATCGAACTTTCAAAGATGGATATGCCAGCTTCCCTGATTGATCTTCAGACTCAGGTCAACTTAACCCATGCCATTGTAGCCTGTCCAAACGGGGTTATCCGTATGAGCGACACCATGCTTGGATTGGTTGAAACATCGACCAACCTGGCCATCGTCATCTCTGATACTACCACCAAAACCATAGAAGTTTCTTGCCTGATGCGCAGTTCTGTGGATACTGCAAGGGCTGAACTGGGTTCAAGAATGGATTCTGTATTCACATTGGCCGGCGCTGAGGTAACCCTTAAGGGTGGCTATCCCGGATGGAAACCCAACATGGAATCGCCTATCCTGAAAACCATGCAACAGGTTTACCAGTCTAAATTTGGCCGTATTCCTGAAATTAAAGCCATCCATGCAGGTCTGGAATGCGGTATCCTTGGCGGGACTTATCCCAACTGGGACATGATCTCTTTCGGGCCAACCATCCGTTTCCCGCACTCTCCCGATGAAAAGGTAAACATTGAATCGGTCTGTAAATTCTGGGATTTCCTGGTTGAAACACTCAAGAATATTCCTGGAAAGTAGTAGTTCAGTAGATGTTAAGACTTATGAAAAGGATCTCATCTGTATGGATGGGATCCTTTTTTGCATTCAAGAGAATAGGTGTATAACTTACTGTTTTAAATTTCGTATACCCATATATACCCTATGGCAGCAATCATTGCACAAAAGAAAGTGTGGGAAGGAAATAATTGTTTGCTCAAATTGCCAAATTTATTTTTGTAATGATCGTTAAACCTTATCGTTAAGTAGCCGAATTGCTAATGAGGTATTAGTTGTGTAATTTTTACAAATTACTAATCTTATGGAATCAGTGCAATTAAATACTAAAACAAATAAAGGAGAATTCATTTCTACATTTGAATTTTATAGCCAGATTATTGATAGCCTGCAAGACTATGCCATTTTCACCACGGATAAAGAATTGCGTATTAACAGTTGGAATACAGGCTCGTCAAGGATATTTGGTTATGAAAGTGAGGAAGTGATCGGTAACCCTTGTGAAGTCATTTTTACCGAAGAGGATAGAAAGAATAACATCATGAAAATTAAAATTGAGACTGCGTTAAAAGAGGGTAGAGTCGCCGATAGTAGATGGCACGTACATAAAGACGGCAGTCTGTTTTGGGCTTATGGCGTGATTTTTCCACTCATGGGTGATGATGGAGAATTGCTGGGATACGTTAAAATCCTCAGGGACCTGACTGAGAGAAAGAAATCGGAAGATGCGATCCAGAAATATATAAAGGAACTGGAGGAACTCAATAAGCACAAGGAGAACATCCTTGCTATCCTCTCGCATGATTTAAGAAGCCCATTGAGTACCATTGTAGGAATTGCTGATTATCTTACCCAAGACATTGATCAAATGGCTCAAAGTGAGGTAAAACGCATGGTCAAAATCATTGATAAAGAGTCAACACAAGAATTAAACATGTTGGATTACTTATTGGAATGGGCAAGAATAAAATATGCTTCGGACATCTTCTCTCCAACTACAATTGATCTGGGTAAAATTGTAGGGAAGGTTTTTGGAACTTTTAAAGAAATCGCTGTCAGCAAAAAAATCAATCTTCAGAATCAAATAGAGAAAAATATCCATGTTTTTGCAGATGAAAAAATGCTTCAATCCATACTGCAGAATCTTGTTTCAAATGCATTAAAACATACTCTTAAAGGAGGGGATGTCATTCTTACAGCTTTTAAAAGGGATGATATGATGCTTATTCGCGTTAAAGATAATGGTATTGGAATGTCTAAAAAAATGCAGGAAAATCTTTTTACACCACAAATAAACGTTCTTTCAATAGCCAGGGAAGAGAACAAAGGAGCAGGAATAGGATTATTGTTGGTGAAAGGTTTCGTAGAAAAAAATGGGGGTGAAATATGTGTTGAAAGTATAAAAGGTGAAGGCTCCTCCTTTTATTTTACATTACCCATTGAGAAACCTTTAGAGCATGTTGATAGTATCTATCGACATGAGTTTGATGAGAGCGCATAAATGCCTAAAAGAGTTCTTGCCTGTAGAAGCCGAATATGCTATAGAGAATAAATGGCTTCTAGAGTGAGTAAAATCTGGAATTTCCTGGTTGAAGCTGAAGAAAATCCCTGCCAAATAGCCCTTCAGAAAATATTTCAATCTATAAAAGGATCTCATCTGTATGGATGGGGTCCTTTTTTGCATTCAATACATTATTTATCAAAGACCTACCACTGCTATACCT
>DMFR01000090.1:6167-6703 GCA_003450125.1 Prolixibacteraceae bacterium | reverse complement strand
AAAAAAGATCGATTGGAATCGTTTGTGAAAGACAACAGGCATGAATTTGATCACCTCGAGCCCTCGGATAAGCTATGGGAAGTCATCAGCATCCGATTAGACGAACAGCCGGCAAAACGCAGGAAATTCACTCTATTGAAGGTAGCCGCCATGATTGCAGTGGTGGCGATCAGTTCTGCCATCGTATACAATGTCTTGGTTCCAGCACCCCAACAAGCAGCCAGTGCCGTTAAAGTTGATCCTGAAGTTCAGGAACTGATGGAAGCAGAGGCCTTCTATGCCCAGGAAGTCTCAGGCAGGATGGCCGAGATACAGAAGTGCTACAAAGTAAACCCTGAACTAAAATCGGAGATTGAAGGTGATCTGAACGAGCTGGAAACAATGTACCGTTCACTGAAAAACGACCTGAGAGAAAACATTTCGAACAAGGAAGTAATTGAAGCCATGATTGAAAACAACCGCAACCGGGTGAAACTGGTGGATGAAGTATTGGAACAGATAAAATGCTAGAAGAAGTGGTTGAATGGTTGGATGGT
>DMFR01000090.1:4737-5985 GCA_003450125.1 Prolixibacteraceae bacterium | reverse complement strand
GGATGGTTAAATGGTTAAATGGTAATGGTTAATGATTAGATGGTTGAAAGGTTAATGAATTGAAGGCTGGGATGGGAAATAGTAAATGGGTAAATGGTAAATGGGTAAATACGATATAGAAATGAGAAATAAAAACTGGAAATCTGTCAATGCGCTTCTGACTCTGCTGTTATTGGTCAGTGGTTTGACAGTGAATGCACAATTCAGTGAATCACGGGAGTTTGTCAGGCGTTTCAGAATACAACCTGAGACTCGTATCGACATCACCAATAAATACGGCAGGATTGAACTTAATACCTGGAAAAAGGATTCGGTAGTGATCTGGTTTAAGATGGAAATCAATGAGAAGAAACCGGACAAGCTGAAGAAGACGCTGGACAACCTGGACTTTGACACCAGCAATAGTCAGCATTACCTGATTGTAAAGACACAGGTAGACAAATACCGCAACCAGATTGAAAGCGAGTTGCTGAAATTCAAGGAAACCATGCTTCAATCCAATGGCAGCATCAGGATTGACTTGGTCGTTTGGCTGCCCGACAACAGGGAACTAAGGCTTGAGAATAAATTTGGCGATATCATCATGGGCGATTATCAGGGTGAAATGCAAATCAATTTGAGCAATGGAAAACTGAAAGCCGGAGACTTGTCGGCAAAGACAAACCTAAACCTGAATTTTGCCGATGCAACGATCAGCAATCTGCCCGCTGCCAGTATTGTGAGTAACTACAGTGATATCGTTCTTAAAAATTCAGGTACCCTCAGGCTGGAGAGCAAATCATCGACCATAGAAATACAGAATTCTGAGGATCTGAACATTGACTCACGCAGGGACAAATTCCGTATCAGGCTGGCCGACAAGTTAGACGCATCGGGTAATTTCAGCCATTTTATGGTGAACGGCCTTAAAGGGAAAGCAAACCTACGCACAAGCTATGGAAGCCTGGATGTGGAAAAGGTTTTAAGTTCAGTCAGCAGCATATACATTGAATCACGTTCAACGGATGTAAGCCTGTATTATAATCCGGAAGCTAAATTTAATTACGAGATTACCGAGAGTAAAACAAATCTGCACCTGGACAAGGAAATGAAAGAGGAAGCCAAGGAAGTGCTCGATGCAAAGGTCAACAAAATCCGCCATACCGGTTATTTTGGAAAAAGAATGAAGGAAGACCAGCTGATCATCAATGCCGTTGGAGGAGAGATCAATGTGATGGCGGAATGAGGATGGTTGGATGGTTAGATGGT
>DMFR01000090.1:2149-4534 GCA_003450125.1 Prolixibacteraceae bacterium | reverse complement strand
GGTTAGATGGTTGGAGGGTTGGAGGGTTGGAGGGTTGGATGGTTGGATGGTTAATTGGTTAATTGAAAATGGATAAATGGTTTATGGGTTGGTTTATCTATAAATATAGATTTGAATAATTGATTAAGGGATTAATGGCTTTGGGAAGTTTATCCCATTCGATTTTTATAGGAATTCAACCATCTGACCCTTTAACCCTTTAACCATCTAACCATCCAACCATTTAACCATTCAACCATTCAACCATCCAACCCTTTAACCATTCAACCATCCAACCATCCAACCATTTAACCATTTAACCATTTAACCATTCAACCATCCAACCATTTAACCATCCAACCCATCCAACCCATCCAACCCTTAAGAATAAATAATCATCTATTTGCTCCTTTCATTGCAACCATCATAAGAAAATTCTGTCTATAACTGGGAGTTTAAAAAGAGATGGATGATCCTGTTAACTGTGGTGATAAAGATTTATTAATTGAACCGTCATTTTAAGCCATTCAGCCTCTTTTAATAGTCAGCCATCAAAAACATTTGTGAAGATTATTTTTCAAAGTTCAATATTTGCATAAACTAATTAAAATGAAACACACGATTATTTCTGGCATTCTTATCTGTCTTGGCCTGGCAGGGTTTTCACAAAGTGCGGAAAAAGCAATTGGTATACGGGGCGGGGTATCTTCCGGATTTGAATACCGTGTATTCTCCGGCGACCAGAGTTCCTATAAAGTCCTGTTATCAACTCGTAAAGAAGGCTTACAACTCACGGGGCTCAAAGAATTCCATGAACCTGATGTATTCGATATTGGAGAAGAGCTGTCATTCGTATATGGCGTTGGAGCACACGTAGGCTTCGAATCATGGCATAGATATGAATACCAGGATTTTTATCCTTATGAGCGTTTCAGGGAACGCAGAACAGGCCCTATTGCCGGACTTGACGGTTTAATTGCACTTGAATATGCTATTCCGGCAATTCCCTTGGTCGCTGGAATTGAAGACAAACCGTACTTTAACCTGTTCGGAGAGAATTTCTTTCATCTTCAGCCCATTGATATTGCCTTTACGGTGAAGTATACATTTTAAAAGGTTTAAAGTTCAAGGTTCAAGGTTTGGTTTCTGGTTGGATGGTTAGAGGGTTGGATGGTTAGAGGGTTGGATGGTTAGAGGGTTGGATGGTTAATGGTGAAATTGTCGCATTCATCAGCGTACCTGGACTATTTCTTATTTCTTGTTTATTATTTGATATTGGAAATTGAATATAGCCATTTTAGAGTCTTAGTGTTTTTGTGGCTAAAAAAAACAGAAAACAAAAAACAATTAAACAATTAAAGAAAATGAAAAAGTTAACACTCCTTTTGATTCTTGGGTTTGGGGTTCTTATGGCTATGGCCCAGGAAGAGAGCAAAAATGAAGAGATTTCGACCATCTTTTCAAAGAGCCGCTCCAATGGCGGGTATGGCGCCATATCGTTCAGTTATACCCAACTAGACGGGAAAGACGCCTTCATGATGGGTGCGCGTGGTTCCTGGATCATTGACCATTCATTTGCCATTGGCCTGGGGGGCTGTGGTTTTGTCAATGATTTGAATCACCACCATTGGATGGACAATGATTTGACTTACAACCTAGCAGGTGGTTATGGCGGTATTTACCTGGAACCGATTATTGGACCACGTTTACCTGTCCACATTTCCTTTCCCGTTTTGTTTGGTGTTGGCGGCATTACCAACATTGCCAACGGCAATTGGGAAAATAACTGGATGTTCGATAATGGAAATGAGGATGAATTCCTGATTATGGAACCGGCCGTAGAATTGGAATTTAACATGACCCGTCATATGCGACTTGCAGGGTCATTTGGTTATCGGTTTACTTCTGACATTGAAATGGACAATACCAATCCCGATGTTCTGGAAGGATTCAATGTAGGAATTGTTTTAAAATTCGGAAAGTTCTGACCACTGATTAGACCATTGATTAAACTGATTGCCACAAAAAATTAGGGACACGGATGATACGTATCGAAAGGATTTCAACGAATAACAGCGATTAAACCTACATTTTCAATCATTCCCTTTTATCCGTGTTCATCCTTATCATCCATATCAACTGTGTTCCAATAATTTGCAACAATCATACAGGTTCATTGGTTAATTTTGTTGGTAAATATCTCCGTTTTTCTTAACCCATTTCTATGAGATAATCGTATAATGATTTCTCTGTCTTACAGAGGTTTATTTTCAATAATAATTTAAACAGTAATCTAAAGTAAGGAGAAAACAATTATGAAAGACTTAAAAAGCATTGTAGAACAGTACATGGATGCCATCACCCGTTGCGACTTCGGCAAGATGCGGCAGATGGTCCATCAACAGT
>DMFR01000090.1:0-2122 GCA_003450125.1 Prolixibacteraceae bacterium | reverse complement strand
ATGTGTATAAGAGACAGATACATGACCGTCGCGCTCGGCTGCGACTTCGGCAAAATGAGGCAGATGGTTCACCAGCAATATTCGTATACCGGTGGTGACGGACAAAGGCGAGAAGGTCCAGAAGTTAGTACCCAGACGGCTGAGATGTACACCAACGCATTCCCTGATCTGAAATTTGAAATCAAACGAATGCACTCCATTGGCGATACCGTTGTCACTGAATTCATTGCACATGGCACCCACAGGGGCGAACTGATGGGCATTGAGCCTACGAACCGCATGGTGTCTGTTCCCGTGTGCAATATCACTGAATTTCGTGATGAGAAAATCTATTCAGAACGTGAATATTTCGATAATTTATTGTTAATGCAACAACTAGGCGTTGAGGTAGGACATGCACATGCATAGCGACAGGTAAGGCGAGCCTAAATGACACTCAATAAATGGACACTGGAAAACAAGGCGATTCACCTGATGGTAAAAGGCAAGGTCATCAGGTGAATCGATTTTTTTGTCATTACCGTCAGCTTTAAGGGTGCCTGGACGATAATTACTCGTCAAAGTTAAGGACTAATAATCACTCACTATCGTGTTTATGCCAATACAACTCTTCGATTAATGGTTTCGGCTATCAAAAGCTGCAAATCAAAGTTGACACATGATGAGGGTTGAATAGGGCTTGCGCAATTATGCAATTATGCAAATCGTGCTTTTTTTGCATTTAATAGAGGTATTCATCACTGATCTTCTTTAATCCAAAATGGATAATGCAAAAAAATGAGTACTTGCATAATTGCATAATTGCGGAACCAGGGAAAGTGCCCTATCCTATATCGTCACATTCGCTGAGACAGGATCTAATGTCGTGTAACAGCTAATTGGGTGTTAATGGTGCAGGGCACCTTAATATTTGTAGAACACCATGATTGAATGTGCAATTGCAGGTGCAACGCACCAAAATTTTTCAAAATCATTCACTGTTCAATTGTTATTACGGTGCCCTGCACCTGGGGGTTCTCGGTATTTTATATGTACTTAAAAAAAATCAAGTCATCAGATTAATGAAATAATATTTACAAAATAAAAAACCGCCCCAATCTATAAAAGGGACGGTTTCTACCTGCTGCTAAATTTAAATTAATGGGGATATTTTAATTCTATGAATGGGTTGAAATATCGATTATTTTGGAGCTTTCATAAACCAAAGTCTGTTTCCCACGCTGTAATAATCATCTTCTAACTTTGGATTGTCTGCAAGTTCTTGTTTTGTATAAGGAAAGTGAGGAACCAAAAAATCGTCCCCTATTTTCCAATTGGCAGGTATGGAAACCATTAACTTTTCAGAAGTTTGAAGTGCTATTACAATTCTTTTGATTTCTTCAATATTTCTTCCCAAATTCATTGGATAAAAGTTAATCGAACGCACAATATTATTAGGGTCAATCACAAATACTCCCCTTATATCTTTATTGGTACTCGTCGGTTCATGCAGCATACCGTACTTTTTAGAAGCAACAATTGTATGGTCATCAATGATGGGAAATTCAATCTTTTGCTTTCCCCTGCCTTTATAATTTAATTCCTCAAGACTGGCCTTCCACATTTTATGCGTTTCAATACCATCGGTGGAAATGATGGCAATTTTAACCCCTAAATCCTCAAATTCTTTCTGAGAATAGGCAAGTTCCAGCAATTCAGAAGAGCAGACAGGCGTAAAATCCTGAGGATGGCTGAAAAGAATTTTCCAACTCTTTCCAAAACTTTCAGGGAAAGTAATATCCCCGTTTGTAGAAGTGGCCGTAAATGAAGGGGCTTTCGATCCTATCAATGGAATTTTAACACTTTGACTGTAACCAGTTCCCATCAGAAGTACCAACAAAATAGGTGTAATAAGAAAATTTTTCATGATTGAACTTTTTTAATTAATAATTATGTAGTAGCAGGTATTTCTTCATCTGTTAGCCATCCATTACCTCACTCTGATTTATTAAAAGACAATCATGTCTTTATTTGCAATGCTTGTGTTAACGTAAAGATTAAAAAAAGGTTATATAAAAAAAACAAGAATAAATGGATTAAATCCATTCAACAACCTATAACAAATAGTATCGTTTTGAATATG
>DMFR01000001.1:6321-6479 GCA_003450125.1 Prolixibacteraceae bacterium | reverse complement strand
CGGGAAGATGTTGCACCCGAAAGGTCTTGCCCTGAGACAGATAATGCGCATATTGATCGTTCATATCCATCTGTAGATTAAATCCAGCGGCAATTTCCTTGTCATACCAATCCTGTTGCTCGCAGTATCTGACTATTTGCTGATGTACTTCAAGAAAT
>DMFR01000001.1:5652-6169 GCA_003450125.1 Prolixibacteraceae bacterium | reverse complement strand
TTTGCTGATGTACTTCAAGAAATTGGGTATATCCCAAATCAGCATCCCCCTGTCCTCGTTTAGTGGCTGAATAATAAGCCGAAATTGAAAGGATACAAGCAATGGAGGCTATATTCACCGCCTGATAATTGATTTTTAACTGTTGAATGAGTACCAGCGAAGCCAGCAAGACAATGCCCATTACAGGAAAAACATAACGATAGGTAAAGAAATTCAGAATGGTAAAAATCAGATAGGAAATAATTATTGCCAAACTAATGAAAAGAAATCGTTTGTAGTCAATGCTTCTCTTTCTGAAAAGAAGGATGATCAATACCACTAGGGAGATAAAAAAGATCACATTACGGCCATGAGCCAGAAAGAGAGTTGAAGTGGCTGAATTGAATTTGTAAAGTATTTTGGAGCTGTCGATGGTAATATAATTCAGGTGTTCTGCAAAAAAGAAAACTCCGAATTCGAGGTAATGAAGGATTAGGAAAATCAGATAGATTAATGCGGGCGCACTGAGTAGAAATAG
>DMFR01000001.1:0-5509 GCA_003450125.1 Prolixibacteraceae bacterium | reverse complement strand
GAGTAGAAATAGATTTCGCCAGAATATTTTTGTATTCCAGGTATGGTAATTTTCAACCAAGAAAGCACATCCAAACACTACAATAAAAACAACACCTGATTCTTTCGTAAGCATAAGCAAGGTGCCATATAATGCATACAATCCAAAACTGTGTGATAAATAACTGTCAAAAGACAGCATAAAAAGAGTAAACAAGAGAATTTCGGGTAGTACCAGACTTGACTGAGCCAGAAATAAAGGTTGTAACGAAAGAAGTAGTACCGCTATATTGGCCAATAACAGATTGATATTCCTTTTGGCAAAACGGTGAAATACATACAGTGCAATCAGTGAAACTATTAAGGGAAACAACCGCATTAAGATGAGTGAGTCACTGGCAATGAATTTCATCCACAATGAAGCCAGGAAATAGAAAAATAAGGGATGTCCTTTCGAGAAAGACAATGGAATCGTTCCAGGTAGCATATTGGGACCCGCCTTTGCCATCTCTTGAATTGCTGGAAAATAAGAGGACGTTTCGTCAAAGAAATAAGGCAATCCCAAATGTGGAATTTTAACTGCAAGCGTTATGGCAAACGCTAAAATCAGAAAAATCCATGGATGTTTTAAATACTTCATAATTTACGAATTACACGAATTATTACGAATTACACGAATTGGGGCAAGGGGTAAGGGGCTTGGAGCTTGGGGTATTTTCCATGCCATGGGCTAACTCCAAGCCCCATGCCTTTTACTTATTAAACACAAACGTATTGACCGATTCTGCCTTCAATTGCAATGCAGCTTTCCCGTTTTTTGATTTTGAAATGTTCTTTACTATTTCCCAGTTGTTGGCTTGGGTGGTAGTTGTGGCATCAATTGAAGGGGAATCAAAACCGGTAACATCAACTGTTATGGCTTCCTTTTTGAGGTTGATCAGTTGCAAAATGCGGCTGCCATCAGGACCCATCGCACCAATGGACAATACATCGGGATCGGAACTGATGGAATGGACAATCTGGGTGCCTGTATTGAGGAAATCGACCTGGTGTCGGGTCATGTAATAAGAGGGATACTTCTCTTTAAGATCGGCAGACATGATTTCGTAATTGTTTTGCCAGGTCCAGTAGAGTGAAACTTCCACTTGTGCAAACTTCATCATCCGGTGTGATATTTTGGCAAAGCGTAGGGCGTAATCCCAGCTCTTGTTCATGTCTTTGATCTTCCAGGACATGGCATCAAAACCCAGTTCGCTGCACCAAACTTCCTTGTTCCATGCTTTCCCGAAACTGGCAACACGTTCAAATTCATTGTCAGGCATGCTTTCCGACCACCAGCTGTGAAAACACAGTGGACCGATGTATTTCCAGATGGTTGGATCGGCCATGATCTGGGTGGCAAATTCAACCGTCCCTTTGGTTTGGGCGGTATCGGCCAACAGGAACTTTGTTTTCAAGCCTGCTTTTTCGAATTTCATTCCTGCCTTTTTCACAAAAGCAATGGTCGCCTCGGGAGAAAAGATAATCTGGTAGCCACCGTCTGATTCATTGAATGAAAACTGGTCTATTTCAACGCCGTATTCATTTTTGGCTTTCAGAAAGAAGTCGGTCAGCATTTGTATCACCTCGTCATAAGCTTCAGGCTTGATGATCCGTTGTGCTTTTTTCGATGGATCAACCATGAATTCGTCGGGTAAATCCCACACAGAAATGGTAAAGTTCTTGACCCCGAATTCATTCTTCATGCGTTTTAATTCATCCAACACTTCAATCACCAAAGGCTGGTTGGTGAAGTTCTTGCCGCGGTAATCCTGGAAAGGGGTTCTTCTCAGGCGCATGGGAAGGGCTACGCGTACATGGTCGGGCCTGAACTCCCGCAATGTTTCATTGCCAATGGCATCGGCTGCATGGTCTGAATAATTGGCCTGGCAGTAATTGCCTCCAATGGATTGGATAATTTGTCGTTTCACTTCAGGATAAATCTGCACTGAAGCCTTTTGGGCATAGGTTTCTGCGGAGCAGAAGCTGAGTAGCAGGACTATGATAAGTGTAGTTGATTGGTTGATTTTCATGGGTTTTATGGTTTTAATGGTTTTAATGGTTGAATGGTTGAATGGTTGAATGGTTTAATGGTTGGATGGTTGAATGGTTAAAATTGTTAATCGTTAATTTTAAAATGTATAAAGGTTAAATGGTAAATAGTAAATTGTCAATTGTTTTATCGTTTAATGATTTTCACTGTTGATTGCTGATCCACTTTCACCAGGTAGGTTCCTGAAGGCAACCCAGCCATGGAAATCGCTGTATGGGTGGTTTTCGGATGCAGAGTTTTGATCTTAACGCCATGTTGATTGTAAATAGCAATGGTTTTAATGGTTTTGTCAAATTGAATGGTAAACTCATTGTCAAAAAAGGTTGGAAATACCTTCAATGACTCATTCTCTATACTGTTGATTGCATCCCGGATTTCAATGGCAATCGTTAATGAGGTGCTTACTGCGCATTGATTGGCATCAGGGGTAAAAGTATAGGTAGTTGTATTTCTATTGTCTATAGCGGGTGACCAAGTGCCCGTAATGTTATTCAGTGAGGTGGTTGGCAATTCTGCAACCGTTTCTCCATAAAGATAGGGCTCCACAACTGTAAAGGTTGGAATGACTGGTGGTTCAATGGTGATAGTCATCCTGGCAGTGGTTGCACACTGACCTGAGGTTGGGGTAAAGAGGTAATTGGTCGTTACCTTGTTGTTCAATGCAGGACTCCATGTTCCTACAATACCATTGAGGGAAGTCGATGGCAAGGGTGCAATCGTTGTACCTGAACAAATGGGAGCTACAACGGCAAAAGTTGGGGTAACTTTCTCATCGATGTAGATGATCAGTGAGTTCGTATTTGCACACTCCATTGTTGGTGTAAAGGTATATTCCGTCGTGGTCATATTGTTCATGGCAGGACTCCAGGTTCCGCTGATCCCATTGAGCGAAGTAGTCGGCAAGGCAGCTATTTTTGATCCCACACAGTAATGTCCCATTGAATCAAAGTCAAATTCAGGGGTAAAATTCGTTCCTACGGCGATGGTCATAGTGGCTGTTGTGGCACATTGCCCTGCATTAGGGGTAAATGTATATTCTGTCGTCACCTGATTGTTCAAGGCAGGACTCCAGGTTCCCGTGATGCCATTGGTGGAAGTGATAGGTAATGCTTCAATCGTAGAACCCACGCAGTAAGCGCCCACCGTTTCAAAGGTCGGAGTAACCTGTGGCGTAATAGTTATGGTCATCTTGCCCAGCGTAGCAATCTGATCTGCTGCCGGGGTAAAGGTATAGACGGTCGTCGCCTGATTGTTCAGGGCAGGACTCCATGTGCCTGAAATGCCATTGATGGAGGTTGTTGGAAGATCAGGAATTGTTGTACCTGCACAATAAGGTCCTGCTGGTGAAAAAATAGGTGCATTATAGGTTTTCAGGTTGGGCATTTCATCGAGTGTCAATACGTAGTCACTTGCAAACTGCTTCTTCCACAGGTCGAGGGAATTGTAGGTGGAGCTTCTCACAAAATCGCCATACCAGGGCATCATATAAGACCAGCCAGCGCCATCCTTTACAAGGTTGTCGGCGTCAGGCATTGACCCACATTCACTGATGGTGACCATTTTCTTTCCCCCATACCTGCTGGACATGTCATTGAATTCAGTAAGCTGAGAACTATGGTTACCGGTTTGATAAATATCACGTCCTACGATATCCACATAAGCATCGCCCGGATACCAGGCATCATCATTTGGTTCGCGTGTCCATACCCAGATCATGTTGTGCAGTCCATGGTAATTGACCATGCGGTCATACATCACCTGCCATAGTTTTTTACAAGGGGCAGCACCTTTCGCTCCCCACCAAAACCAGCCACCGGCAGCTTCGTGCAATGGCCTCCAGATGATGGGAACATGGTTGTCCTGAAATTTCTTCAACAGACTGGCTGTATAATCAATGTCCTTGATCATTGCTTTATATTCGGCAGATGTTTCATCAAATATCTTCGAAATATCAAAGGGGGTATCTGCCGTATAGAATGCTTCCGTCTTGTGCGAGGGGTCTCGCCAATGCCAGCAAAGTGCAGGAATGCCATTTTTATCATACCAGGCTTTGGCTTGAAGAAAGGGGGTATCATCGTTGTACCAGGTGTAACCACGCCCAGTTTGCATAAAGTCCAATCCAACCAGGGCAGGATATTTGCCCGTGTTGGTTTTCAGCCATTCGGCATCGGGCATGTCCATTACACCGGAAATGATTTTTTTACAGTAGTTGTCGTAAAGAAACTGGTATAATTTCATCACTTCATCGGTCGGATTGGGTGTTATCAAAGCCTTATTAATGTTGAAGCGGCTGGCTGGATCCACTTTTTCGAGCTCCAGGTAATCGATGTTGATCCATCCCCAAGACTTGGTAATTTGAAGGATATGCGCCCCTGCTGACAGTTTCAGGACATTCACCACTTTCAGGTGGATATAGCTTGAATTAAGGGCGGTATTGAAGGAAACGATATTTCCATCGACTACCAGGTTATTTGACTTGATTCCATAGGGAGAGGCGACCTGCAGGTAAATATTGAAGTAAGCCCCTTCAGTTAAAGTCAGGTTGAAGGTAAGGGTCCCATCGTTCTGGGCTACATAATAGCCTCCAGAAACATCACCGCTGGATACCTGTGATGCCCCACCAGCCAGAATGGCGTTTTCAGCTTCATATTTCTGAGCTAAACTGGCGGTTGCCAATACCAAAGAAAAAAGCAGGAAATAGATTGTCTTTTGCATAAAATAGCCAAATAACTGTATGGTTGGGTGAACGAAATGGACTGCTTGCTGTGACTAAATACTGAACACTTTTACTTTATTGTTGAAATTTCTTTGAAAACAGCAGTTGTGCTTTCACTGGCATTGTGTGAAGTAACTGCCAGTCCCAGGTAGACTTTTTCCGATAAATCCATCGTGTAGGTAGTGTATACTTTCCATGTTTTTCCATCTACACTGTAATAACCGGTAAAGTCATTACCTGCACGTTTGAGCCTGACCCATGTATTGGGATAGTTCACAGGGAACTCAGGCGCTGCATCTATTTTTGCAGGATATACCGCTTTCATTTCACCGCCCTTTTTCTGCCTGTATTGAAACTCATAGCCACCGTTATTTTTGTTGCGTGCATTGTTGTTGGGAAATACCTGAAAGAAGATGTGACGGCTGTTATCGGTCAGTTCTTCGCGTGCCATTAAACCAGCTTTGGTATATAAATGAGGAGCAGAAAGGCTTTCAATCCTTGCCATGAAATCAAAATCACCCGTTTGTTCAAAGTAGGAAAACCTGAATTCGTCTTTGACTCCCCACACATCAGCGCCCCCGGCCAAGATGTTCAAGCCATCACCCTGCGTTTTTGTAGAACCGGCAACGGCAGGAAACCCAATATCGGCGGATTTGAATTTCTTAAGAGGAACTGCTTTTTGTTTTGCAGATAAAAGTCCAGCTGAAAACAGCAGGATAAGAA
>DMFR01000231.1:4233-4593 GCA_003450125.1 Prolixibacteraceae bacterium | reverse complement strand
TGTGTATAAGAGACAGTCTTTATACTAAATATTAAATTTTTTTAGAATGAGCAGCACTTTTTTTCTCCGGCCTCTGCCTTTTCGTATGAAAGCAATAATCCCCCTGATCATCATCACCTTTTCTATCATTTCCGGCTCTGCGTTATCTGTTTATTCTGCTGAAGTGAATGCTGACACTACAAAGGTTCAATCAGATAGTTCCAAAGTTGCATCTGCTCCTTCAAAGGTTCAACCCGATACTGTTAAAGCAAAACAGGAACCTTTTGTAAATGAACCTACCCATGAAAACCTTTCGCGCGGTGAACGGTTTTTTAAGGGACTTTTACCCGTTCACCGGAAATTTAAAGCGTGCGAAACCTG
>DMFR01000231.1:0-4087 GCA_003450125.1 Prolixibacteraceae bacterium | reverse complement strand
CACCGAAAATTTAAAGCGTGCGAACCCTGCCACAACATCCAGCACTCAGATACGCTGAACTGGAACCCATCGGCGATGGACATTGCCCTAAAATACAAAGATAAGGATTTTGCAGCCTTTCAAGGTGCGGTCATGCAGCCCAACGGCATAAAGATGGCGCAGGTACACAAGGATTTTGAAATGGAAGAGAACGATCTGAAAACGGTCAAGTTATACCTTGACCACATGGCAACAACAGGGCCACCGGCAGTCGGGCCAACGGTCACCCAAATCCTGTTGTTTGTGGGGCTCATCGTATTGTTACTTCTGGCCTTGGCTGATTTGATGTTCTTCCATGTTATCAGATTCAAAATGGTCCATGTACTGATTGCTATTATCACCCTTGGACTTCTGACCCAAACAATAGTAAAAGCTGCTGTAGATTTGGGAAGGACAAAAGATTATGCCCCCGATCAGCCGATCAAGTTTTCACATAAAGTTCATGCCGGTGACAATCGGATTGATTGCAAGTATTGCCACAATACTGCCGAGTTCGAAAAATCGGCTGGCATTCCACCCATGCAGTTGTGTATGAATTGCCATGTATTGGTCAGGGAAGGAAGCCATTCAGGCAAGTTCGAAATCAACAAGGTAATTGAAGCCAATGAAACGAATAAGCCTGTTGAGTGGATAAGGCTTCACAACCTTCCTGATCATGTATTTTTCAGCCATGCACAACATGTGGGCATTGCCAAGGTGGATTGCAAAAAATGCCATGGACCAGTTGCTGAGATGAACATCATGCGTCAATACAGTGATTTGTCCATGGGATGGTGTATCAATTGCCACCGGGAAACAAAAGTGAATTTTAAGGACAATGCCTATTACGATAATTACAAGGATTTGCACGACATGCTCAAATCGGGAAAGCTTGACACCGTCCGGGCTGTGAATATAGGAGCCAATGATTGTATGAGGTGCCATTATTAGAACCTGTAGGGGCAACCCTGTGTGGTTGCCCTCTTGTGCAGTTGAAATATTGAAATAAATTTATTTACAAAAAATTCGCTAGATGAAGACATATTGGAGAAGTATAGAAGAACTTGCCAATCCAAAGGAAATACGCCGGATAGAAGTGCGGGCAGAAGCCAAACAAAAAAGCATGTTGATGAGAGGTGATGACCAGCTTTCAGAATCATCACGCCGCGATTTTCTAAAAACCTTTGGCTTCAGTATTGCAGCGGCTACAATTATCGCTGGTTGTGCCAGGCCTATTAATAAAGCCATTCCTTATGTGGTCAAACCCATTGAAATGGATCCGGGTACCGCTGACTTTTACGCCTCTTCCTACTTTGATGCCAATGAATACGGGAGTATCGTTGTAAAGGTGAGGGATGGCAGGCCTATTAAAATTGAGGGAAACACCTTAAGTTCTATAACACAAGGGGGAACAAGTGCCCGCATACAGGCTTCAGTGCTGAATTTGTATGATGATGCACGGTTCAAAGGTCCCTTAAAATCGGGTAGCAATACCAGCTGGGAGAAAGCAGATGAAGAAATTATATTTCAATTGGCCAGGCTGAAAAGGGAAAATGGGAAAATAGTCTTATTGACTTCAACGATCATTTCACCTTCCACCAGAAAAATCATCCAGCAATTTATTGAAAAGCAATCCAATGTGGAATGGATTCAATATGATGCTGGTTCGGTATCAGGACTGTTGCAAGCCAACCAATTAAGCTTTGGAATGCCATTGATTCCAGATTACCAGTTTGACAAAGCCAAGGTGGTAGTAAGTTTTGGGGCCGATTTCCTGGGTACCTGGCTTTCAACCTTAGAATATACCAGAGGTTACACCACTGCACGTCAACTTCAGAATGGACAGACGGAAATGTTGAGGCACTATCAGTTTGAAGCCGGAATGACTTTGACAGGATCAAATGCCGATGTTCGCTTTCCGATAAAACCTTCAGAAGAAGGAGCTATTGTCTTGGCTTTGTACAATGCAATTGCCCGTGCAAAAGGTGGTACAGTTGTTTCAGGCGTTCAAACCTCGGTTGAGGTATCCGAACTTGCAAAAGATGTGTTGCAGAATGAAAAACAAAGCATTGTCCTCTCTGGCAGCAATGATGTAAACATACAATTACTGGTTAACGGTATCAACCAATTACTGGGCAATTACGGAACAACCATAGGGCTTGAAAATCCACTTCAAACCAAACAGGGCATTGATCAGGATATGGATCGCCTGTTGGGAGAATTGAAAGCTGGTTCAGTAAAAGCCCTGCTGGTTTGGGGCGTCAATCCTGTTTACGATCATCCACAAGGTATAGAGTTTGCCGAAGGGATCAGAAAAACAGAATTGAGTATTTCATTTTCAGAAAGACCTGATGAAACGACTGCTTTGTGCATGTTCAGTTTGCCTGAAACCAATTTTCTGGAAAGTTGGAACGATCTGGAACCCAAAGCAGGCATTTACAGCCTGGCCCAACCAACCATAGCACCACTGTTTAATGCCCGTGCACCTCAGGAAACTTTATTGAAATGGACAGGAATTAATCTGAATTACCATAACTTTATACAGAACTTCTGGAAAGAAACCCAATTTTCGCAACAGAAAGAAATAACCGACTTTATTCAGTTCTGGAATACTACCCTGCAAAGAGGAGTGTATGAAACTTCGCAAAGTTCAAAACTTAAATACTCTCCGGAGGGAATTGTACGGGCTGCGGGTCAGATAAAAAATGCAAGTCCAGGGATCGAAGTTGCCCTTTATGAAAGTATTGCCCTTGGGAACGGCAAGTACGCCAACAATCCATGGTTACAGGAACTACCAGATCCAATGGCCAAACTCAGCTGGGATAACTTTGCCGCCATACCAGTGGCTTATGCAGAAGAAAACGGCTTGAAAAATGAGGATGTAATCAAAGTAAATGGCATACAATTGCCTGTTTTTGTCCAACCGGGCCAAGCAAAAGATACCATCTCTGTTGCATTGGGTTACGGACGTGAGATTGCAGGAAAGGTGGGCAATAAAGTAGGTACGAACCTTTACCCATCTGTGGAAAATGCAAATGGTTCACGACAATATCATATCACTTCAGCGAAGGTTGAAAAAGTTCCGGGAAAAACCTTTGAACTGGCCATTTCTCAAACGCATTACCTGATGGAAGGCCGGCCAATTGTTCGTGAAACGACTTTGTTGGATTACGTTAAAAATCCCTCTTCAGGAAATGAACTGCATGCCATCAATGAATCAAAATCAGTAACACTTTATAAAGAGCCTCACTACAATGGTCATCATTGGGGAATGGCTGTGGATCTGAATTCCTGCACCGGTTGCGGAGCTTGTACGATTGCCTGCCAGGCGGAAAACAATATACAGGTAATTGGAAAAGATCAGGTGCGCAATCGCCGCATAATGCACTGGATCAGAATTGACAGGTATTATTCTGAAAATCCTGAGAATCCAAAGGTATCCTTCCAGCCTGTAATGTGCCAACATTGCGGCAACGCACCATGCGAGAATGTGTGTCCTGTGGCTGCGACCCCACACAGTGAAGAAGGATTGAATCAGATGGCTTATAACCGTTGCGTTGGTACCAAGTATTGCCTGAACAACTGTCCATACAAAGTTCGCCGCTTTAACTGGTTTCAGTACGTGAAAAACAACAAATTCGATTATGCCTCCAACAGTGATCTTGGACGGATGGTTCTAAATCCAGATGTAACGGTTCGTTCGCGAGGAGTAGTCGAAAAATGTTCCATGTGTGTCCAACGCATTCAGGCCAAAAAGCAACAAGCCAAACTTGAAGGACGTCCCATTGCTGACGGTGAATTTCAGACTGCCTGTGCACAATCATGTCCTGGAAATGCCATTGTATTTGGTGATCTGGCCAATCCTGATAGCCGCCTTTCAAAGCTGTTTCAGGATAAACGCAATTATCATTTACTGGAAGAATTACACACTTTGCCATCGGTAGGTTACCTGACCAAAGTGAGAAATACAAGCGCCTAAAAAGTGCCTAAAGTATTTAGAGTGAACTAAATTGACTAAAGTTAAAGATCGCACAGCTCAAAGTACTTTAAATACTCTAGTTCACTTTAA
>DMFR01000230.1:4234-4479 GCA_003450125.1 Prolixibacteraceae bacterium | reverse complement strand
GAGGGAATATTGGTCACATCAAGCACCAGGTTGTTTTGCAGGTCAACCAATCCGGGTACACCAATCCCGATGCCTAGTATCTCATCATCATATACCTGCAAGATAGCTTGAGCTACAGCCTCTACAACAACCAATTTCTCCTGATCAAAAGGAGTTGAACAGGTATATTGCTTGAGAATTTTGTCATCTTCAATCAATGCGGCTGTAATCTTTGTTCCGCCAATGTCAACGCCAATGAGTTTCAT
>DMFR01000230.1:3653-4011 GCA_003450125.1 Prolixibacteraceae bacterium | reverse complement strand
TGTCAACGCCAATGAGTTTCATGTTATTATGGTATTAAACACATAGGTAAATCGGATATTTATTCTATTGTTCTATGTTAACGATGTATGTATCGTGATTATTTTTCTACTAATTTAATTCTACTTTAACAGGTTCAGTTCAGCGAACACTTTTAAAACATCTACCTCCTTCACTAAAAGTGAAAGGGGAATAATCAACCTTTACTCTTGTGGATTTAGTCTAAAAAGAAATCACATCCCATTTTATGAGGAAATGAAGAGGATACAAGTCAATCACTGTTTTAAATTAAAACCTTATTTTCCATTTTTTTGAACCTTAGTAACTGCTCATCGGGTCCCAGAGTCCAACCTTATTTAC
>DMFR01000230.1:0-3584 GCA_003450125.1 Prolixibacteraceae bacterium | reverse complement strand
CAGAGTCCAACCTTATTTACCTTCTCACGATTGGCCTCGTAAAACTTTATAAATTGATCGTATTCCTGGGCAAAACTGACTCTTTTATGATGTTCGGGCTGGTTCAAAA
The DNA here is from genome assembly GCA_003450125.1 of Prolixibacteraceae bacterium. Taxonomy (GTDB): domain Bacteria; phylum Bacteroidota; class Bacteroidia; order Bacteroidales; family Prolixibacteraceae; genus Aquipluma. The sequence continues at coordinate 3,475 of DMFR01000230.1, read as the reverse complement.
TTTACTTGCATACATAGTCAATGCCTGTTTTGGAAACCGAAAAAGCGGATGCCGATTGTTGCCAACTGAAGTGGCCTGCAACTAGTCTATTCTCATTGATGAATTTTTCTGAACTATCGGCAATGATCGTTGCCAGTTCCTCTTCCGAAAGAGAAGATGACCTTGACACCAGCATGTGAACATGTTCAGGGTTGACATAAATGGTATAAAGCCTTGAGTCATGATTGCTAACTATGCCGGTAATGTATTTTTCAATCCTTATGCGGTTTTTCCTAGGAATTACCGGTTGCCTGTTTAAGGTGATGAAAACAAAATGGGTGTAAAGGTTATTGTATTCTATTTTCATAAGGTAAATAAGGTTGAAGGTTGAGCATAAGCTAAGTTACTAAGGTTTCTTTTAAAATATAAGGTTTAAAAAAAAAATATAGTGCCTATGTGTTTATTTTTTATATATACACAAGACCCTTATAATTCCACCCCTTCCATGCTTCTTTCCAGTTCTTCGGCTTGTTTCAGGAATTGGTCAGCATTCATCTCCCGGATGTAAATGAGTCCATGGGTGGCTCTTACCAATGGTTTTTCATGTTGGTAGAAGAAGTTCTTACCCAGCAGAAACTGGATCTGCTTGAGTTGCTCGACCCATATCTTCTGGGTAAGCTCACTGAACTTTCCATCGAGCTGGTAGCTTGGAAACGAAGCATTGACCTGACTCAGGTAACACTGCGAAAAGGAGGTATCCAAAATGGCCAGGGCATTGAGCGAAACGGGAACGATCACTTCTGTATCGGCAGGATGGAAACGAAACCAGACATTGCGGTATCCGATTACCCTCAATTTAGATAAATCTTCTTCCTTTTTCCATTCCTTTACGGCAGCGGCAATGGCTTTCAGCACCTTGTAATGGGTATCGGGACCGCTTCCTTCAGGATCCATGGCAAGGCTGATCACTGTAGGTTTATATTTACGGAATTCTTCCAGAATGGGCAACACATCACGCTTGTCGTCGGGCTGTTCGGTAAAAATATCTCCCTGGTAGAATCCAAGCCTTAGGTGATGTACATTCTTCACCGGGACACCAAAATGGGCCCATACCAACTCTTCTTCCATTTCACGGATCATTCCCTTGAGCACCTGTATCTTGGGAGGGTTCTTACTCCCATCGTAACTGTTAGTTAAATTATCCAGGATTTCAATGATGGTGGCAATCAGTTGCAGTTCATTTTTAATCCCCCAAATCTGTACCACTGAACGGATTACCCGGTGGCATACCCCCCGTCTTTGTTCATAAGCATCATTGGCTGCCACACTGTCAAGGTAGTGGTAAATGTCCTTGTCCCATTTGTATTGATAGCCCTCTTCAAAGAAATCGGGAAACTTGATCATCTGGATCTGGTCATCACTGATCAGGTGCAGCGATTCATTCAATAAGTCGATCACATATTGGTTGATGACGGCAGTAAATCCTGAAGTGGGTACTGAAAGATGAAATTCATTGCTGGCATCGCGCAACTGGCGTGCTACTTGCGGCATGATGCCCAGCATGATATCGTCATGGTGCGGACCCGTATGATAGAACACCTGGTTGGCCTCGTGTTCCATTCCCTTGTTGAATTTGGCAGTGATTGAATCAATGACTGTCTGGACGGTATTCTCATCCAGGTTGGGAATCATTCGGGTGTATTTATCCTCCTGCAAGTCTTCAAGAGTTAGACGGTGGCCAAACTTGTTGATCTTGGGACAAAGGTCAATGATGGCACGTTCTGATTTCTGGTGGGTCCATTCACCGGATTGGTAATACTGATCGACACTATCAGTCAATTTTACTGCGGCCCCGGTAGTGAGGTAGAAGCGGCTGTTGGGCAATTTGTGCAGACAACTGCCAGGGAATTGATTGGATGGTTCACTTTCCAGGGCATCCTTGATTACATCCGCCTTGGCTTCTCCGGCAGCAAAAACAAGGGCCACCGTCTGTGGATTGAAAGTGATGGTTTCAAGCCCGATTGTAATGACTAGACGGTTACGCGAAACTTCAATTCCTCCCAGATCACCAGCAGCTACGGCCTGGGTTTCGAAGTTGGTAGCCGTTAAACGGGTGGTGGAGAAATGGTCAGATCCACGGGTATTGAAGGCGATGTGCCCATCAGGACCAATGCCTCCCAGCCAGAATCCTATACCCCCTTTTTCACGTATTTTAAGTTCATATTCAGAACACCAGTCATCAATACTTAAGATGGACCGTTGTTGCAATCTCTCCTGGGGTGATTTGGCATCACGGTAACGAAGCGACAAGTCAATCCTCAGATCAGGAAATACTTCATTGTATGATTTCCCTTCTGCAAGTGGAATAGCATCTGAATTGATGAGCAGCGACTTAGCGGCATCGAGCCCAAAGCCTTTGATATAGAAATTGTCGACGTAGTTGTAAAAACTGTTGTGCTGTTTGGAGGCGATGGGGTAGAATTCGTCCATCTGAACAAATTGCAGTCCGCTAAGGGATGGCTTTTTAATTCCTGAAAGACCATAAGCGCTGAGGATATCCTGTCCTTTTTTCGTATCCCAGTTATCCAGAAAGAAATGGGTAAATTTGATGAAGTATTCAGGGGTTTTCCCGGTAGGAAGGCTGATCACACCATTGGGGTTTTGAGCCACCCATTCCAGGAAACGCAACGAGGTAAGCATTCCCAGCTTGGGAAAATTCTCCACGGTGATGTAAGGCATCTTAGTGGACATCCGGTCAACTGCTGCCTGTTGCAGAAATACCTTTTCAACATTGCTGAATTCATTTGTTCTCATGGTAAACTGTATTATTTGCGATTCGAGTTTAAACTTTAAAATTGGCTACTGGTTACTGGCTATTAGTTACTGGCAACTGGCTCAGCTCTTATCCAGGACATGTTCCAGCAACAGAGCGGCAACACCTTGAGCCCCCGCCTGTCTACCCAGCTCAGATACTTTAATCTGAATACCATTGGCCAGTTCAAGATTACAGAAAATATGAATGGCCTGCTGAATGGGTGGAAGGATAAACTGGTGGGCTTCGGACATCCTGCCGCCAAGAATGATTAATTCAGGGTTGAAAATCTGGATGAGATAGGCCAGCCCTTTTCCAATCCATTGACCGGCATTGGCCAGTATGGATATGGAATACTGGTCACCCATCGTGGCAGCCTGAACAACTTTGCGGATTTCAATCTTTTCCAGGTCTTCATCCACCAATTGGCCCAGCATGGAAGAGCGTCCTGCCTTCATTTCCTCAATGACCAGGCGGGCAACAGCAGTACCGGATGCAATGGTTTCAAGGCAGCCCTGTTTGCCGCATTTGCACAAAATACCATTGTCGAGCATGGGTAAATGACCCAGTTCACCGGCAAATCCATCACGTCCCTTGTAAAGTTTGCCATTGACGATGATCCCCAATCCAATACTCCAATCAATGTGAATGGCCAATACATTCCGTTTCGAACGAGCTGCCCCA
>DMFR01000442.1 GCA_003450125.1 Prolixibacteraceae bacterium | reverse complement strand
ATAAGAGACAGGTAAGGACCCATGCCTACCATGTCAATATTCATTTGCCTGATCAGCAACAAGTCGTTGGCCAGGTCTTCAATGGTTTGAAAGGGTAACCCGATCATTACCCCTGTGCCTGTCTGATAACCTACTTTCTGAATGGTTTCAAGACAATGCAATCGGGTATTGTAATTGTGCAGTTCATTATCAGGATGAATTTTCTTGTAAAGTTCCTCATTGGAAGTTTCAATTCTCAATAAATAGCGTTGAGCTCCTGCATTGAACCAATCCTGGTAGGTTTCCAATGATTGTTCGCCAAGTGATAAGGTGATGCGAAATTCAGCACTTGTAGCTTTTTTTATCTTGAATATAAGGTTAGCAATTCTATTGGTAAAATCAGGATTTTGCTTTTCTCCGGACTGTAGAACAATGCCGGTCAGTTGATTCATTTTTGCCAATTCAACTACCTGTATGATTTCTTCGTCGGTAAGTGAGTATCTTGTAACCTTATGATTTTCACTTCGAATACCACAATAGAAACAATTTTTCTGACACCGGTTGGAAAACTCAATCAAGCCTCGCAGATAAACGTTTGTCCCAATGGTCAATTCTTTTATTGAATAGGCCTTTCTGATCAAATCGTCCTGTTCGCCTTGATCTGTAATAGAAAGCAGGCGAACTATATCCTCTTTGTCTAATATTTCGTTGACGGAAATCATTGGTTATTGATAAAAGGGGCAACTGCCCTGTCGAAAACTCCATTGATATACGCAATTGTTAATCCATAGTTGGAAACCGGAACGCCTGCATCAATGGCACCAGATAAACGGCTGAACACTTGTTTGTGGGTTACCATACACCCACCGCATTGAATGACCATAGCGTAGTCGGTGATCGGATGCTGGATTTCATTCAAACCTGCAACTACATCAAATTCCAATTGTTTTTGAGTAAATGCCCTTAGCCAGCGTGGAATTTTAAACCGTCCAATATCTTCACAACTTACCTGATGGGTACACGATTCAAGAATTAAAATCTTGTCCCCATCTTTCAGATCTGCTACCTTTTTTGTACCTTTAACATATTCGTCAAACGGTCCGCGCATACGGGCATAAGCCACGCTAAATCCGGTTAACGGAATATCGGCAGGAATAATCTGATTGACAAATCCAAAAGCCTGACTGTCGGTAATCACCAATTTTGGTTTGATACCCGTGTTTTGCAGGAAGTATTCGGCTTCAGTTTCTTTAACAACAATATTTATGGCATCATTGTCTAGTACATCCCGAATGGCCATTACCTGGGGTAAGATCATTCTTCCATCAGGAGCTTCTGAATCAACAGGTGTAATCAGCATCACAATGTCGCCGCGCTGAATGATTCCTTTCAATAAAGACGGATTTTGATAAGCTGTTTCTGGAATTGTATTCTTAAGTGTTTCAATAATTACTTCGATATTGATATTCGTTTTTATACTAAACTCAACTATAGGTGCATTTGTAGTTTGTTGAATCAATTTGATGGTCTCATTCCTTAAAGATTCAAGGTCTGCCTTGTTGTGGATGATGATAGATTTGATATGATATTGATTGAATTTTTGAATCAGCATTTCTTCAAACTCGCCAAACATATTGTTTGCGATCAGTAAAATGGCACAGTCAATTTGTTTGATGACCTCCAATGTTTTTGCAATCCTTTTCTCGCCCAGCTCTCCTGCATCGTCAATACCAGCGGTATCAACAATGACAGCAGGCCCGATTCCAAATATCTCCATTGATTTTTTAACCGGATCGGTTGTTGTTCCTGCTATTTCTGAAACAATGGCAACATCAAGCCTAGTGAGTGCATTGATCAGTGAACTTTTGCCAACATTCCTCCGGCCAAAGATTCCAATATGTGGTTTTAAATCCCGTCCTTTCATACTGTGTGAATTAAAGGAACACTGATTTTTAAGAAAAAGAAAAGGAAACACTGATCTGACTGATGTAACGGATATACACTGATCTATTTAAAAATACGAATTACACAAATTGAAACAAATTACACGCCATTAAATAGATCAGTGTAAATCCGTTTCATCAGTCAGATCATTGTTCCCTTTTCTTTTATTATTATATCATTGTTCCTGAATAAGTTAAGTGTATAAATCCCGTTGCCCTGCTTTTATTCGTTCAATTTTTTCAAGGATAGATGCTTTTGTTTTCTCATCCTCCATTTTACCAATATTTCTATTGATGGCCTTCCATCCCTTATGTGCCGTATTCTCGGGAGCATAATCAACAAGATATTCTGCTAAGGTGAGAATGGCATTGGGTGTACAGTAGCGTTTAATAAATCCAGGAACTGAAAATTCCATGAAATGCTCCCCTGTTCTGCCAAGCCGGTAACAAGCTGTACAAAACGAAGGAATCATCTCCTGATCCAGCAATTCATCAATTATTTCATTCAGCGATCGGTCATCGTTGATGTGAAATTGCCCCCTGTTGAGGTCTTTTTCAGAATGATCTTTTTCAGAATAACTGCCAAGCTCAATTTTTGTACCCCCATCAATTTGCGAAACCCCAAATTGAATGATCTCATCTCTGAGCCTGGCGGGTTCCCTGGCCGTAAGAATCATGCCGGTATAGGGGACAGCAAGCCGCAATATGGCTATCAGCCTTGTAAAATCCTCATCACTCACGAAATAGGGAGTCTGTAAATTCATACCTGAGGAATCCTTGACCCTGGGGAAAGAAATGGTATGTGGTCCTACATGATAACAAGCTTCCAAGTGATTGACATGACGCACCAGGGCCAGGACCTCGTATCGCCAATCATATAAGCCAAATAAGACACCAATTCCGACATCGTCTATGCCGCCTTCCTGTGCCCTGTCCAATGCCGTGAGCCGATAGCCATAGTCCGCTTTTCTGCCCCTCAAATGATAGGTCTGATAGGCCTCAGGATGGTAGGTTTCCTGAAAAACCTGGTACGTTCCAATTCCCGATGCTTTCACAATCTGATATCCTTCAACATCGAGGGGGGCCGCGTTGATGTTGACCCTCCTGATTTCCCCATTACCTTTTTTTACACTGTAGGCAATTTTAACGGTATGGGCAATAAATTCGGGGTTATATTCAGCATGTTCTCCAAAAACCAGAATTAATCGCTTCTGACCTTCATCTTCCAGTGATTCAATTTCCTTAACGATCTCCTGATCCGAAAGGGTTTTTCGCACCGCATCTGCATTGCTGGACCTGAAACCACAATAAGTACAGTCGTTTAAACATTTGTTCCCAATATAAAGGGGTGCGAATAGAACGATGCGGTTTCCATAGACTGTACTTTTAAGCGTTTTTGCCCCTTGTTTAATCTCTTCGATCAATTCAGGGCTGTCTGCATTGAGCAAACAAGCTACTTCCCCCAGATTCAATCTGCATTTTGAAAGCGATTTAGCGATTATTTCACGGATTCGTTCTTTGGAAGAGGTGGCATTATCAATATAATCCCATATTTCTCTGGAGTCAATAAACGGCTTCATCCGTTCGTCTGCGATGGAATATTTTTCAGGAGTAAATATCATGATCCGAATATTTTAATCCTCAATGCGCCTGTTTGGCAACTTGTAAATATACAAAAACTAAATTGTATTTCAGCTTAGATGAAGATAATATCTGGGCTGTTTAATTCTAAGTAATTGATCAATTATTCTTATTCTACTGATTAAAATTTGCACATTTTCAGCCTTTAAAATCTTTCAAGATATCCTATTGAAAGGGTAGTTATTGGTCCTGATTTTTGAATCGTATTCCTATTCAATTTTACACCTTTTTCTTTCCCCCCAGGCTGAACCTGATCAGGGAAAGGTTTGAGAGGTGTTTGCTTGCATCAATGAGTACTATTTGTGTACTGTATCTGTACTAAAATTACCAACTTAGTACAGATACAGTACACAAATAGTACTCATTGATGCAAGCAAACACCTCTCAAACAGCAGGGAATGCTAACTCACAGGGTTTGGGAAAGAATGATAAAATCGGATTGAATGGTTGGATTTAAGTAAGAGAAACTAAATAATGTCGTATTTTCTAATTGTAAGAAAACGAAAAATAGAACGCGGATTTACACGGTTTAGCGGATTTAAAACTGATTTA
>DMFR01000282.1:9394-9623 GCA_003450125.1 Prolixibacteraceae bacterium | reverse complement strand
CCAGAATGCGACCCTGGATAAGCGACTGTGAGAAGCTGATGAAGTAGGAGGAGGATGGGGTAGGGGTTAATGGATCGTCTACCAACAAAAAATGCCCCATAGATGGAGCATTTTTTATCAGTAAGCATAAAGCTTATTTTTTTACTGGAGCTGGAGCTGTAGTTGTAGTAGTTTCTGTTTTTTTAGATTCTACTTTTTTGGCGTGCAATTTCTTGGCATCCGACTTCTT
>DMFR01000282.1:9015-9185 GCA_003450125.1 Prolixibacteraceae bacterium | reverse complement strand
AATTTCTTGGCATCCGACTTCTTAGCGTCCGTTTTGGCAGCTGGAGTTGTCGTTTCCTTCTTGGTAGTGGTAGTTGTTGTTTCCTTCTTTGTTTGAGGAGCCTGTGGTGTCTGAGCGATACCAGCAAATACCAAACCTAATACAAATGTTGACAATAGAATTAACTTTTT
>DMFR01000282.1:0-8748 GCA_003450125.1 Prolixibacteraceae bacterium | reverse complement strand
TGTCTGGGCGGACCAATTTTGTGAATTACTTCTTGGCTGCAGGCGCTTTTTTTGCACTGGTAGCCTTGTGATGTTTTTTCCCATGTGGCTTTTTCTTTTGACCCTTTTTTTCCGATTTAGTGGCAGTGGTCTTTGAGGCAGCCGTCATTTCAGTTTTATTGGCAGTAGGCGATGTTACGTTTGATGCGAACCCTGTCATCGATACGGTCAATGCAAGGGCGAGAACGAATAGTAGTGTTTTCATTGTTTAATTTTTTATATTTAAATTAATCTGAATCAAAGATATGGCAAGAAAAACCTAACGGAAGTTACTGACATGTTAATGTGTTGTTAAAAATGACAGGAGCTAAAAGTTTATTAATAACTTTACTTGATAAAAGTGAGTCATTGCAAATTAAATGATCATCCATGAGGGGCATACCATTTCATTGGAACAAAAATACAGGCAGGTTCATCCTGACTGTCTCAGCCGTGGCTTCCATGGTTGGATTGCTGTTGATCCAGGTCAACTGGCTGATGGAATCCATCCACATGCAGGAGGCGATCTTTACCCGGGGGGTCAACATGGCCCTGAGTCAAACGGCCTTGAATATGGCCAATGATGAGGAGCTGAACAATGCCATGCACAACAGTATTGAGAAGGACAGCCTGATCAATTCGCAGGAAGTGTTCACCCAGAATATCATCCACCGGCTTGATTCAACGGTTCAGAAAGAACTTGAATTTTATCACATCAACCTGGATTTTCATTTTATCCTCATTAACGGGAAGGATACCTTGTCGCTCAAACGAAATGAAAAAAGAATCAAGAAGGGAGAACTGTTTCACCATACCTTTGAATCCTTGTATCCAGAATCGGACATTGACCTGGCGATTCATTTCCCGGGCAGAAGTTCCTTTATCCTGAAACGAATCGGGATCATGTTTGTGACTTCTGTGCTGTTGATCATGTTTACCATCGCCTTAATATTCCTGATCCTGGCTTATTACCGAAGGGACCGGTCATTTGCCCAACAGGTAAAGGATATGATTGGCAACCTGACCCATGAATTTATGACCCCTATCTCTTCGATTTCACTGGCCAGCAACATGATCCTGAGTAAGAGTCCTAAACTGGGTGACCCTACCATCCTTCAATTTGCCACCGCTATCAGGGAGGAAAATAAGAAGCTACAGCGACAGGTAGACCGGCTTTTGCACCTTGCTGCCGTTGAGAACAGCGGATTTGATTATAAAAAGGAGACATTGGATATTCAACAGCTCATTACTGATGCCATCCAGTCCATGGCGTTTCATTTGAAGCAGAACGATGTGGAAGTGACCTGTGATTTTCATGCTGACCAATCAATGGTTTATGGTGACAGCCTGCATCTATCTGATGTGATGGTAAACCTTTTGTCCAACAGCATCAAATATACCATAGAGAAGCCTCAAATCCGCATTGAGACTAAAAATCACGAGCAGATGATTGAAATCAAAGTTACTGATAATGGAATTGGAATCCCGAGCCGGGAGTATGGGCGTATCTTTGAGAAATATTACCGGATATCGACAGGAGATATGCATACGACCAAAGGATTCGGCATCGGACTGTATTATGTGAAAATGGTCATTAATGCCCATGGGGGAACAATTTCAGTGAAAAGCGAAATTCACAAAGGCAGTACTTTTATTATTACCTTGCCGGTTGTTGTTTAAAATGGCTACTGGCTGCGAGCGAGAAGCCAGTAGCCAAATTGTAAATAGTAAATCAATTAATAGTAAATAGGTATGAGTCGGATCGTAAATATTCTTTTGGTGGAAGATGATTTAAACCTGGGGTTTTTATTGGTTGAATTCCTGGAGGTAAAAGGGTTTTCAGTGAAGCTGTACAGGGATGGATTAACCGCCTTCACCGGGTTTCAGGGGGCCCATTTCGATTTCTGCATTCTGGATGTGGGTTTGCCCAAGATGGATGGATTCACCCTGGCCAAAAAGATAAAAGCCATCAATGCCCAGATACCCATTGTCTTTCTGACGGCCAGATCGCTCAAGGAAGATAAAATGAAGGGATATGAAATTGGCGTGGATGATTACGTTACCAAGCCCTTTGACGAAGATGAACTGTTGTATAAAATTAATGCCATCCTTAACCGCAGTCATTTGTCAAAAGATCCTGATAACAATACCTTCCAGATCGGCAGGTTTCAATTTGATTTTCAGAATCAGCTGCTTGAAACCGATGAGGAAAAACGACGGTTGACAGAACGTGAAAGTACGATTCTCAAACTGTTGTGTTTGTCAAAAAACAATGTCATTCGCCGGGAACAGATACTGACGGTCATTTGGGGAGAAAATGATTATTTTGCAGGAAGGAGCCTGGATGTATTCATCTCCAAGCTGCGAAAGTATTTTAGTTCAGATCCTTCCATCAGCATTGAAAACATTCCCAAAGTTGGTTTTATCCTCCAGGACAACAGTTGATAAAGAACAAATTCACCACAGATATAAGATATAATTCACCACAGATTACACAGATTTACACAGATTAAAAAGAAATAATTTGTGTTTATCTGTGTAATCTGTGGTGAATTATATTTTATATCTGTGGTGAATCAATGCCTCAGCGATGATTAAGTCAGAGGGAGTGGTGATTTTGATGTTCTCCCGGTTGCCTTCAACAAGGTGTATGTTAAACCCTGCCCTTTCCACGACAGTGGCATCATCCGTAAATCCCGGATCATAAGCCTGAGAAAAGGATTGAAGTATTTGTTGCGTAGTGAAGGTTTGGGGAGTCTGGACGATGATGTACTTGCTTCTGTCAACAGCGGTGTTTTGATCCCCATCCAGACTGCGTAAAGAATCCGATACGGGTAAGACAGGAAGGGCATTGCCGTATTTTTGAGCCGTTTCAAAGCATCTAAAGAGTGTTTGCTGACTGACCAGAGGTCTAACCCCATCGTGTATAAAAACGATTCCCTGACCCTCGATCAGCTTTAGTCCGTTCTGTACCGAATGAAAGCGGGTTTCTCCCCCTGAAGCAATTTGATGTTCCAGATGGAAGGTATGTTTCAGGCACAATTGTTGCCAAACCTCCTGCTGTGAAACCGGAAGAACAAGAATCAGCCTGCATTGGGGATCGAAATCAAAAAAGCGTTGAAGGGTATGCATCAATACAGGCTTCCCACACAAGTCAAGAAACTGCTTGGGAAGTTCAGTGCCCATTCGTTGTCCTGATCCACCGGCTACTATAATTACAAACTTTTTCATAGCTTTAACGTTCAATGCAAAAGTACAATTTCTAATTAACATCTATATGCAAGAAGTGCTCAACTTTCTTTCAGAACTGAAGGAAAACAACAACAAGGAATGGTTTGACCAGAACCGTGATTGGTACCAGGAATGCCGCAAGAAAGTACTCTTTTTGACCGAACTGCTTATTCAGGAAATCGGTAAATTTGACGATGAAATCGGTACTCCCGATGCGAAGAACTGTGTGTTCAGGATCTTTCGGGATGTGCGGTTTTCGAATGATAAGACGCCCTACAAAACCAATATGGGCAGTTATATCGCCCAGGGAGGGCGTAAAAGTGTGAGGGCGGGTTATTACTTTCACATTGAGCCGGGCGGGTCGTTTGTCGGTGGTGGTGCTTATTCTCCACAGGCAGATGCCTTAAAGGCCTACCGTACGGAAATCTATGACCATCCGCAAGAGTTTAAACAGCTCATCTCTACTAAATCGTTCCTGAAGATTTATCCGGAAATGTATGATGACAAACTGAAGACTGCTCCCAAAGGATTTCCAAAGGATTTCCCGGACATTGATTTGTTGAAATACAAATCCTTTGCCTTTGTATCACCCATTGGCGATTCTGTGGTTAAAAGTGAAGGTTATGTTGAAAAAATTATCACTGCCATGAAGGAATTGTACCCTGTAAACCGGTATTTAAACAGCGCATTGGACAAATGGTTATAATGTTGGAATTCAAAAAATGACCGTTCATGTGTTAAAATGAGCATTTCGATGCATAAATAGATCATTTCATCAGAAAATTTTATTCAGGAGGCGGCCATTAAACAAAAGGGTGATTAATTATGGGATCGAATATTACTTTTGGACTGTCTATCCACCGTTTCTATAACAAACCTTTGAAAAGAAAAGAGCCAGGTATTATTACCCGGCTTTTTTTTTATATTTTCAACAGATTACTCAAAGGAGTACCTATTGACCCCATACCAATCAGATCAATCAGCTTAATTTGCGGTTCAGACTCCTTGTGCGGCTATTCTCATGATGCGGTTTACGTTCTCATCTATCTGTTCGATGGAGGTCATCCCGATGGTCATACAATCTACATTTTTACTGCCCATTACATATTGGAGTGATTTCTCACGTCTGCTTTCTTCAGAGAACTTGCCTTCCCCAAATATCTTCATTCCAATGATTCCTTTTCCACTGTCATGTGCCTTCTTAAGGACAGCCATCACTTCATCTGCACTGGCATCCATGATGACGGCTTCAGGATTGATGCGGGCCAGGATTACATCTACCCAGGGATCTTCGGCAGCTAACTTCAGCGCTTCAAAACTGTGACAGGAAACACCGACAGATTTCAGGATGCCTTTTTGCTTGGCTTCTGAAAGGGCTTCGATGTAAGGTTTCTTTTCTTCCTGCCATTTGGCATTGGTCATACAATGCAGCAGCAGGATATCAAAATAGTCTGACCCCGTTTCTTTTCTGAAGCGGTCAATGGTTTTAGCAGGTGAATCGGTATTCCAGTTTTCGGATCGGGTCCATATCTTTGAAAGCAGGGTAGCCTTTTCGCGTGGTACTTCTTTGAGTATTTCCTTTGCATTCTGATGAGAGCCGTACAAATCGGCACAGTCGTAAAAGGTCATTCCTCGTTCATGGGCATAACGGGCGATCTTCACCCAGTTGTCGACACCCATTCTGGTCATGTCAGAGGATTGGTTACCGCCATGGGTACCGGTTCCCATGGCCAGACGTGGAACCATAAGCCCTGTTTTACCCAGTTTTACCTTGTCAATCAGGGTAACCTTTGAATTGGCATAGACACTGTTGGGAAATCCTGTTGTTATTGCAGCTGCACCGATCAGCCCAGCCTGGATAAAATGTCTTCTTGAGATTGGTTTCATGTTGAATTGTTAAAATGGTTAAGGGTCAATACACGCTTTGATGCTGCACCTGTTGATACAACAATCGCCAGGCGTATTTGGTGGATGAAGATAAGGAAAATATTCTTTGGTTCGACTTATATCTAATCTTAATGGCTGTTTTTCAAGGACAACCAAGGAGTGTTAAAAACATGTTGGTAACAAATTTTAGGACTGGGATGGCTGCCATGTATCACAGAAGCTTTTTTAACTATTTTTGGCAAATCATTTATACTTACAACTTAAAGATTAGATTATGAAGAAATTAGTCCTTATTTTATTGGTTTGTCTGCTTGGAGTTAGCTCATTTGGACAGGATGTGCAGACACATTATGACTTGGGAAAAGATCGCAAATTCCTGACTACCACTGTCGAAATGTTCAAGCCTGACAAATTTGGAAGTACCTTCTTTTTCATTGACATGAATTATGGTGGCCCAGGCATTCAGGGCGTTAGTCTGGCTTATTGGGAAATTTCCCGTGCCATTACCTTATTTAAATCTCCATTTGCCTTGCACCTGGAATACAATGGTGGGTTTGGACAGTTTGAAGCCACTCCTTTCAATGGTGCCTACCAGATCAATGATGCCTACCTGGGTGGGTTTGAGTACTCCTTGAATGCAAAAGATTTCTCTAAAGGAATTACCCTTCAGGCCATGTATAAGAATATCCGCGGTAAAAATCAAAACTCCTTCCAGGTGACCGCAGTATGGTACATGAACTTACTGCACAACAAGGTGACCTTTGATGGCTTTGCTGATTTCTGGAAAGAAGACAATGTATTCGGTTTCGGAGCCGATGCCCAGAAGACTAAATTTGTATTCCTATCTGAACCACAATTGTGGTACAACTGCTGCAAGAATTTCGCTGTAGGTAGCGAAGTTGAACTTGGATATAACTTTACCGGAAATCCTACCAAAGGCTTTCATGTAAATCCAACAGCCGCGTTGAAATACACTTTTTAATCTGAACGATGATGGATTTCATTACTAAATTCTTTAAGCTACAGGAGAACAAGACCACTGTACGCACCGAGATCATTGCCGGTATCACTACCTTCATGACCATGGCTTACATCCTGTTCCTGAATCCGAATATTCTTTCGGCTACCGGAATGGACAAGAATGCTGTATTCTTTGCCACTGCAATTGCTGCAGGTTTTGTAACCATCGCAATGGGATTGGTTGCCAATTTCCCGATTGCTCTGGCTCCGGGAATGGGTCTTAACGCCTTCTTTGCCACTGTAGCCCTTGCCGGTGTGGGAATGCCCTGGAGAGTGGCTTTGGGTGCTGTATTCATCTCAGGGTTGATCTTTATTCTGTTGACCGTTACAAAAGTGCGTCAGATTCTGGTAGTGGCCGTTCCACGTTCCTTAAAAGTGGCCATTACGGTAGGGATCGGATTGTTCATTACCATCATTGGGTTAAAGTTGTCTGAAATTATGGTGGCTACAACCAACGTAATCCCTCCAACATTAGATGCCCTAAAGGCAACTGGTGGAAAGGCAAGCTTGATGTTCTTCGAATGGAACATTGGTTTAGGAAGCCTGAAAAATCCAGGAATGCTTCTTACCCTCATTGGACTTGCAATTACAGCCGGTATGATGGCTTTACGTGTTAAGGGTTCCCTGCTGATTGGAATCATTGTAACTACCCTTATCGGTATTCCAATGGGAGTTACCAAGATTGCAGAAGGATTTTCTCCTTTCTCATTGCCTGACTTTTCTCACCTTGCTGTATTCGAACTCGATATCAGAGGCGCTTTAAGTATGGGTATCTGGACTGTGGTATTTACCTTTACCTTTGTTGAATTGTTTGATACCTTCGGAACACTGGTAGGTACAGCCAATAAAGCAGGTTTGATTGACAAGGATGGCAATTCTCCCAAGATCGGGAAAGCCATGTTGGTTGATGCGTTCGGTGTTTCATTCGGTGCATTGATGGGAACAAGTACTGTAACTGCGTATGTTGAAAGTGCTGCAGGTATTGGTGAAGGTGGTCGTACAGGACTAACCGCTGTAACTACTGGACTGTTGTTTCTTTTGGCCCTTATCCTTGCTCCTTTGGCAGGATTGATTCCAGATGCTGCAACTGCTCCTGCACTGATCATTGTTGGGTTATTAATGGTATCAGCCATTAAGGACATCGACTTTGAAGATTTCACTGAAGGTTTCCCCGCATTTATCTGTATCATCATGATGCCCTTTACATACAGCATTGCCAATGGTGTTGCTGCAGGGATCATTTTCTATACTCTTCTGAAAGTGATTACAGGTAAGGCAAAGAATGTACATTGGATGATGTATCTGCTCTTCTGTCTGGTGATCGTTCGGTATATCTTCCTTACTGAAGCGGCCTGAGGATAGTTATTTTTAACTTTGGCAAAGTTTATATATAAACTATAAAACTTTGCCAAAGTTCTTTAAATATAAAAAGCTCCTCGTTTCCGGGGAGCTTTTTTTTATCTTTTCAATGTAAACTTAGTTGTTCCGATGTTATTTCCATCGGCAAAGATATCGATGGTGTATTCGCCAGGAATAAATTCTGCCCCTTCATTGTCCCAAAAGATATTCACAGGCAAGGCATTTCCCTCATAGGTTACTTCCCGTTTGGCGGAAAAAGGAATCTTGAGGTCTTCGAAGGGAAACACATCCCCGGATGATTTCTGAAACAGCAACTGGTTAGGATTCTGGATACGGGCATAGATTACTTTTTCTCCCCTTGGTGCGGTTACATTCTTGCTTAATACGAGGCTGATCCTGATTTGGGTAGCCCGTCTTGCACTTTCAGCTTCCTTCCCTCTTGCATTGATCCCTGTGGCTGTCAATTCCGTGGCTTCCAGTTGTGCGGCCATCTTGATCTTTTCCTGAAGGTGACCTTTCTCTTCTTCCAGTTGTTGATTCTTGTTCACCGATTGGGCAAAATCCTGCTTCACCTGGCTGTTTTCAGCCATCAGTATTTCATTGCGCCGATTGAGTGAATCGACCTGAATGATGTAATTCTTCATGATGTTGCGCATGGTCGTTACTTCCTGCCGGTACTGTGCGATCTGACCATAGCTGACTTCCTTGATTTGCTGCACTTCCTGGATCATATCCTTCACTTTGGTTTGAGCCACAGATAATTCCGACTGAAGAGACTCATTGTTGGTGTGAAGAGAATCGTAATTCACCATCAGGCTGCTCAAGTCAGCCTGGATTGAAGCTTTCTCCATGTTTAATGCATTTAAAAGCTTCTTGTTTTCATTGTGCTGCACAACGAATACGGCGACTACAATCACCAGTAAAACTGATAGTAATATAATGATAAGGTTATTTCTTCTCTCCTTGTCCGTTTCTCCCAAAGAGAAGCCTTTTTTCTTTGAACTAAAGTCATCCATCTTAACCCAAGTTTTGAATTATTAAACGCATACAAAATTAACATTATTTTATGGCCTTTCAGATAAAAAGTTCCCATAAAAATGATTCCATTCCAGGCCTACTCAGAATCGAGTACAAAAGCCAGTGGACGCAAGCTACCCGGGCCCTATTTTCTGATACCTATCTGATACTTTTCTGATACCTTTCTGTAACCCTACCTTACAGAAAGGTATCAGA
>DMFR01000328.1:2802-4937 GCA_003450125.1 Prolixibacteraceae bacterium | reverse complement strand
CGTTCACCACAGGTAACATAGGTGCGATCAGTTGTCTGGTCTATCTTATAGAGTACTTTTTCGTTCTGTGAAGGGGAGTGGGAGATGGGAAAACTGACTTCAATACCTCCTGCAACAAAATAGAACCGGGGCAATATGCGTGTCGGACGAATGACTTCCGGAACATACAGCACTTCCTTGCCCGACGGTTGATGGATCATCGAAATCACCTTTCCCCCAAGATCAGGGCAAATGGTCACTTTGATCTGATCATTTTCAAGGACAATGAATTTGTACTTTACAGGTTCCGGCCTATTGGCTGTTTCCGAATAACTGACATAGGGATATACTCCATTGGGATCAAATGCAGTTGGAACAGGACCAGCTGGCACTAACGCATGAGTAAGCCTATAATCTTCATATTCCGTGCAGATTACTCTTTTAGAGGTACCTTGTCCGGCAACCCCTAACCTGAGCGTGATCAATATAAATGCAATTCCTGTCCTCATCATCCATTGTTTTAAAACTATCGTCC
This sequence comes from Prolixibacteraceae bacterium, assembly GCA_003450125.1. Classification (GTDB taxonomy): domain Bacteria; phylum Bacteroidota; class Bacteroidia; order Bacteroidales; family Prolixibacteraceae; genus Aquipluma. The sequence continues at coordinate 4,423 of DMFR01000328.1, read as the reverse complement.
AAGTTCGTTGCTTAAATCCCTCATGAGCTGATTGCCCTTTTTCACGGCTTCAGTGATTGTTGAAGTATTGTAATCACGCTTGTTGTAATCACGTTCAACAGTAAGAGTAGCAAGATGGTCATTAAGGTCAGCCATGATTTTCTTTACATTCTTATTGGTTGATTTTGAAGCCAGCTCCCTTAACAGTTGAATCTTTTCATAATCAACAATCCCTTCTCTGAGTTTCTCGAAACGGATGCAGCTTGTCCCTCCTGGATATACCATGAAGCAATCTCCTGAAGGCCAGGAGACGTGTCTTGCATCTCTTATTGGATCAGAAGGCCAGGCATCGTAGGCCCAACGTAAGAATCCATTGTATCCGCATGCAGCGGCATACCAACTGATATACCTTCCTTCAACGGGTGGCGAGAAAACAAAGTTATTCGGCTTGGTAGGATTGCAACAAACGTAATAGGTAGTGGTTAATCCTTTGGCAGAACGTTCCTTTAGTTCCGGAAGGCTTGGTTCACTCGTGATAATTGGTGAATAATCATCGAGTAGGGAAGCGAGTTCTGGATGCCAGTCCCCGGCATAGGTAATCCGCCAGTCCTTGGAATGTTCTTTGATGACTTTGATGGCAGCAAGGGTAACATCAAGCGGATTTTCATTGATGCCCAGGTAGGTTTTTTTCATCCAGCCTTTCTGGGTCAGATGGACTTTCAGGTCATCCAGAAATATATTCATGACTGATTTAAATTCTGGAGAAGAGGGCGCCCATACCGCATACATATAGTTGCCTGATTTCTCATCCATGTACCTAAAACGAAAGCCCCATGGAACAGGCGTGTAGATGGTAATGGCTTCATCAATACCGCCTTCCATGGCCAGTTCAACGTATTGATCAAATATGGAATAATTGAACTTCCACGAACCATTGGTCGTTTTGGTCCAATCGATCATCGTCTCTTCAATGCTGTAGGAGTTATCCGACCAGGGGGAATGAACTGCATAAGTGGTAATGTATTTTCCTCCTGCATCAGCATACAATTTTAAATGCTTTTTAAGTAAGGTCTTGTGTTCTTCTGACCAGGGTTCCACATGATAATAGGACGCAATGACCCATGGGTTCTGCCACAAATCAAGACGGTATTTCCAGTCGTGAGGCTTGGGAAGTACCTGTTTTTGAACTTTTACCCCAACCTTTAGAACGATCATCTTCCCATTTTGAGAATTGACTTCAATGGTTCCTTTGTAATCGCCCAGTTCTGCTTCTACAGGAATATCAAATGAAACCCAAACAGGTCTTACTGTATTACCTGGCAAGTCAAATCGATCAAAACTTTCAAAACGGTCAGGCATTAACCAGGCTGTATCCATAGGTGCCCCGCAATCAAACTTGGTGGCATTATAAGGCAAATTCGAAACCACATACCTGACCATATTCAGCTTAACATGGTCCGTACTGATTGTTTTTCCACTGGCATTTACCAGGTTACTGACCCGAAAACGAACTTGTTGAAGGGTGTCGGGTGACCAAACCACTACCTGTGCATTCAGCCGTTCACCCCGCCAACCGGTTCCCTCCCACATCATCGATTCTTGGCTTATAGAAGGCACTTCACATCTTAGGTATAACTCATCG
>DMFR01000328.1:1336-2637 GCA_003450125.1 Prolixibacteraceae bacterium | reverse complement strand
CATCTTAGGTATAACTCATCAGTCGACCCAAAGGCAGCATGAAGTCCCGGTTGCTGTTTGGCCCAATTGGCCTTGTCTGTCGGCTGGTCAAAAGTATACTCAGACTGGTAATGCCCCTGTGGAGCAGGTACTTTAGAAAGGTCAACCTGCCCTTTTTTGAGTTGTGCAAAGATGACATTCATCGTTGCCATGCAAATGAATAAAACTATCAACCTCTTTTTCATGCCTGTTTACTTTTCATTAGAATTCCCCGCTGCTTGCACTGAAGTGCTTGACCATTTCATAATAAAGTTACCAAAAATATTAATTAAAAGGCTGTGTTTCATTGAAGCAACACAGCCTTTAATTTAAGTGATAGGTAATCCTTTACTGAATGATCAATTTCTTGCTGGATTTGTATTTTTCAGCCTGGGCTTCAATAAAATAAACACCCTTGCCCAAATGCTTTAAATCGAGCGCTTTCTGGCTAACCGATCCATCCAGTTTTTCCTGGTACAAAACCTGTCCCGTAACACTGTATACTACAATTCCCTGAAGCTTATCGGTGTTGGCTATTTTAACCATGACAAGCCCGTTGGTGGGATTAGGATACAATTCAAGTCGATTGGACTGACTGAATTCAGGCGTGACACCAGTGCCTAGTGGAACAACCGAAAAAGAGATTTGAGCAAGTACACCATACCCATCATTTTCGAACAGATAAGCTGAGTATTCTCCAACTGGCAGCGGTACTCCAGGCGTATCCTCTGGAAGTGTCCCATTGGGATATGGAACGTCCCAGGTAAATGTACCATTCGAAACCTTCAGATAATCCCAAATTATAGAGCGAACATCACTTGGAATATCTCCCGCATTATAAATGCCGATCCATTCAGTCGTTCCCCCGGCGGCCACTTTGGGATCATTATAAGTAAACTCCATGGCTTCTCCCAACTTGTAGGAGATGGCATTGGATACCAGTGACGGCGTAGTCAAACCAACCACCTTAAAATCATTTTGGGCTTTAATAGTAAATCCATCGCAGCACAACAGGTAGACTGTATAATCACCAAGAGGGAGTGAATTAACTTCTACAGTGCTGGAATCTTTAGTCACATATTTAAGTGACAAGGCGCCTGTAGCGCTTGGAGTCAGTCCTTTTTTATAAATACCGATCCTGTCTTTGTTGGAAAAGTTTAAATCTTTGTAATTGACCAGAATTGTTGCCTCCAAAGGATAAAGACTGGCAGCCGTTTTGATATAGGAGCCTGCTCCTTGATCAGCGACATTAAAAGCTTCTGACCTTGCATACTCCGCCAAAG
>DMFR01000328.1:661-1166 GCA_003450125.1 Prolixibacteraceae bacterium | reverse complement strand
TGACCTTGCATACTCCGCCAAAGAACTGCTTAACAGAACGGCATAATAATATCCGCTGGGCAGAACCCCCGGAAATGAGGCAACGCCAGACTTAACAGACACATAACTATAAGTGATTGGAGTTCCTGTGGCAGGCTCTCCGTATTTATAAATAGAAATTTGGTCTCCGGAAGCAAAAGAAGGATCATTGTAGGAGAATTCCATGGTTGCACCGGCTGCAAAATTAAGCGTTTTAGCAGTTACAGAGGCAACATTTGACTCCAAAACCTCAAAGGTGCAGGAAGAAATGCTATCATAACCATCGCAGCAGAGTAAGTAAGCATCATACGTATCTGGAGCCAAATCCGTTTTAAAGGTGATTGTTCCTATTGAATCCTTGATATATTTCCAATCAATAGAAGGATTCGTAGCCCCTGGCTTAGTGCCTGTTGGATAGATGCCGATCCAGTCGGTACTTGTAAAATGTGGTTTGACATAGGAAAATACGATGGAATCTCCTTTGACA
>DMFR01000328.1:0-479 GCA_003450125.1 Prolixibacteraceae bacterium | reverse complement strand
TTTGACATACGCGGGAAAGGAACTTGTTAAAGATGCTTTCTGTGCATTTGTAATGTTACAAATACCAAGAAACATCATCATACTTAATAAAACTATGTAATAACGTTTCATAATAAAGAATTTAAGGTTAATTCAGAATGATAAAATAATTATAGGTAATCGCCATTTTTCATCTGATTATTCTATTTTTTTTTCAGAATAAAAATGGTGTAAGAATCCTTATAGCATATTAAATTTCATTTTTACTTGAAATTTCATTTGCGGTCAATCGGCTTTAGAATTTAACCCGCCCTTTCAAATTCTGTCTTTCTTTCAGGCGGTTCACCGTTTCCTCTCTCAAAACCTTTATATGTGGCCTTTTATTTGTATCTTCATCCTTCCAAATCCCTGCAAAAGCTTGGATCTCTGACTCAATTTCCCCACAAAAAGAAGAAATACATAAGAACAACTACAAATATATTTAAAATATTTTAGTTCTG
>DMFR01000147.1:3371-3840 GCA_003450125.1 Prolixibacteraceae bacterium | reverse complement strand
CAATATTCCTATCAGTGATTCTCCGGGGGTAATCAACCCCGGGCAGTTTGGGCCAATTAACAGCGTTCCATTGAGTTTCAGAATAGGAGTTATCCTGATCATATCCTGAATCGGCACTCCTTCACTGATGGCAACTACCAGTTTGATTCCTGCTTCCGAGGCCTCCAATATAGCATCAGCAGCAAAGGCTGCAGGCACGAATATGATGGAGGTATTGGCTCCCGTGGCTTTAACTGCATGGGCTACTGTATTAAAAACAGGAACCCCGTCAAGGGTTTCACCCTCTTTACCCGGAGAAACACCTGCAACTACCTTAGTGCCATACTCTTTCATCTTGCCGGCATGGAATTTACCGTCACGTCCGGTTATCCCCTGAACAACCAGCTTTGTATCTTTATTGACTAAAATGCTCATTTTTAATGATTATTGGTGATTGATTATTGGTAAATGTTTAAAGTTCAATGTTTAA
>DMFR01000147.1:0-3138 GCA_003450125.1 Prolixibacteraceae bacterium | reverse complement strand
TTTAAAGTTCAATGTTTAAAGTTCAAAGTTGCGTGCCGATCAGGGTGCAACTCCAGAGTTAAAGTTCAAAGTTTAAAGTGGCTCCTTGATCTGCACGTAACTTTAAACTGTAAACTGTAAACTTTAAACTCTTTCTTATTTTCTCTTGCTCAGTTCTATGGCCTTTTGGGCAGCTTCGCTCATTGAACTAACCGTTGGAAGCCCTGTTTTCTTTAACAAAGCCAAGCCTTCCTCGGCATTTGTTCCTGAAAGACGAACAACAATGGGAATATCGGTAATGATAATTTCCAAGGCTTTGATCAATCCCCTGGCGACATCATCACAACGGGTAATCCCTCCAAAAATATTGATCATTACCGCTTTAACATTCTTGTCTCCCAACAGGATATTCATGGCATCAATCACTTTTTGCGGATTTGAACTTCCGCCAATATCCAGGAAGTTGGCAGGCGATCCGCCATACAATTTAATCATGTCCATGGTAGCCATTGCCAGGCCTGCTCCATTGACCATGCAGCCAATGGTACCATCCAACTTGATGTAAGCCAGTCCTTTTTCGTGGGCCGCGATTTCCTGCATTTCCTCTTCATCAGGTTCACGCATGGCCAATATTTTAGGCTGACGATAAAGTGCATTGTCATCGAAGTTCATTTTTCCGTCGATAGCCAGGATTTCGTTGGTGGTGGTCAATACCAACGGGTTTATTTCTGCAAGAGTGGCATCCGTTGCAATATACAATTTGTACAGTTTGGTGAAAATGGAAGCAGCTGTTTGGGCCAGCTTTATATCCCCAAACAATTCAAGGGCAACGTTTCTGGCCTGGTAATCCAATAAACCGGTCAATGGATTGATCGAAAACTTGATGATCTTTTCCGGATTGTCTTTGGCGACTTCTTCGATTTCAACTCCCCCTTCGGCGCTAACCATCAGGGTAATACATTTTGAATTGCGATCGTTGATCAGTCCCACATAAAACTCCTTGGCAATGTCAACCGCCTCGGTGACCAGAACTTTGGTGACCGTCAATCCCTTAATGTCCATTCCCAGGATTTGTTTCCCAGCCGTAACCGCGTCTTCTACTGTACGGGCCAGCTTTACGCCACCGGCTTTACCTCGGCCACCAGCCAAGACCTGCGCTTTTACCACTACCATACGGTTAATCTCCCGCGCCGCCTTTTCAACTTCGCTTACCGTATAACACAATAGCCCATCGGGCACAGGAATGCCATAATCCCTGAAAATTTCTCTGGCTTGATATTCGTGAATCTTCATAATTATTATTAAAAGTTAGCCTTGGTTTTTAAGGCATCTAAATATGCACATTTATTACCAAATCAGTATTAACAAATGGGAAATTTAAAACCATATTAACATCTTTTATCACAAATTGTTGTTTTAAATCTTATGGAATGCTTTAAGAATAGGGAAGTTTTTAGCATTCGTATGGTTTTTTAGAATAATTTTGCCTCATATAAAATAAATTACATGCTTGAAGAAATCAAACAGGTACTTCGACAGGAGGCCGAAGCCATTCAAAATATCCCGGTGACAGATGCTTTTGAAAAAGCTATTTCCATTATTGAAGAAAGGGTCCATCGGCTCAAAGGCAAACTAGTTGCCTCTGGAATGGGGAAAGCCGGACAAATAGCCTTGAATATTGCCACCACTTTCAGCTCTACGGGTACGCCAGCTGTTTTCTTACATCCCAGTGATGCCCAACATGGTGACCTTGGAGTCATTCAGCCCAATGATGTACTGTTGCTCATTTCCAATTCAGGTAGGACCCGTGAAATCCTGGAACTGGTTGAACTGGCTGAAAATTTACACAAGGATTTGCCCCTGATTGTAATCACCAGCAACAAGGATTCAGAGTTGGCTAAAATGTCGGATGTTTGCCTTGAAACTGGCAATCCAAAGGAGGTATGCATTCTTGGACTCACCCCCAGCACTTCAACTACCGTCATGACTGTCATTGGAGATGTCCTGGTAGTGATGATGATGAAACGTATTAATTTCAGCAATGAAGACTATGCCAAGCGTCACCATGGCGGCTACCTTGGCCATCAATCCCGGTTGCAGGCCGCGATGAAGAAGTAAGGGCATAGGCTTGGAGCTTGGAGCTTGGTGTAGATTGCTTCGTTGCACTCGAAATGAATGTGAGAATATGAGAGGTTGTGAAAATGAGAAATTGAGAAAATACCCTCTAAACTCATCAAAGCGACAACTTGAAACTTTAATCTTGAAACTTGAAACTTTTTATCTATGCGCATTTTAAAAGAAAACACCATTGGTTTGGTAATTGATATCCAGGAACGTTTGGTGCCTGTGATGGAAGAAAGTGAACTGTTTATTGAAAACTGTACCAAGCTGATTCAGGGGCTACAAATCCTGGGACTTCCATTGCTTGTGACACAACAATATACCAAAGGCCTGGGCGAAACCATTGCTCCAATTGCATCAGTCATCAACGATTTTCAATACATCGAAAAAAAGGATTTCAGTTGTTTTGGCGAACCTACTGTTGCTGAAAAACTTGCACTTTCAGGAGCCAAAAACGTGATCATTTGCGGAATCGAATCCCATGTCTGCGTACTTCAAACGGCCATCGACCTGAAAGAAGCAGGATATGTTCCCGTTGTCGTGATGGATTGTGTTTCTTCCCGTTCGTTCGACAACATGGATCTGGCCTCAGAACGCTTCCGTTATGAAGGGATCATGATGACCTCGCTCGAATCCATTTTATTTGAATTGACCAGGACTGCCTCTTCACCCGAATTTAAGGAGATTTCAAAACTGGTAAAATAGAAGCAGCAAAGAATACAATTCCAGGTAATCATATAATAAGAAAGAGTTTTTCACGCATTGTGGGAAACTCTTTCTTATTTTACAATCTATCAGTTGCCAACTTTCTCTTTCTTTAAAAATCAGCCGACAGAATGGGTCATTCTGTTACCTTTTCCCCCTATTAAGTCAATACTTGATTTTGATACAAGTATTGATTCGTCTCATAACAGTTATTGTTTGATAATAGGTAATAGAGTATTATTAATGTATTTTGAGTGTATTTTCTATGTAAATATACACAGTAAATACACAGATAGTACACAGATAGTACACAGATAGTACACAGATAGTACT
>DMFR01000393.1 GCA_003450125.1 Prolixibacteraceae bacterium | reverse complement strand
CAGAAACTTAAACCCAGGTAAGGTTCAGGTAGTAGGAAGGTATAAAGGAATTGGGTCGCAATTATAGATGGGCGAAGGGGCCTAAAAATGGAAATTGTCCTACGAATGGGACTTAAAGTTCAGGTAATAAAAGTACAAAGAATTTTTCATCGTATCTAAAAAGGAATCATTTTTTCAATTATTCTTTCAAAATGTCCTACCTTGCCTTGATATAAGTTTCATTTGTCATTGCGAGGAATTATTCCCATATTTGTGCCTACCAGTTCCTACTGGTGGGTATCATTGAATAACTCCCTATACCAACTAATATCAACTCTTATGAAGTATCTATTGTTCTTATTTTTTGCAGCTATCGTAACATCCGGTTCAGGCCAGAACAAATACAAGGATGTGGCTTTTGAAGATAAAACCCCGCATGACTGGGAAAACCAGGCGGTCTCGGAGATCAACAGGGAATTGCCCCGTGCATATTTCATTCCTTTTGCTTCAGCTAAGGAGGCTTTACAAAACGATATCTGGAAGTCCCCATTTATACAATCTTTGAATGGTACCTGGCAATTTAACTTGTCGCACACGCCCTATGTCCGTCCTTTCTACTTTTTCAAAGATGATTATGACACCAGGGACTGGAAGACCATTCAGGTTCCCGGCAACTGGGAAATGCAGGGATTTGATGTTCCTATTTATACCAATATCAGGTATCCGCACGAAGCAACTCCTCCTAGGATTCAAAAATATTACAACCCGGTAGGTTCCTACAAACGCACCTTCACGATTCCTGAAAACTTGAACGGGCAGGATATTTACCTTCATTTTGGAGCAGTCACTTCGGCCATGTATGTGTGGGTCAACGAACAAAAGGTGGGCTACAGTGAAGACAGCAAAACACCTGCGGAATTCAACATTACCAAATACCTAAAAAAAGGAGTTAACTCACTTTCTGTAGAAGTGTACCGCTGGAGTGACGGATCGTACCTGGAAGATCAGGATTTCTGGAGAATGAGTGGAATTACCCGCGATGTGTTCCTGATGGCCCGTAATGCGCAGCATATACGCGATTTCAGGGTATCATCACCCCTTGTCAACAATTACAAGGATGGGGAATTTAAATTGGCCCTTGAAGTGGTTAACTCGGCTAAAGCAACTCCGTCTGTTTCAGTAGAAGCTGTTTTGATGGATGGAGACAAGAAGGTGGCCGAAATGAAACAATCGGTTAAGACCACTTCACAGCCCATTTCAGTAAACCTTGGGGCTAAGGTTCCTGGAGCAAAACCATGGACTGCAGAAAATCCAAATCTATATCAACTTCTGATTACCCTGAAAAATGAAGCCGGTAAAACCATCGAAGTTCTTCGTCAGGATGTAGGTTTTAGAACGGTTGAAATTAAGAATGCTCAACTGCTTGTCAATGGAGTGGCCATTTATGTAAAAGGGGTAAACATCCATGAGCACAATGAAACCACCGGTCATTATCAGGATGAGGCAACTATGCTGAAAGACATCTTCCAGATGAAGTTACACAATATCAATGCGGTACGCACTTCTCATTATCCCGAACCTGAACGCTGGTATGAATTGTGTAATCAATACGGCATTTTCCTTGTTGACGAAGCCAATATTGAATCACATGGTATGGGTTATGGCAAAGAGTCATTGGCCAAAGATCCTGCATGGAAAGATGCACACCTTTTCCGCACCCGCAATATGTTTGAAAGGGACAAAAACCAACCTTCAGTCATCATTTGGTCCTTGGGAAATGAAGCCGGCAATGGGGTTAATTTTGAAGAGACCTATGCTTATCTGAAATCAGTTGACCCGACACGCATGGTCCAGTTTGAACAGGCAGGGAATGGAGCCAATACAGATATCTATTGCCCCATGTATGCAGGGATATGGAATTTGAAAGACTATGCCAGCAAGAATCCAATCAAACCATTGATTCAATGTGAATATGCCCATTCCATGGGTAACAGTACCGGTAACCTTCAGGATTACTGGGATATGATTGAAAAGTACCCAGCCTTGCAGGGTGGTTTCATCTGGGATTGGGTGGACCAGGGTATTCTGACCAAAGATGCGCAAGGGAATAAATTCTGGGCTTATGGCGGTGATTTGGGAAGCGACACCATCCCTACTGATGGTAACTTCTGCATCAACGGATTGATCAATCCTGACCGTACCGTTAAACCTACCTTGATTGAAGTGGGTAAAGTTTACCAACACATCGGGTTCAAGGCTTCAAACCTTGAAAAAGGAGAAATTGAAATCTTCAATAAATACTGCTTTACCAATTTGTCTGAATTTTCATTTACCTGGGAAGTAGTAGCTGATGGAAAGGTACTGAAATCAGGCCAGCTAAAGGATATGGAACTTGCTCCAAAGTCAAGCAAGAAAGTTCATCTGGATATAAATGTGGATACACAACCAGCTACCGAATATTTCCTGAATGTATATGCCAAACTAAAAAATACCAAGGGCATTCTACCTGCAGGCACTCAACTGGCTTATGAGCAATTCTTATTGCCCTTACAGAAAAAAGCCCTTACAGCATCGAAGAAGGATCTGCCTGCTCTGACTTCCAAAGAAGCAGGAAATTTGATTGTAGTTGAAGGGAAAGGGTTCAAAATCGACTTCAGCACGGAGGAGGCTACTTTGAAAAGCTACCAGTTAAACGGCAAAGAAATGTTGCTTGCAGGACCTGTACCCAATTTCTGGCGTGCCCCAACGGACAATGACTTCGGTAACGACCTTGACAAAAGAAGCCATGTTTGGAGGAAAGCCGGAGAGCAAAAAACAGTTAAATCGTATACCGTAAAACAGGAGGGGAACGAAGTGGTGGTCACCTTCAATTTTGATCTGAACAATGAAAAGAAACAGGTCATTGCCAATTACAATTCGATTTATACCGTCTTGGGATCAGGGGAAGTCGTGGTAAATAACAGCTTTAAAATGATGAAAGATTCACTTCCGGAAATTATCCGGTTTGGAGTGAACCTTATAATGCCCCGTGAATTTGACCAGATGAGCTGGTTAGGCCGTGGACCTCATGAATCATATAGCGACCGCAAAACAAGCGCCTTGGTAGGATTGTATTCAGGATCGGTTGCCGATCAGTATTTTGCTTACATCCGTCCTCAGGAAAATGGAAACAAAACAGATGTACGTTGGATGAGTATTTCCAACAAAGATGGACTGGGCCTTCAGTTTATAGGGCTGCCTTTGCTTTCCGTAAGCGCCCATCATCAGATCATGGAAGATTTCGAATCACCTGGCCGCACAGACGGAAGCATCAAAGATTACAAGCACATGATTCGCCGGCATATCAATGACGTGAAACCACGAGACCTGACCTCAGTCAATATTGACTACAAACAACAGGGCGTTGGCGGGGACAATAGTTGGGGAGCCTGGACCCATGATGAATACCGTCTGAGAGAAAAAGCTTACAATTATTCATTCAGGATTTGCCCATTAGTGCCTGGAGAGAAACCAGTTGACAAGGCAAAAGTAAGTTACCAGTAGGGGAGTTTGCAGTTTACAGTTACAGTTTACAGTTTACAGTTTAGTCTACCATCAAATAAAAGCGGGAAATTCCTTTAGGAGTTTCCCGCTTTTGATTTAAATTATTTTTGACATTTTCATCTCCTCCATTCTGATCAAATTGGCTTATATGAGGTCAGAAACGTCAAACGGATAGTTTTTCTCTTCATATTTTTCAATCAAAATGGATAAAACCTCGGCTTCCTTTCCTTCTTCTGAATCGATTGGAGCATGAAATTTCACTTCAAGCCTTTTTAATGCCTGAATATAATCATCTTCTGTTTTTATTGCTTTGATATCCATAGTTCTAAAATGAATTCATCGGATCAGTTCTCCAACAATAACCTAGCCCAATTCCACAACTGTAATCCCGGCCCCCCCGAATTGAACATGTTCGTCGCGTACAGATTTGACAATGGGTTCGGACTTCAGGTAGTTGCGGATCATTTCTTTTAAGATACCATTTCCTTTGCCATGTAGTATTCGCAGTTCAGTGTAATCGAGCATAATGGCATCATCGACAAAGGCCTGAATGGTCTGTATGGCTTCTTCACCACGTTGGCCACGAACATCAATTTCAGTTTTGAAGTTAAGACGTTTTTCACTCAAGCCTTTGTTGATATTGGGCAAGGTCTGGTTGTAGGTGCGTTGTACCTTTTTGGCTTCATTGTTGGTTATCTTCTGAAGCTTTTCCCGGCTCACCGAAGTTCTTATTTGACCAAAGGCCACTACCGCATTCTTGTCATTCAACTCCAGAATCTCACCCACATTGGTGTTGCCCGTCATTAAAACCTTGTCCCCGATTTTCCACACTTCTGGTTCAGGCTCACTTACCTTGGGTATAGCGACTTTCTTAACTGAACGTCTATCATTCCGATTCGATTCCTTTTCTTTAAGCTTCTGAATCTTCTTTTCGATGAAATCATCCTGTGAAGTGGTTGATTCTACAACCTCTTGTTTAAACTCGGTGAGCTTTGCCCTGATCTCTTTGGTCTTTTCCTTATCAGCCTGACTTTCCCGGATTTCACGTATAGTAGTTTCGATTTTCTTGTTGGCTGTAGCCAATATATGTTCGGCTTCCTGACGGGCTTTAAGTAATATTTCCTTGCGCTGTTTATCGAGCTGACTTAAATCGGTTTCATACTTCTCAGCCAGTTCATCCAATGATTTCTCTACATTGCGTATCTTCTGACGTTTGGTTTCCCAATAGCGTTTATCGCGTACAATATCTCGCAAGTGCTTGTCAAAGTTGATATGGTCCACCCCTATCTTTTCCGTAGCTGCCTGAAGAATAGACTCAGGAAGGCCAATTTTGCGGGCTATTTCAAAGGCAAACGAACTGCCAGGCTTGCCAATGTCGAGTTGAAACAAAGGCTCCATCTTAGCCGAATCATACATCATGGCTGCATTTTCAATTCCTTCGGCTGACGAGGCAAAGTGTTTCAAGTTGGTATAGTGGGTGGTAATGACCCCAAAAGTATTCATCTGTTCCAACTGTGCCAGGATGGATTCTGCAATGGCACCCCCTAACATGGGCTCTGTACCAGTTCCAAATTCATCGATCAATACAAGAGTCTTGTCATTGGAGTTCTTTAGGAAGAACTTCATGTTCATCAAATGAGAACTATAGGTACTTAAATCATTTTCAATGGATTGTTCATCTCCGATATCAATAAATAGCTTGTCAAAGATACCCGTCACACTGCTTTCCTTTAAGGGGATCAGTAAACCGCACTGCAACATGTATTGCAAGAGACCAACAGTCTTCAGACAAACAGATTTACCACCTGCATTGGGTCCTGAAATGAGTAGAATATGTTTTTTAGGGGTAAGGGTAATATTCAGAGGAACCACTTTTCGGTTTTCACGACGCAGAGCCATCATCAACAAAGGATGAACAGCACCCTCCCACTCCAACTGGCATTTGTTTTCCATGTATGGCTTGATGCCATTGATATCATTGGCATAAATGGCTTTGGCACGGATAAAATCAATTTTTCCAAGAAATCCATAGGCCAACATCAAATCAGGCAGGTAAGGCCGTATATCGTTGGAAAAGACCGTCAGAATGCGAACAATTTCCCTCAGTTCGGCATATTCCAATTCCCGTATCTGGTTATTCATCTCCACCACTTCTGCAGGTTCGATGTAAGAGGTTTTCCCGGTAGATGATTCATCATGGACAATCCCGTTGAGCTTGCGTTTAAAAGCTGAAGATACGGGGATAACTGCACGACCGTCACGGATGGCTACCGAAGCGTCATCTTCTACCAAACCATCATCCTGCGCCTTTTTCAAGATAGCATGAAGACGTTTGGATACACCTGATTGCTTGCTGATCAATTCCTTTCGGATACGATTTAATTCAGGAGAAGCATTGTCCTTTATTTTTCCGTATTTGTTCAGGATAGTATCAATACGTTCCATCACATAGGGATAGACCTGTACATTTGACAGCAAGCGTTTAAGACAAGGGAATTGACCTTCTTTGGCTAGCTTCAGAAACCTAACTATGCCTGCAATCGTTTCAAGAGATCTTTTGAGATCAAACAATTCCTGCATTTCAAGGAAACGGCCCTCAATGCGTATCCTCTTGAGGGCTTCCCGAAGGTCGAAATAATAGCTGGTAGGGAAATTCTCCATGGTACGAAGGATGAATACAAATTCATCCACGAGGGAAAGATCTTCCTTCAGTTGATCAAAATCGCTCTCAAAGCGGATTTCATCGACCAACTCTTTCCCCAAATCACTTAAACAGCGTCCTTTAAGCAATTCGCGTATTTTATCAAACCCTATCTTCGATTCAAAATTATCAGGATATACCAGTGTCATAGCATTTTATTACGGTACAAAAATACAAAGGAATTTCAATTGTTAAGGGCAACTCATTCTATTATCTGTCAGCGATAAGAGCAG
>DMFR01000186.1:3226-3390 GCA_003450125.1 Prolixibacteraceae bacterium | reverse complement strand
GCTTGGGTAAAGGTGGTCCAATTGGTCCCGTCAAATTTCGAAACACCTCCTCCATTTGTGCCAATCCAACTATTTCCTTGCCCATCAATGGCCATAGATAATATACAATCATCGGCTAATCCATCACCCTTATGATAGGTCGTCCAGTTTGTACCATCAAATTT
>DMFR01000186.1:2512-3006 GCA_003450125.1 Prolixibacteraceae bacterium | reverse complement strand
GTCCAGTTTGTACCATCAAATTTGGATATACCACCTTCATAAAGCTGTTTCTCCTTTGAATAGGATCCACATCCCACTATGGGATTTCCTTGTGGATCTATCACAATATTATTGACATAGTTATTAAATAAGCCCTCTCTTGTAGTGTAAGTCGTCAATTTAGCGTTCAATGGATCTTCTTTTTTACAGGAAAATAAGGCAAGTCCAATAAATGCGATGACAATAATTTTCATAAGTTGATTTTTCATCTATTCAGTATTGAATTAGGTTTTTTTAGATTGGTCTGTCATTATCCAAAGCGATAAAAGTATAAAATAAGGGCGGTTTTGTTTACTGAGCGGGTGACTATTCCAATTAAATGATTTGAAGATTCTGAACAGTCCATCTATAATGAAGAGCAGTCACCTGCTCAGTAATCCCACCTGGTTTTACCGGGATTTCATTTCGGTGCGTACCGATCTCCTATAATGAAGGTTAAAAAAGAAAGTAGTAAT
>DMFR01000186.1:0-2366 GCA_003450125.1 Prolixibacteraceae bacterium | reverse complement strand
AGGTTAAAAAAGAAAGTAGTAATTATCCCAGGTTAATTTTGAAGTGAGGTAATTCAATTTGCAACTTCACTTTAGCTTGTAATGCATTAAACACACGCATCAAGGTATCAATCGTTACATTGCTGGCATTGTTCTCAATTCTTGAAATTTGTGCCTTTTGAACACCAATCAGTTTACCTAACTCTTCTTGTGTCAAATGCCTTTCCTGCCGTGTCTGCTTAATGGCTTGTCCAATCAAGTCCATTTGTAATTCATACTCAAATCGATCTCGGTCAGGAGTCCCTACTTTACCGATCAGTTTGTCTTGAACTTCCTCTAATGTATGTGTTTTCATTTCTTTGTCTTGTTGATGATCTAAGAAAAAGGAACGCTGATCTGACTGATGAAACGGATTTTCACTGATTTTTTTAATTTCGGGTAATTCGTTTCAATTCGTGTAATTTGTATCTTTTAAAGATCAGTGTAAATCCGTTTCATCAGTCAGATCAGCGTTCCTTTTTCTTTTTTCTAAAAATACAATGTCAAATAGCTGGTCCATAGAATTGACTATTGATAGTGTAAAGATACTATAAATGTATCATTGTATAGAAACTATTTTTAGATTTAATACCTTTGTGTTCCTGCCGGAAGCATCCATTCACAAAGAGGTCTGTTTTATTTACTGAGCGGGTGACTGTTCCAAGTCAATGAGATGGAAATTCTGAACAGTTCACATTTACTCAAAACCGTTGGCAATTGTAGGAAGCTATCCAAAAAGTAATAATTAAACACAGAGAAACAATAAAAAAAGAATTCACCACAGATTACACAGATTAACACAGATTAAAAAGTAAGAATAATCTGAGTTAATCTGTGTAATCTGTGGTGAATTCTTTTTTTTGTGTCTTTGTGTTTAATTATTACTTTTTGGACAGCCTCATATTTGTATGAACGTGTTTGCCCAATTGCATATTATCCCATTCGCCCAATTTTTACATAAATGAATTGGTTGTCATGATCAGGGCAGACACATAGGTCTGCCCCTACAGCAATTCAATTGAATCATAAAGGGAAATTATTCAAAGACTATACAAAAGCTACATTTTTGTATTTCGGTAGTAGGGTCAGAGTAGAGTCGTAGTAGGCTTGGAGTAGGGTTGGTGGTCAAGAATGGAGCTTTTGGCTACCGGCTACTAGCAGCAGGAAGCCAGTAGCAAGAAGCCAGCAACCTCATTTTACCTGTCACGCGACCATAGTTATACAAAAAAAATGCCTTCTCAATGGTTTGCAAGGATTGAGAAGACACTTTAGCGGAACGAACTGTCATGGTGGGTGCTTAGGCCCCGGGAGCGCGGTAGGTAACCTGTTTATTGGAGGCGGCATCAATATCTTCGGGAGTAAGCAATACGGTCAGACAGATCTTCACCAGACCGGCAGCATTGACCCTTAATCCAACGGAGGCGGCAGTAATGTCATCCGGGAGCTCTACAATGACATAGACATCATCTTCACCAAAGGCATAATAAAAAGCCTCTACTTTACCACCTATAGTTGCCAACATTTTCTCAATGGCATTTTTACGTCCTGTACCGCCTTCCTTCATTAATCCCTTGATCCCATCGGTGTTATAAGTTCCTTTAATTAAATACTTTTTCATGATTCGTAAGTTTAAAGTTTTCCTACTCTTAAGGCTTTTCGGATTCGCCCCGTTTGAGAATGGTTGCTGGACTCCATAGGACGCATTAGGATAAATAGTGGAAAGCGGATGATCCATTTTCATCTCCCTAATAATCCTTATTAAAGTTAAGGAAAATGTAAAACATTTGGCTGATTTTCAGGGAATAAATATGGGGGGATGGTTGGATGGTTAATTCTCAATCGTTAATCGCTAATTATTTTATTATAATTGGTTATTTAGCTCTTTAACCATTTAGCCAAATAACCTTTTAACCCATCCAACCATTCAAACATTTAACCATCCAACCATCTACCCATTTTTAATTATCTTTGACAATGTGCTTACAGATTATAAACTGGAACTATGAAAAAAAACGAAGTTGAAGATCAAACAAAAGACCTGAAGGAGAAGGTTATACCAGGGGATCCGCTGAGTCAAGGTGAAATTGTTGATGGAATATTGACAGTCGAAGTAGGTCCTTTAGCTGCAGTGAAGGAATCGAAGGAGGCCTTTGAGCATTGGATAAGCCATAGGGATTTTTAGGTTTACAAATTCAAGTTCAATGTGGACGCATTGCAGGAGAGGATGGATCGCTTTTGGGAGGCAACAATGTGTCGTAGCCTTAAAATTTTCATCATTCAACCATTCAACCATCCAACCATTTAACTATTTAACCATTCAACCCTTTAACCATCCAACCCTTTAACCA
>DMFR01000053.1:23180-26991 GCA_003450125.1 Prolixibacteraceae bacterium | reverse complement strand
CCTTAGAATCTAAGACGATGACAACTGAATACTGACCACTTCCTCATTTAACCATCCAACCATTTAACCATCCAACCATTTAACCATTTAACCATCCAACCATCCAACCATTTAACCATCCAGCCATCCAACCATCTAACCATCCAGCCATCCAACCATCTAACCATCCAACCATCCAACCATCCAAATTAAACTAAAGTTAATAAAACCCAAATGCGCTCCAGTCCTATTAGGTGATTCAAAAGCGATTATCTACTTTTGGGAAAATTTCAAATAAAACTATTAAAACCAATTGATAATGAGAAAAAAGATTGTTGCCGGAAACTGGAAATGTAACACTACCGTTCAGGAAGGTGTTGAACTTGCCAAAGCAGTCACTGAGTTAGTTGCCAAATCGGGTGTAAAAGATGTGGTAGTTGTTCTTGGAACTCCTTTCACTCACCTTACCAGTGTGGTTGCTGCTGTTGACACGACCCTCATCGGTGTTGCTGCCCAAAACTGCGCTGCTGAAGCCAAGGGTGCATTTACAGGTGAAGTTTCGGCTGCCATGGTTAAATCAACCGGTGCAGAATTTGTGATTTTAGGTCACTCTGAACGCCGCGAATATTATGGCGAAACAAGCGCTACCTTGAACAAGAAAGTGGCTCTTGCTTTGGCAAACGGCTTAACTCCGATCTATTGCTGCGGTGAAGCTTTACCCATTCGTGAAGCCAATACACAAAACGACTATGTAAAAACTCAGTTGGAAGAAACTGTTTTCAATTTAAGCGCTGAAGACTTTTCTAAAATCGCTATTGCTTACGAACCTATCTGGGCTATCGGAACTGGCGTTACTGCTTCAACTGAACAAGCACAGGAAATGCTGGCTTTCATCCGAAGTCTGATTGCTGGAAAATTTGGTAAAGTTGTTGCTGAAGGAACTTCCATCCTTTATGGTGGCAGCTGTAATGCAAAAAATGCACCTGAATTGTTTTCTCAACCAGACATTGACGGTGGTTTAATTGGTGGCGCTTCATTGAAAGCAGAAGACTTCCTGGGAATAATCACTGCTTACTAAGAAAGTCGGAAGATAGCAGTCGGAAGACCGGAGAAGGGAAACTGGAGACGGAAGTAAAACTGATATCTTTAAATTAAAAAATACAAAGACCATCCGGTGACGGGTGGTCTTTCTTTTAGCTACATTTGGGGCAGAGATTGTTGGTTGGGGGTTGGATGGCTGGATGGTTAAATGGTTGGATGGTTAAATGGTTGGATGGTTAAAGGGTTAAAGGGTTAAAGGGTTAAAGGGTTGAAGGGTTAAATGGTTAATTACAAAATCTCCCTTTAACCCATAACCACCCAACCTTTCAACCATCCAACAATTTAACCATCCAACCATCCAACAATTTAACCATTTAACGCTACAACCATCCAACCATCAACCATCAACTTGAAACTTGAAACTATTTCCATGAATTATACAAAAATCAGCTTTAAACTCACTCCTGACAGTGAGGAGAATCGTGAAATATTGGTGGCTGTCCTTTCCGATCTTGCTTTTGAAAGCTTTGACGAAACAGAAGACCAGGTAGAGGGATTTGTGCCCGGCGAATCGTTCAATATGGACGAAATGAATGAAATCCTTTCACCCCTGCACTTTTCAGTTGAAACCCAGCATGAAATGATTCCTGATCAGAACTGGAATGAAGTGTGGGAGAAAAACTATTTCAAGCCTCTGCTGATCGGTGGCCGTTGTTTGGTTAGAGCGCCCTTTCATACCGAATACGAGCCTGCAGAGTTTGAATTGGTGATTGAACCTAAAATGGCTTTTGGTACCGGAAATCATGAAACAACCACCTTAATGGCGGAACAAATCCTGGAGATGGACCTGACGGGCAAAACCATCCTGGACATGGGATGCGGAACCGGAATATTGGGAATGCTGGCTTCGCTCAAAGGTGCCAAAAGCGTAATGGCCATCGACATTGACACCTGGTCATTTGAAAGTTCGGTGGAGAATGCACGATTGAACAACATTACAAATCTGGAAGCAAAACTGGGTGATGCCAGCCTATTGGGATCTGATACTTTTGAAGTCATATTTGCCAATATTCACAAGAATGTAATTATCAACGATCTGCCTTCCTATGAAATGGTATTGGAGCCAGGAGGCCAGTTGTATCTAAGTGGTTTCTATACCCAGGACATGCCTGAGGTGAAGAAAAAGGCCGAGTCATTGGGACTGCAGGATAAGGGATTTCATGAAAAGAATAACTGGGTGGTCTATTCCTTTGCCAAACCTTGATTTTGCCCTCTAACCCTTCATAAGCGACCTGTATGGACCAACTTGTCAAATGTCTGAGCGATAATTTCGGAAAACCTTTTACCAATGAGTGCGATCCCGAGATTGTCCATCGGATCAAACGCTTAAACCGGGAAGAACGTGGTGAGCTGCGTTATCGTCTTTTCAATAACTTTACCAAAGTTTTTAAACAGTTTAAAAAACTTTGGTAAAGTTTGCTTGTAAACAATGGGCAACAGGCCTCATTCTGGCTTCAGAACTGCTTTGAGCTGATCGACAAATACATGTTCCATCTTCACAAGGTATTTTTCAGCCCCGGACTGGATATTATAGAATCGATTTCTGACATGCTTAAAAGGGCCAACAAGTCGCTCGATTTATGTGTTTTCACCATCACCGATGAACGTCTGGCGGCCGACTTGGTGGATTGTCTTGAGCGGGGAATCAAAGTGAGGCTGATTACCGACGACGAGAAAATATACGATCACGGTTCGGCCATCATGGATTTAAAGAATGCTGGCATACCAGTCAAGATTGATCACTCGCGCTACAACATGCACCACAAGTTCGGGATTATTGATTCACGTATCGTCTTCACAGGGAGCTTCAACTGGACCTATACCGCCTCCAAGCACAACCAGGAGAACATGCTCATGACCAGCAATTTTGACATCGTAAAGCAATACGTCGAACAATATGAAGTATTGTGGGAAGAAATGTTCAAATTGTAAGGAGGTTTTCGATTACATACGACACAGATCGGTATGGTGTACCAATTAATTTGACAGATATTTAAGTGATAAATCCTTAATCAGTGTCGTCATTGGTAGGAATGAAGCAATCTGTAAGGATTTAGTATACAACAGATTGCTTCATTCATAGCAATAACAGCAGTTTGTAAGCTATTGAATATGAACGGCTATGACTTTGATATCAAAGCTTGAAATGTCATTTAATTCTTAAAACCTTATCTTTATTCATTTAACCTTAGTAAAATATGCAAACCCTTGAACCTAACCTTATTTGCCTTATGACTAGTGACTTATATCTTCATCCGTTTAAAAGTAAATAAGGTTAAGCTGATGGGTTAGCGAAAGTTACTAAGGTTAAATTATTAAAGATAAGGTCTTTAATATACCAATGATTGCCTTTTCACAATACCTTTTTAAAAAAGAAATTCAATATTATCCTAAATATTCACTGTCATACCCAAATTGCGGCTATTGAAAAATAGCTTCCAACTCGCAATTATGCTCTGTATATAAATTGTACCCATCAGAAGCGATATTTAAACTGTAACATGACATTGTTTAGACTGAAGCTTTGCCTTTTGATTAATAAAATCATATCCAGTCGGTCTTACCGAAGTCTTTTTTAATAAAGTTCATGACCCTCATTTAAGTGATTTTATGAGCATAAAACGTACTGGTAATTTTGATTGTTATTCGAAGCTTATTCGAAGCTTATTCGAAGATGGTTCGAGCATATTCGAAAAATCAATGTAAAGCCTTCGAATAACCTTCGAATAAC
>DMFR01000053.1:21022-23062 GCA_003450125.1 Prolixibacteraceae bacterium | reverse complement strand
ACCATCTATCTGATAAACGTTGGTGGAAAGATAATAAGGGGAAAAAGTGAAAGCAATTTAAATGAAAATGGAACAAGACATCATCAATTAATGCCTTATTCCATCTTTAAAAAGGAGAAATTTTTAGCTATCAATGCCTTTTCAGCAGATCCAACATTTTGCGGTCTAATTTGTGTCCATGCCAATCCTCGTACTGAACATCTTTCCTGCCTGAATCCAACACTCCAAAGTCGCCCCTGAAATTCCATAGCGCATACCCGATCTGGTTCTCCGTTAAGACATCAAGGACATCTCCAAACCATGCCAGAAACACTTCATGGGGTGTTTCCTTGTAGCAGCCACATTCGCCGCAATGCACTCCCACTCCCTTTTTAACAAGATCGATCCAGGGCTGATACAATTCTTCCAGGTTCTTGCGGCTGAAAGATTTGCCATCAATGATTCCAGGCCAAACAACCGGAGGTGAATCATCGGGGTTTTTAAATACCCACGGAGCGCGGTAATGGGATATATAATGGGGGAAATACCCACGGCAGCTCTGTGCGATATTTAAATCCGTAATTTCAGGAATGACAGAAGAGCCGACATCATTTCCATCGGCAACAATCAAATGGTCGGGATTTGATTTACGGATGGCAGTAGCAGCAGCCAGGGCCACTTTCCGGTAAACAGCCCCTGGAATGGTTGTCCGGGGGGCAAACTGATCATTCATGTTTTCGCGCATGCTGGGTTCATTCACCAAATCAAAACTTATTTTTTTAGAAGAAACATTGGCAAAGCGCTTGCCCCACATCTCCCAATGAAAACAGAACGCATCCAATGCTTCCTGGTCTTTCCACAGGTTGTAAGGTTCATTAAACCCCGCGTTGACGCAATACCCTGGAGCGCGATGAAGGTTGATGCTCACATGCAGACCAGCCTGTTGCGCCTGGAAAATCAACTCCTGAATCTGATCGACCGCCTTTTCATTGATGTTCAACACATCGGCAGGCGTCACATTCTGTGAAGGATCGTAGTTGATGTAACGTGGATAGGCCATTGGCAGACGTACAAAATCGAACCCCCAATCAGCCATCCATTTAAAATCATCCGCTGTACTGCGTGAACGATCATCACTTTTGGAAGGATTGGCTCCGAAATAATCAAGCAGGTTAAAGCCCCGCCAGCGTGGAAGGACATTTTTTACCGAAGGAGAAAGAGAAGATCCAAGTACTGCATTCCCGGCAAAGGCTGTGGCAGCAGTTACAATACCTGTTGTACGGATAAAAGTGCGCCGGTTAATTGGGTTGTTTTCCATTGGTTTAAATAGTTGGTTCGTTATTTTTAGCTGAATTAAAGTTTACAAATCTATCTTATGCGAAGTTAATAGAAACTTACTTACATTTTACTTCTCACTTGAATAAGCAAACCTTATATTTGCTATGTCCAATTCTATCAATTGGCATAACTTAAAATATTCATTTACACATTCAAATCCATCATGATTCTTGATAAACTTGAAAATGCAGATCTTTACTCGGGTATACACACTGGGCTAAAAAAAGGTTTTGAATACCTGGCACATACTGATTTAAATGCCCTCACACCAGGCTATCACGAAATAGAAGGTAAAGATTTATTTGCCCTGGTCAGTGATTTTGAAACAAAAGGACCGGAAGAATGCCGTCTGGAAGCCCACAGGGCGTATGCTGATATACAGTATATTGTTTACGGAAGGGAAGCCATCGGCTTTGCAACGCTTAACAATCAAGAGATTACAACCGCCTATACTTCTGAAAGAGATATTGTCTTCTTCGACGGAGAGGCCACTCCGCTGAATCTTGAACCCGGAATGTTCGTTGTATTCTTTCCGCAAGATGTACACCAACCCGGTATGTGGATTGATGGTCCTGAAAAAGTAAGGAAAGTGGTGATCAAGGTGAAAATGTAACTATTTACCATTTGACGATTTACAATTTACTATTTTTACCCAACCCATCTAACCATTCAACCATTTAACCATCTAACCATTCAACCATTCAACCATTTAACCATCCAACC
>DMFR01000053.1:20266-20931 GCA_003450125.1 Prolixibacteraceae bacterium | reverse complement strand
TTCAACCATTTAACCATCCAACCTTCCATGAAACACTCCTTCTTTTTTCTGAAAGTTACCCTTCCTATCTTCCTTTTTAGTCTGAACCTACTGGCTCAGGAACGCTACAAGGAAGAAATTACGGATGAAGTCAAGGTTGAAACTTATACTTACTCCGTTAGGGATAATCAGTCGCTCGACCTTGATGCCTACTTTCCGGCATCAGACAATCAGGCCAAGAGACCTTTAATTTTCTATGTACATGGCGGTGGATTTACAGAAGGAACGCGCAATGATCAAGGAATTCAGGATTACTGCAAGAAGCTTGCCAGGCATGGCTATGTCGTCGCTTCGATCTCTTACCGACTGTCCCGTAAAGGAACAGAAACAGGATTCGGGTGTGACTGTCCGGCTGTTGATAAACTGAATACGATAAATCGTGCGGTGGAGGATTTACAGGATGCCACCTTTTTCATGATCAAGAACCGCGATAAAATGGGTATTGATCCCCAGCAAATCATACTTTCGGGTAGTAGTGCCGGTGCCGAAACAGTATTAAATGCCGCCTATCGGGCTCCCTGTTGTTATGGTCTCGACAGCGGTCCTGTATCTTATGCAGGGGTAATTTCCATGGCAGGGGCTGTTCCTGACACTTCCCGCATATACAAGGAATCGGCTATTCCATC
>DMFR01000053.1:19818-20061 GCA_003450125.1 Prolixibacteraceae bacterium | reverse complement strand
CTCTTTCATGGCACCTGCGACAACCTGGTACCCTATGCAACGGCCCCGCACAGGCACTGTTCGGAAAAGCAAGCTGGCTATCTAATGTTTAACGGCTCATATACCATTGCCCAGAAACTTAGAAAATTAGGAACTCCTTACTGGTTATATACCTATTGCAATGCCTCACACGAAATTGCAGGCTTACCGATGACTGCAAACTTCGATGAAATCATCGATTTTTGTTATACCTTTATACTCAAC
>DMFR01000053.1:5392-19655 GCA_003450125.1 Prolixibacteraceae bacterium | reverse complement strand
TGTTATACCTTTATACTCAACAAGGGAACCGAACAACGGGTGACGGTCAAAAAAACCGACAATAAAGCCTGCGAATACCAATCTTTTAATTTTTGTACCGAATGAAACGACTATCCTTTATCCTGTTATTATTTGCATGCAACCTGGCCATGGCTCAAAACCTTCGCATAATAACCTACAACATTCGTTTAAATATTGCCTCTGATGGCATCAATGCCTGGCCCAACAGAAGCGAACAGGTGGCAGCACTGCTGGACTTTCACCAAGCTGAAATCTTTGGACTACAGGAAGCCCTGTATGACCAGATTGAAGATCTTCTGGCCCAACTCCCAAAGATGAAATGGGTAGGTGTTGGCCGTGATGATGGCAAAAAAGCAGGGGAATTCTCCCCTATTTTCTACAATACCGAAAAGTTCAAAGCCCTCAAAAATGGAGGATTCTGGCTATCCGAAACACCCGATAAACCGGGATTGGGATGGGATGCCGCCTGTAACCGCGTATGCACATGGCTTATCCTGAAAGATGGTAAGACAGGTGTAAAATTCATGGTCTTCAATACTCATTTTGACCACGTTGGTAATAAGGCCCGTACCGAATCAGCCAAACTGATCCTTCAGAAGATCAAAGAACTGAATACAGATCAATTACCGGTTATTCTGATGGGTGACTTTAACCTGACCCCTGACAAAGACCCCATAGCAGTCATTACAAGTGAGCTGAAGGATTCACGGGCAATTACCAAGAAAGCGCCCTATGGCCCTGAAGGGACGTTCAATTCCTTTAAGTTTGATGCCCCGATGAAAGACCGCATCGACTATGTATTTGTAAATGATCAGGTAGAGGTAAAAAGATACGCAGTACTGACCGATTCAAAAGATCAACGATATCCTTCCGATCATCAGCCTGTATTTGTAAACCTGGAATTGAAGGCAGGAAAGAAGAAATAGTCATGAGTACGAATTGAAGGGAAGAAGTGCACGAATTATAAGAATAGCACAAAATATAAAATTCCGCATGGATATTGTTTCTATGCGGAATTCTTTTATCCCTTAAACAAATCGGAATGTGTTCCTGTTAGAACCAATTCAATTACTTTTATTTGATCGTTTTGTCGCCAGATAAGCAACCAATCCGGTTTAATGTGGCACGCCCAATATCCATTGTAATTATTCACAATACATGGTTTTGCAAAGTTATTGAAGTTATTGAAGTTATTGAAGATATTGCAAGGGGTCAATTTTATACCTCACGCCCTGCTCTATGCTCCTTGCTGCCTGCCAAAATTGTTGTTTCAATTCAGGATTACACATCCTTTGGACTAATGTGAACCAAAATATACGACTTGCAATATCTTCAATATCTTCAATAACTTCAATAACAACTTTGGGATAAAAGCCAAAGACTATGAATGGGTCTGGTCACCTTATATCGAACTTACGAGTCCTGGGCAACTGCATAAACTCTCCCATATTAACGTCAAAACGTCAAAACGACAATTGACAATTTTGACGTTTTGACGTTTTGACGTTTTCCGGAGTGATGGCCAACGGTTTCTTGTAATGAATCCCTTCTATCTCTTGTTTTATCTCCAATTCTGAACAATTTAATCCCCTGATTGCTTTCACTGCCATGAAGTCAGATTACAATAAATAAACTGTAGATAAAATGAGATTTATAGGAGACCATAATCCGTATTTTCATGAGAGAAATATCTTTCAAAAAATTGCATTTGAATCATAGAAACATTGACAATCAATTCAAATTAATGTAAATATATGAATGATTATTTCAAATTGATAAATGAAATCATTATTTTTAAATATAAATGATTTAATGCAAAATCTTTGAATAATTAAAACTAAAGACTATGGAACGCTACCTCGAACAACTGATGGACGACCTGCAACAGGCGATTGTAAATCTAAAATCATCACAAGGTGGAGGAACGGATTTCGATCATGATCAAGAATCACTGGATTTCTCGCAGGTAGAGAAATATGAGTATGGCGAGGTAACCCCAATTTCAGAAATAACGGGTATTCAACAGGAACAACTTCCTCCGGTTGAAAAGCTCAACGAGGACCAACAGGCTCTTTTAGCTGCCGCATTGGAAGATTTGCTACAGCATTTCCATTTTGAACTTGATTTTCCCAGAGATTACCCTCTGCATTTACGTTATGCCTTCATCAGACAACTATGGAGCGAAGAACAGGTTGCAGTAACATTTGGTAATATTCACATCGAGTTTTGCGATTATGACGAAGAAAATTGTCCGTTCCCTGGGTACTGTAATTCCTGCCAAGAGGCTTCGGAATATATGAAGAACTATATAGAACACGGCAGCAAGGCTAATGCTGAAGATATGGATGATGAGCCATGTCCCTATGATATTTCTGATGATGAAGGACCATATAGGATAGACATCAATGAATTAAACGATGCTCATGGGAATAGAATAGATCTTAATTCGATTCCATTACCCGGTCTATGCGTGATTTGTAATAAATACCGGATCGATGATTGGGATGAAAACCTACTTTGCCTGATGAACCGCAACGATCAATCGGATCAACTCGATTTCGAATGCGGAGGCTTTGAAAAAATATAAAATTTATCCCTTAAACTTTCAAGGTTTTATATATTTTGAAGGTTTAAACGAATATACCGCAACTTCTTGTAGATTTTTTCCACACACTACACGTGGATTCCACACTTCATTTTTGCCTTGTTTTTGTTCCTGACAACACTTTCATTCTTATAATTGATTGATTTTATATCAATTACTTGGAATTAAGGATTGTTGCGAATTAGTGGCATGGTTTTGCATCTATGCTATACAACAAACAATTATTTAATAATTCAAAAACAGAAAAGATGAAAAAAGTAATGATTTTAACCGCAGCCGTCATGGCATTTAGTTTTGTAACGCCACAGGTATCCAAGGCTATGAAAGTATATAATCCTTCAGCAATAGTGCAAGACAAAGACGACAAATACAAAGAAATAAAAGTAACAGAACTTCCAGACGCAGTCACCAAATCAATCGCCAATGCCTATACGGGTTATAAGATTGATCAAGCATGGAAGTCTGAAGACAATGCATACAAGGTAAAAGTTGCTATGGGTGATTTAAAATACCAACTTTTTTATGATGCCAAGGGTGAATTAATTAAAGTTGAAGATCCATCAGCGAAGGATAATGGAATGTTAAACAATGGGGTAGAGCCTGAAAAGAAAAGTACGGAACCGGTCAATAAAGGCATGGAACCTGCCAATAAGAACCAGACGACTACTCCTCCCAGCGAAAAATACCCGGTAAAATAAGCGAAGCGCCTTAAAATCAATATATGCAACACTTCGGGTGTACTTTATTCAACAATTGAGTAAAAGAAGCAATTTGGTGATGCAACCTCTGTCAAAATAGATCTTTTGACAGAGGTTTTTTTTCGTAAACAATTTGGGCGGAAAATACTTATACTATTTGAGGATGGATGACGTTTTAGGAAAACCGGAACAAACTTAATCAAGATGGCAAATATTCTCATTGTTGATGATGATGTAACATTTTGCCTGATGTTGAAAAAGCTCCTCGAGAAGCATCAATATCACGTTACAACATTATTTTCTGCTGAAGATGTAAAAAAAACAGTCCGTCAGAGGTTCTATGAAGTCGTTTTAACCGATCTGAGGATGCCTGATGTGAGTGGGATGGACCTGATCGGAATTATCAAACAGGAATCTCCCGAAACGCAGATCATCATGATGACCGGATATGCCAATATATCCACAGCCATCCAGTCCATCAAGCAAGGCGCTTTTAATTACATTCCCAAGCCCTTTCAACCAGAAGAGGTCTTAAATATGATTCGGGAAGCGCTGGAAGAAGAAGTCAAAAAACGGGAAGTCAAAAATCTTAAAACAAGTCCTCGCCCAAGCAAATACCTGGAAGGAATCAGCAAAGTATCCAAACGGTTAAAAGAAATGATGACACTGGTGGCCCCAACCTCCTTGTCGGTATTAATTACAGGTGAAAGCGGTACGGGCAAGGAAAACATTGCAAGATCTATCCATGCCTTAAGCGCTTGTGCCCATAAACCCTTTGTGGCAGTTGATTGTGGGGCTATTCCCAAAGAGTTGGTGGCCAGTGAATTCTTTGGTCATGTCAAAGGTTCGTTTACCGGAGCCATTGCGGATAAGATTGGTCATTTTGAAGCAGCCAATGGGGGTACCCTCTTTTTGGACGAGATTGGAAACCTGTCCTATGATACCCAGATACAATTGCTGCGTACCCTTCAGGAACGGTTAATAAGACCCGTTGGAAGCAACAGGGAGATTTATGTCAATGTGCGCATCATTGCAGCTACCAACGAAAACCTGCAATTAAAAAAAGAACAGGGAAGCTTTCGGGAAGATTTGTACCATCGGCTCAATGAGTTCCAGATTGAAGTTCCCAGCCTTCGGGAACGCAGGGAAGACATCCTGCTTTTTGCCCATCATTTTCTCAATGAGTCAAATGCCGATCTGAATAAATCAGTTATGGGCTTTGATGCAGAGGTTGAAGCCGTTTTTATGAATTACGCCTGGCCCGGCAACCTTCGGGAAATGAAGAATGTGGTGAAGCGTGCTACACTGCTTGCGACAGGCCCCCAGATCAGTTTAAATGAAATTCCTTCTGAAATTTATCATCTTCCAAAAGATGAAGACCAGTTCCAGTTGTTCAATGAAAAGAATGAGGATGAATTAATCCGCAAGGTGCTTGAAACGGTAGGCTACAACAAAAGCAAGGCGGCACGGCTTCTGAAGATTGATCGTAAAACACTGTACAACAAGCTTAAACTTTATCAAATTGAAGTTCCTGAAAAAATAAATTCCATAGATTCCAATGATTAATCGGCCAATACATTTTCATTTTCTTCAATGGCATGAAGTAACGCTTCAATCTTTTCAAGAGCCAGATTTCCAACCAGGTAATATTGCGGATCACCAAGTCCGTTATGGTCCTTTTGTTCCAGCCTTGATAAAAGCTCCACAACATCAGAGGCTTCCATCTGCCGGAAAAGGGTCAGCATTTTATGAGAAAGCGCCGAAAGAGCCTCCTTATTTTCATCCTGGATATACTTCCTGAAAAGGGTCAAATTTTCTTTGCCCGAATGGATCAAAGATACCAGTATTTGCCTGAAACTTTCAGCATCACCTGCGGCAAAAGCTTCAAGATGCTTCAGGTTGTACCCATTGTGATGCTCATCGAACATGCTTTGTCCGTTACTTTTCACTGTAGCATTTTGCTGTTTTCCTGAAACAACATCAATCAACTCCTGAGGATCAAAAGGCTTTTGAATGAAGGCAGAGAACCCAGGATAGCCGCTCTGTCCGGCATTCATTCCTGAAATAGCAATGGCTGTAACCGGTCCGCCGTTCTTCCTCTGAATTCCTTGCAGTAACTCAACACCCGTCATACCAGGCATCTGGATATCCATGATCAACAGATCGGTACAATCTTTTGTAAATGAAATGAGGGCTTTTCGGGGATCACTAAAGGAATAGACTTCCATTCCCTCCGATTTCAAGGTAGTGGAAGTCATTTCAAGAAGTGTCTGATCGTCATCAATAACCCAAACCCTTTTACCGGTCAGATTTATAGGTACCTCTCGCCCTTTACCGATAATGGTCTCTGTTAAACTTTCCTTCAAGGGTTCCGTTTTTTCCAAAGGCAATACAATGGTAAAATGGCTGCCTACACCCGGTTTACTTTCCAGTTCAATGGTTCCGCGCAGCAACTGGACAATTCTTTGTGTAATGGTTAAACCAAGTCCGGTACCTTCATACTGTTTCTGCAAGGTATTGACTCGTGCAAATTCCTCAAAGATTAACTGGATATTTTCTTCTGAAATACCTATCCCAGTATCAGTCACTTCCATGATAACCTGGTCCGTCTTTGCAGAAAACAATGAGGAAGTCACCTTCACCATGACCGTACCTTGTTCTGTAAACTTAATTGCATTTGAGATCAGGTTACCCAATATTTGGGTAATACGCACCGGATCACTCATGAAAGCAGCTGTAGGAGAAACATTGAATTGAAGTTGTAAATCAACATTTTTAGCCTTGGCTTGCACACGGAATCCTTCCACAATGTCGTCAATCAAAGATTTTAAATTGAAAGGCAGGTGTTCAACGGTCAATTTTCCTGATTCAAGGCGTGCCAGGTCAAGCAGATCATTGACAAGCTTACGGATATGCTCTGAGGCCTTGTTGATATTTTGCAGGTACTTTTGGTGTCGTGGCGATACCTCCTCATCTTTCTCCATGATGTTGGTAAAGCCGATAATTGAACTCAAGGGAGATTTAAGGTCATGGGTTAAGCTGAGCATAAATTGTTCCTTACTTTTAAGCAAGGATTCGGAAAAAGCCTTAGCCTTCTCCAGACTTTGGCGGTAATGCTGGCTTTTGGTAATGTCCTTCAGTATATTTACCAGGAAAAAGATGATGATGATCAATGCAAAGCTACCCACATAGAGAATCTGCATGGTGGTTTTTTGAAGTCGGCTCTGTTGCGTTTTAACCCGCTCAAAGGAGTTTTTCAACTCTTCATTTTCAATATTGGCTAACATTTGACGCAATTGTACTGTCAGGGTAAGGTCATTGGTCAGAATCTCCTGTTCCTTCTTATTTAAGCGCGTTTCAGCGGCCATACTTTCATCCCTGATATCGGTTACAATGGAGGTGATGTAGTTGGCCATTGAATCAACCTGATTGACCGGGGCCACCAGGCTATCAATCTGCACCGACTCGGAAGTTTTAATCCGAAGGGTGGAGTCTACCTTGTTTTGGGTTGCAAAAACATTCAATAATCGTTCAAAGAACTTTTTCTTTCTATGCTTCAAGTAAACGGAGTCCCGGTTGGTTACTATGTTTTTGTAAACTTTAACTGGCTTTGGGATGGAGTCATTGACCCAAGACAGTTTCCGTATTGCCTGTTGGTAGCGTGATTTTGATGTATTTTTCTTTTTAATGGAAGCCAATTCCTTTACGTTTTGCTGCTTTATCTGCAATAGCTTCTTGATACTATCCGTATGCAATTCCTGGACAGGATTATTTAAAAGGACAGCCAGGGTATCAATCTGGAGGCTGATATTATCCATGAGCTTGAGGTAGTCCCTGTAATGTATTTTTTGCCCTGTCAGGGCATAGCTCCTTTCCAGCCCTTCTACCTGGTAGAGGTTGGTTAAAATGTTATTCAGGTAAAGGAATTTATTATTGGCCGGATTGGCGTCCATTTTCTGTTCTGAAGTTTGAAGTATTTCAGAATAGATCACCCAGATGATCAATGATGCCAAGATCACCAGCGTAAAGTAACCCAAGAAAACCTTAATCTTAACGCGATCCATAAAATGATTATTTCCAGGTACATGTATATGGATAACGAATAAAATTGCAAGGATGTTCGATAAAAAGCCTGAAATTTTCTATAGCCATTTCAGGACTCTATTGCCTATTGGCAAATGGTTGATTTTCCTAACTAATAACGTGAGTTCGATATAAGCAAATAGCTTGATCAAGAATCCCATTTCCCAAAATCAGGTCTGGCAACCTGCTCCACGATGGCTTTTCTAAAAAATACTTTTTTCAGCAGACCGGGTATTCCTTTGAACACTCCATTTCCGACAATCCGACAATCCGACAGCAGCCAATTTCATGGTTTTGCCATCAGCAACAGACCTAAGATATGGTTGAAGGGACAGTATGGCTGATCAGTAGGTAGTTTAACGTTTATTCCCTGTGAGGGTATGAAAATGCCTGCTGTCGGATTGTCGGATTGTCGGATTGTCGGAAATGTCAGGATTGTTTGCGCAAGGTTGCCAGGATGATAACCTGTTTTACTAAAGTAATTTCTTGACTTACACTTCTATGGAACTCACATTAATATAAAAGCTTTCCGGATTGGGAAAGCTTTCATGGTTTTAGTCAAAACTTAAACTGATAATATCTCTTCTGTAATTGTCAAAATTAATTACCAAACTTTTAATTTAACAGCTCCATTTCCCGGTGTTTCAAATGGTCCGGCTGATGGATTTGATTGAGCACGCTGATTGCCAAAGTAATCGGTATCAAATGAAATGGTCGTGCCATCCGGATTTTCATATCCCTCATGGGCCAACCTAGCCTTACCCAGAAGTTCTGTAGTAATCAGATTGGTCTTTGGGGCAACGGCTTTCGGGTCAGTGGAATAGGTCAAGAATACATTATTCCCTTCTTCAACGATCTTAAAATCAGGCTTAAATTCCGCATTCTGAATAAAATTGGTCTCCGCTTTAGTGGGTTGAGCCCTGTTGTAATAGATATTTCCGTCAATCCAGACCGGCAATGTGGCCTTGTCATACCCCACCAAGCCATAATTGTAATGATGGTCTGTCTGACTTGCCTCCTGTCCCAGTCCCAAAAAGATATTGTTATAGTAACGGTCATCACCCGACAGTATATTACATAGTCCGGCAACTTCAGTTGAATGCGCCAAGTGATAGGGAGTAGAACGCCCCAGATCAGGCAACATGACAATCTGGCCCACAATCAGATTATGGACAAATGCGCCTCCTTCAGATTGTGTTCCAATACCGATAGCCGACAACAGTAAATTGTTATCTACCAAAAATGGTCCATGATTCACTTCAAAGAAAATATCGTTCCATGCATTGTTATAAAACAAGTTTTTGGAGATGCGTGTGCCTTGTGTCATCCAATCAAACCAGCAACCGAAAGCATTGTTGTCATGAATGCGGTTTTTTACAATCCTTGTATCAATGGCAGCATGAAACTTGATGCCCCCAATTTCAGCGCCCCCAAATTGGTTCTTCTGATGGATGTCGTGGATGTTATTATTTTCAATGGAGCTAAAAGCAGCGCCCATACTTCCACAAATACCCGTCTGCTGGCAGTTAAAAATCTCATTGTTACGCACGATGTGTGAGCCCACATGTTCCTTATTCCATCCATTACGCAAGGTTCTGAAAACAACTTCTATATAGTGGATTGATCCATCCAGGTTCGGATTTTGTGTCCATACGTTGTTCCCAGTACTGGCCTCTTTCCCTAAGGTAATCCCTGAACATTTTGAGTCACAGATGATATTGTTCTCAATAATCCAGCCTTTGTTCCAATGGGTGGAAATCATTCCGATCTGTTCTGCCGTTGGCGCTCCCCATTGGGTGGCTGCCTGGCTGATATGAAAACCATCAATGGTCAGGTAATTAATGCCTGGCTTATCGGGATAAAAACAAGTCCTTCGAATGCTTATTTCCACCAGCTCTTTATTCGGATCAGCCTTGTGGAAATTGGCCCACAGGGTGGTCATGTTGGCATCACTCTCGCAATACCAGGTGTAGGTAGAGCCTTCCGGATCTTTACAATTGACATAGGGCACGGTATTGATCACCCTATCCAACTTATCCATTTCGTAAAGTGATTTGCCGTTCAGGAAAACATCTGCCGTATGGTTCTTGCCAAAATTATCACACCAGTCACCATGAACCATATCGGCACAGGAATTATACCCTGCAAAGAAGGTATTGGGAACGGTAACTTTCCATATTCCATCTTTTTCCTTTTTCCATCCTGTTATCACTTCAGAGCCTTTTATTTCAACCTTTTCACCTACAGCTGCCCGGTATACAATCCGATTTACATCGCTTTCACCTCCCCGGGCCGGATTAATCCATTCACGGTAAGTTCCTGAATGTACAGTAACGACATCACCGGGCATTGCAAGCTGGGCGGCATAATTGATTGTCCGCAAAGGCTTTAATGCCGAACCCTCATTCTGATCGCTTCCTTTTACTGACACATGGTACTCTTTGGCGGTGATAGCAGTGGTGATTAAAACCATCAACAGTACCAGTTGGAATTTTATCTTCATCATTTGATCAGGTATATATGATTAAATATTATAAACAGTAGTAATTTCCTTGCAACAAACTAATTCACTGTGTTTTAAAAATAGTAAATAGTAAATTATTAAATAGTAAATACTTAGTTATTTCCATTGAATTCCCGGATAGCATTGACCATGGCCACAATGTTTTCTACCGGCACATTGGCCTGGATATTGTGAACAGTATTGAATACGAATCCTCCATCCTTGGCAAAGATATCGCACAAACCCAGCACCTCTTCGCATACCTTTTCAGGAGTTGAATAAGGCAACGTTTTCTGGGTATCAATACCACCGCCCCAGAAGACAAGGTCTTTGCCATAAGTCTGTTTCAAATGGCGTGCATCCATTCCCCTGGCGCTTACCTGAACCGGGTTAATGATATCAAACCCGGAATCAATAAAGCGGGACATGAAAGTCTCCACCGCCCCACAGGAGTGTTTAAAGGTTTTCCATGGGGTGTTGTCATGTACCCAATTATTGATCCTTCGGTAGAAAGGCTTCCACAATTCATCGAACTGTTCTGGAGCACAGAAGGTAGAATCCTGAGTCCCAAAATCAGTTCCACAGATAAATACTGCATCCAGGTTATTGCCTATGACTTCATAGAGCCGTTTAAAGTTCTCAATGGCAATTTCAGATTGACGATCAAAGATAGCTGTTACATAATCTGGCCGTAAAACGGTGCTCATGTACCACTCTGCAATGTCTCTAATGCCTTTGGGGTGTTTCATCTGCAAACCGGGAACCAGTGCAATATCCCCCAAGGCTGTTCCTCCAAGGCCTGCAATCACTGCTTTTCCTGTAGATCGTGCATTTGAGGTAGCTTCTTTCCAAAAAGCAAGCTCACTCTCTGAAATCAACCCAAATTCTTCCAGGTTATCCCTCACATCCAACTTGTCTTCTTCAAGGGGTTCCTGCCGGATGATGGCATCAAAGAAATACCCTGCTTTGGGCATTCTTGCACAGGGCCCAACTGACAGATCACCTTCCGGATAAATCAAGGCATCCCCCTTTTCGTCTTTGGTGGTCTGAAAACCTTCAGGAACCAGTACCTGTTGACCCCAGTTGGTCTGGTATTCCATCATTGGCTGGTGGTTGTAAATCCCAAACATGTTGTTCTTTCCCCAGGCCCCAATGACATCAATGCCCATTGCATCAACCAGTTCAGCATCCACTTCTCCCAACATCTGGTAAGGCTCGATCACCCGAACCAGTTTCTTTTCCAAACCGTAATATCTGCGCAGGTTCTCAACCGACAGGACATGTATGCCCGTTACAGCAGTTGATCCAAGATCCACCACTACCCTATCCGGCTGCTTGTGGTTGACGGTTAAGTCAAATCGTTCTTTTGAGGTCATTTATAAAGGTTTAAAGTTTCAAGTTCAAAGTTTCAAGTTAAAAGTTCAAAGTTTAAAGTTTAAAGTTGCGTGCTGATCAATAGCTAATGATCGATTAACTTTAAACTATGAAGTTGCATCCGGATCGGCACGCAACTTTAAACATTAAACTTTGAACTTGAAACTCATTTCATTAATACCACCGTTCTATTAATATCAGGAGTAGTAACTGGGTACTTAACCACCTCACCGCCTGCCGATACTTCAATATAATATTCAAAGTCATCATTGATCTGGGCAGCTGGTATAGTTACTTCAAATACGTTCCGGTCCATCCTTTTAAGTTCAATGGAATTGAATTTTCCATTGCCAAAACTTCTCCAGACCAGTTTTCCCGATACCTGTTTTTCAGGAGAAAGTATCCTAACGCGCAGGTAAAAGTCCATCCCTTTGGTCAAAATCGATTCGTCAGTAGGCACAATCACCCGTGTTTTGCCCAGGTATTCTTTGCCGGGAAAAGCTTTTTCAGGAAGATTTACACCCAGGTCCTGCAAGAATTTATCCTGACCTGTCAGAATCTGATTGTGCTGATAGTTGTGCATTTCCAGATTGGCAATCATTCCCATTTCGCCTGTAGTTGAAGCTTTGGCAAGCAACAATTCAATGGTTTGCTCCCACCTACCCTTTAATTCCAGTCGAAGGGGCAAAGCGATGTCATTGGCCATCTGCTGCTTTTTGGCCTG
Source organism: Prolixibacteraceae bacterium (assembly GCA_003450125.1). Lineage (GTDB taxonomy): Bacteria > Bacteroidota > Bacteroidia > Bacteroidales > Prolixibacteraceae > Aquipluma. Next base: position 7,647 of record DMFR01000053.1, on the reverse strand, counting down.
ATCGTTTTCCTTTTTGATATCTTCAATTGACATGAGCAGTTTTTTATACACCAAAGCTGTTTCCAACAACGACCTGTTGTATTTCAAATTGGTTAGCCAATACTCAAAGCGCTCCTTATTTCCGGCCCCCATCACATTGGGGAGGATGGCTTCCATTTGAGGAATGAATTTGTAACGATTGATTCGTTCTGTTAACTCTTCCACTGCTTTATTGGTCATCAAACCGCCTGGACCGCCAATCCAATCGGTCACATTCATTGTTGCATCGCCTTTATATCCTTCTTTCATTTCCTGGCCGTGGCTATCGAGCCAAACCAGCAAATCAACCAACTTCTTATTGTAAAACCCAAATTCGCTCTTCGACCAGTCGGTATAAAAGTCTGTTGTAGGCAGATCACGATTGGCCGCTTCTGGCAGTTTTTCCCACTGATTGGCCGTCCATGCTGCTTTTGCAAGGGCCGACACATTGGGAGACAAATCACGTGTGCGCCAGTGGATACCGATCAATCCGTTGCAGCCGTAGCGATAGGAATCTAGGGCATCCTTCTTTATCCGTCCTACCCACAATTGAGTTCCAATTAAATCCGGATCATCTTCCATCCATGGAATTGACCATTTGGGCCGGTCAGTAATAGCTTGAAATCCCTTATCTACGGGAGTATATCCCACGCCACGGTTAATGCAGCTAAAAGGCATGTCTTTGGGCAACACCCGGTCAAACTGCGTACGGTCTTTTGGTGGCCCCAATACCCAGCCACAGGTGGCCAGTTGAAAGGGTTTGCCCATTTCATTCAACACTTCGTAAGCCAATTGCATGTCTTTTTCCGTTTTTGCAACTTCAGCATCCGTGGCTCCCTGCCATGTCCAGTTCTCCGGAGTCCATAGCCAGTAATAGTCCAACGGATAGGTTTTCTGAATGCGGCTAAACATTCCTTTGTAGAGCTCCTTTACCTGTTGGTCGGTTTCAGCTTTGATCCCAAGCCGGTCTTTCACCTCTTTGGGAATAATCAACGGTGTTTCAGTTCCAACACAGGTTTTCACGCCCAACTTCTTTGCCATCAAAAATGCATCATTCAGCATTTTACCGGATTCATTCACAATTTTGATGTTTTCAGCTTCGGTGTGAGGCCATGACGAAACATTTTTCATGTAGTCCGCACCATAGGTATCCGTTTCAAAGATCTGGGAGGCGCCGTAAGTAAAGTCGGAGGTTTTAACCGGGTAATAACCCCAGGTGCTGTCATTGGTGTTGAAATGCAATACCGGGTAAGCTGTCTTGACCGTTCCATCTGCATTGACTTCATCCTCTTTCCCAATCCAGACAAGGGGTTCCGCTTTTGGGCCATCGCTAAATTTTGCCTGAAATGGATAAGTATGAAAACCAATAAAGTTCATTTTCATCTTGGGTAACTGACTGATGATCGCCCTGTAATCATTGACATTCCACCAGTCTGGTCCTTCCGGGAAATCATGAAAGGGTTGAACTCCACGGATGGAGAAAAGAGGTTTTTGCCGGATATTCAAATCCGATATATTCAAAGCGATCTTGCCATCGGGAACCACATCGCCATGCAGGTAAAAACGCATGCCCAGCTGTTCGGCAAATTCATAGGCTGCATACAGCACCGCCTGGTCCGATCCGCCTGAGACGATGAGTTTTTCCATCGAACCATCCTTTTCCGTTTTCAGGTAAAATTCTTCAGCCTGAAGATCTGAGGGCACCTGATTTTCACCCATCCGGCTAACGACAATCAGTTTCCCAGAACCCGTAGGCTGCTCCGAAGAAACGATTTCTGCAAGCCCTCCTGTACGGAGATAAATATATCGGCGGATTTCACTTGCTGCCAACATTTCCTTTGAGGTTGCATCCTTGGGGATATAGATCTGCAGGGCTTTTGGCTTGCACGAAGTAACCAGGTTAACGATCACCAGAAAAAACAAGATTTGAGTAGCTATTCGTTTCATGGTTTTTGGTTTTTAGTTGGTAGTTTCTTGACAACGCTTTCCTGTTTATCAACATGAAGTAGGATGTGTGAGGAACTATCCATTAACAAATGTAGCTATTTTATCAACTCAAAACGGGTTCCCTGATAATTTATATTTGTGCTTAACAACAGGCCAAACAGCAGGCTATTATTGATATGTTCTGCTGGTCATTTCTGAATAAGATCCTTTAACAGTCCATCAATCGACTGGAGGAATAAAGGCTTCGGGCATGGGCCTTAGGGCCGGCTAAAAGCCATTCCTCCTTCCTC
>DMFR01000053.1:0-5250 GCA_003450125.1 Prolixibacteraceae bacterium | reverse complement strand
CAGATGAGTATCAGAAAGGTATCAGATGATGGCAAGAAATACCCTATTCCAAAAATTATAATCCCCAATGGAAGTATCAATTTTCACATCAAATTGAAAATGATAAAAAGCGACATTAAAAGATTTTCAAAATAAGACTTTTGAAGATCATTGGTAGTGAAGTGTGGAAATTCAATATGCAAAGATAATAAACATATAACTTGAAGGTTTTCAATCAAATATTGATATAATTTCATTATCTTTGATTGGACCTAAACAAAACATAAGCCAGAACAATGAAATATCTCTATTCCCTCATTTTTCTACTGCTTCTTTTTTCAGGAAAATCGCAAACTGTTGTCCCCCAGAAAATCGGAGGAAGCAAATTTGCATTAAGCTGTGCCAATGTCTATTTTGAAATCGATTCAGCCAGGGGGGCACGGTTTACCTCCTTCAAACTCAATGATAATGAAATCATGTATATTGATTTCAAGACCACAGACAATGCAGGCTCTACTTTCTGGCCCAGTCCGCAAAGTGTTTGGGGATGGCCTCCGGCGGTTAATCTGAACAACAATCCTTATAAGACTACTATCAATCAAAATAAAATAAAATTTACCGGTACTACCGACAGCAAATCAATGCTGCGCTTTTATAAAACCATTTCTGCAAACATACTGGACACTTCCATCATCATTGACTATTGCATTAAAAACGAAAAGACAACGCTTCAACGATGGGCTCCCTGGGAAGTTACCCGGGTGCTCAATGGGGGCTTATCCGTATTTGGTTTGGGAGAAGGTGGCGTGACGGGCGATATGGCTGGCAGGACTCAAAATATTTCCAATTATATCTGGTACGATCAGGACCAGACTTCAGGGGGCGCAGGAAGTAAATTCTTCTGCAATGGCAAAGGATGGCTGGCCCATGTGATCGATGGCGATATGTTATTCATCAAGAAGTTTGAAGATATAGTCGGAGCAAAAGCTGCAACGGGGGAGGCAGAAGTAGAAATGTACACTGCTCCCGACCGTTCGTATACTGAGCTTGAAAATCAAGGAAACTATACCTCAATTGCCGGCAAAGATTCCCTCACCTGGAGGGTAAAATGGGTTGCCCGTAAATTACCCTCTTCAGTAAATGTCAGTATTGGCAGTAGCAGTTTAACAAGTTATATTCTGGCTGTTTTAAAAAGGGAAGCTCCTGTTACCAAAGTTGAAATCAATAACTTACCAATTGCAAATATTTATCCTAATCCGGCATCCCGATTACTTACAATTGAAACCGGTTTGACTGAGGGTAAACATGTAACTTTGAGGATATTTGATCTACAGGGAAGGAATGTCCTTACCCATTCCATCAACCAGGCCAGGGGGCAAGTAAATGTTGAAAATCTGCAACAAGGAATCTATTTCTATGATTTAAGACAAGGAGATAGTTCCCTTTCAAAGGGTAAAATAGTGATCAAGCATTAATGAAACGAAGAATCTGGCTACTGGCTGCTTGCCAGTAGCCAGTAGCCAATTCACCTTAGTAACTGCTTAAAATTTGCCTGTTATTTCAAATAATTCTCCTGAATATATATCATTGAGACTTCGCTCAAAACCTGTATTTTTAAGTTCTTCGCCTGTCGATTTTACGATCAAACGTCCATCCATTGATTTAACCTCGTAAGTTCTTTCAGGGTCAAGACCATTGAGGGTAACTTTCCGACTGGATTCAATTGATCCATGACGAAATACACCTACAATTCCACCTGTTTTTGTATCGGTATTTATACGTTGGAAACCATCCCAACAGCCTTCCTTTGGCTCACCAAATCCATATAAGTCTTGTCGGTAGCTCATGATGTCATATTTAGTTTGCATGACATGCAGCCAATCGGCATAAGCACGATACTTGTTCAAATCTCCCTGACTTAGCTTTCGTGGATCACCCAGCATAATGGGCAAGGCACCTACGAGTGATTTAATATGCATTTCCCAGCCTTTATCATCCATTCGAGGATTCCCGATCACCAGGGCCGTGGCAGACATGGCAGGAGATCGCCACCAGGCCATGTTCCTGATGCGAAGATCGCCCGATTCGTCAGGCTCTTCAAAGTTGGAAAGCCAATTGCCCTCGGCATGTTTCAACATGGCATAGTCGATCAGCTGTAATCCACCCATGGCTTCAAATGTGCAGTCTATAAACAAATTGGGTTTGGCAACATGCAATTCATCAAAGAGCACCCACATGCGTTCATAATTGACATACAACGATTCATTGTGATCCTGATGGCCGGGATGGTTGGTGGCATAGCACCCCGACTTGTCGTGATCAAAAACATAGGCACTGGTCACGACTGCAAAATCGAGTTTCATATACTCCAACCCATTGTCCAGAGCCAACTTCAACAGTATATCCTTGATATAATCTTTCCAGCCAGTAGAAAAACAGGCAGACCGAATTTCATCATTGGCATTGTCCAGTTGAAGGTTAGCAAAGTTACCTTTTTCATCGCGTACAAACCATTCCGGGTGCTCATGATAGACCTTACTAACCGATGAGGCACTGCCTACACTGACCCACAAGCCGGGTTTCATTCCCAATGACTTGATGTAATCGAAAACAGGTTTTAACCCATTGGGAAACTTGGTTTTGTTGATCCCCCAATCACCATAATTGTCTTGCCAGCCATCATCAATGACAAATTCTTTCATTCCGGCAGCAGCTGCTGCTTTGGCCAGTTCCATGACCAGCTTCTCATTGATTTCTTTCCCAAACGGATGCCAGGTATTGTAAACAAACGTTGGCTTTTCCTTAAGCTGTGAAAGGCGGATACCCATGTGTTTGCGGATAAAATCAGGAAGTGCGGTATTCAGAATTTCATCGGGATCTTTATGGTTGTTGTACACCATTGTAAAGACCTGTGGCGTCTCGAATGACTCATTGGGCTTGATCCATTTGCGAAAAGGAAATCGTGCATCCTTATGGGTCAGACCACTGCAAATATCAGGAGCTTCCCAAAATATGGAAGTATGTTTCATCACCCCGGAAGCTTCATTGCCAATTACAATGCCCGATTGCAAGTCTGTATTATGAACGATGACAAGGGCATCCTGCATATTTCCCTCGTAAGGACCAATGGACTTTCGCCGCCCGTAATCGCTGTAGATCCAACTAAATGTAGTGGCAAAATAGCCTGTAACGTTGAACTTCTCTACATCAACCGATTCCAATGAAAATTCTGAACTACTGAGGTTTTTCACCACTAGGCTTTTGCGGATAACCGGTAAATTGGGATAAAGCAAAAACTTTAGCGTAAGTTCAATTTTCTTGTCATAGCTCAACAAAATAACCGCAGCACCATCACCTTCATTCAAATCGGTTATTGGCTTTACCTCAATTAAACTCCAATTACTCTTTCCAGAATAAGGAACACCGTTTATTTCGAATTGGAAATCAGTATTGGTGGATTGAAAATATTTATACTCTCCACTTACAGGTTTATAAGATGTAGTAAGGAAATTACCCTCAGGGTAAGGTAATTGTATTACCCGCTGAACGATCCCATTGTTCAGCGTCAGTTCAGTTTTGCTCCATTTGGCGAATGGCATTGCAAATAATGAATTGGCGAATACGATACTTAAAAATGCAACAAACACCCTACTTTTCATTTGTTTATAATTTTATTTCTGCCACCAAGACACAAAGAAACAAAGTTCCGCTAATAATGTATTCAATAGTTAAACTTGGTGGCTTGGTGGCTTGGTGGCAATTTTATTTTAGAATTCAACGACTGCTTTCCCGGCTGCCTTGGTTAAATCAACATTCTTGGTTTGCCCGTTGACAGTTACCTTGTATTTCCCAAAGAATGCAGGAACGGAATATTCACCCTTGCGGTTGGTTATTCCTTTCTCACTGGTCCACCATTCCTTATAAATTAAATTGTGGTATGCTATTGCTGCTGGCCTTGGCGTCCAGTCTTTGTTGTACAAGGAAGAAGGTTTAATCCAATTGGCGCCTTCCCAGAATCCCCACATCACGATTCCTGCCACTGCCGGATGAGCAAAACAGATGCGATAATAATCCACCAGCTCTTTGGCCATTGCTTCTTGTTCTTCGGGAGTCATGGTCAAATTGTGGTCATTGTAATATTTCGACCGCTGTCCGGGCATATTGAATTCAGTGATACGGATGGGTAAATGGAACTGAGCCAGTGAATCGAGTGCATTTTTCAACTGAACGCGATCAAATGTCTCAGCATGAAGATGGCCTTGTACCCCAATCCCTGCAATTGGAACACCCTGCTTCAACAACTTACGGATTTGAGCCATGTATTCAGGAAGCTTTACCCCGGTAAGAATATCGTAATCGTTTAGAAACAACTTGATTTGCGGATCACCTGTCTTGGCCCAATCAGCCATTTTCCTGGTAATGTCCGGCCCCAGGCGATCTTCATAATAATTGCCATGAACCATTTCATTGTTCAGGTCCAGTTCATGGAACCTGCCCTTGTAACGGGAAGTAATTGTTTCAGCACGATTCTTCAATGTTTGTTCCAATTCTTCATCCGACATTTCCTTTAGCCAAGGCTGTACATATTCAGGGATTCCCCAGAACAAATTATGCCCCCGCAAAGGGATATGGTTCTCTTCTGTCCATTTCAGGATAGCATCCACGGTCGAATAGTTCACCTTGCCCCGTTGGCGTTCCATGTTGGGCCATTTAACCGCATTTTCAGTAACGGCTGAATTGAAATTCTCCAGGAACTTTTCCTTGTACTGTTTTTCGTCGGATGCATTGGCTGATCCATTGAACATCTGGTCGGTAAGGGCACATCCAAACCAGAATTCATGACTGACCTGTTCAACGGTCACTTGAGCGCCACGCTTTGCCTTGATTATTATCTCACCCTTACGGTTATGGGCAATAGATTGGTCAGTTTCAGTATTCTGTGCCGTACACACCGAATACTGCATCAACTGTATAATTGCTATTCCTAAAACAGCAGCAATTCTCTTTTTAGACAAGCATTTCATGGTTAGGTTTTTATAGTTAGGTTTTTACAAAGATACCAAGAATCTCTATTTATACGGACGTTAGGTCACAATTACTTATTATTCTCATATCTTCTTGATAAATAGTATATTATGATTGTATATTTAGAATTCCTACCAAAGCTAAAACCATCAAATGTTCTTCATTCCGTCAATTGCTAATTTGAATTAATTCCAAATAACCGGCTGAATAAAAAAACACTTTTCAGTAAGGTAAATACCCTTACCT
>DMFR01000263.1:30711-31066 GCA_003450125.1 Prolixibacteraceae bacterium | reverse complement strand
GTGTTGAAAAAGCAAAAATAGACATAGAGAATCATATTCTAGAATTTGATAAAGGACATATTCCTGACTCGCCAATATCTGTTGCATCTTCGACACAACTTCTTCAAAATGACAGTGATTTAGCTGCAGAAATAGTTGATAGATTGAGTTTTCTTAACTATTCATATAACTCATATAACGATAATGATTCTAAAAAGATAGATGGTATCGCGAGAAAGTTATGGTCATTTGATGAATATGGTCTTATAAGTATGGATTCTTTATCATCGAAATTAGATTTGATTTTAAATAGATTAGACGAAATAAAGAATAAATAAAAACGACACTACTACAGCAAGCTACCCGGCAAGTCGGG
>DMFR01000263.1:25433-30589 GCA_003450125.1 Prolixibacteraceae bacterium | reverse complement strand
AGCAAGCTACCCGGCAAGTCGGGTTTCATTGCTTCATTGACAGGGAATTAATAAATTTAAAACAAATCTTCGTGGAATTAGGAAGGTTATCGGATGAATACCGCCCTATAAACTGCTGTAAAATTAAATTTGAAACAATATGTCCTGAGCCTACGGCTCTTAATGGAATGTGATTGCGTCTTTTGTGGATGGAATAAATTCCATCCCTACAATATGATTCGAGCCTACGGCTCTTCCCCATTATTATCTTTATTTGCTTATATGAGATTCCGGGGAGTCACAATAGCCCTAACAATATATTATTGTTCTAGTGATTAATAGACTTTTCAACGAAGCCTCCTTCCGAAAATATTTATTATGGGATTTGCCGTAGAAAATGCCTAATTTAACCACGAATTTAAGGACTTGACCTCTGAACTGCTTTATTATTGAAAATGAACCGATTCATCCTGCTGATTATACTCTTTCTGAACTTCCTTTTTGCAAGGATTGATTCCACTTTGGCCAATGAAGTGGCAGGAGGATTGCGGTTTTATTCACAGGATCAGGAATTCACCAAAAGAACTTCCTTTACTCTGTTCGATGATTATCAACCCGTGGCAGATTCATTGCGCTTGGATTTTGATTTCAAGATCTATGATTCCGAACGCTTTGGCTACATCTTTAGGTTGATTGAAAAGTTTACGGCAGAAAGTGAAACACCCTTGTGTCATTTCTTGTGTCATCCCGAATTTTCAGAAGGAAAGAATACTTTATTTTTTATTCAGAACAACAAGAAATCGGGAAAGATACTGATTGCCAAAAACGATAAAAAATGGATCCCCTTTAGCCTGAGAATCAATTGCCTGAACAAGACAGCTACAATCATTTGTAACGACAGTGTTTTTAAATTCCCCATAGACCTGCCAAAGAACCTGGATGTGAATGTGGTATTTGGCTTGTTGCTGCGAAACAATGCAGAAGTGGCAGCTTTTGATATCCGCAATGTACGGATAAAGATTGCCAGGAAGCAGGAGTTCTACTGGCCATTGAATGAGATATCGGGTACTATAGCCCACGAAACAAGGCATGAACTGCAATCGGAGGTCAAGAACCCAAACTGGCTGATCAAGCAGCATTTCTACTGGCAGAAGATCTACCAGAACAAGGCTGATGTGATGTGCGGGATCGACTTTAATGAGAAAACACAGGATATTGTGCTGGTCAACCAGGATTCCCTGTTGTTATACAACGTGGTCACCAACAAAGTGACCGCACAAAGATATCAGGGGAAAAGGCCTTTTGAGAAAGACAGCCATTTTTCCATCATCAATCCCAAGACAGGAGAATTGATTTCCTATGATTTTAATTTCCTGAAAGCAAACGGTATCAAGGCTTATTCCATTTATCAGCCTGATAGACAATCATGGACAGTACCTGAAACCAATGCAGAAAGGGAGGATAATCATCTGCATGTGATGTTTTGGAACAATGATACGTCCAAATTAATCAAGTTTGGCGGGTATGCCCATTACAAGTTCTTCAACGATTTCAAGAGTTATGACTTTGGAAGCCATGAGTGGGAAACCGTTCCCTTGAAGGGAGATATGGTCTATCCACGTTCTCATGCAGCCTTGGGAAAGGATCCGGCCAACCAACTGTACTATTTGTTTGGTGGTCTTGGAAACAAGGAAGGGGAACAGGTTTTGGGTGTACAGAACTTCTACGATTTGTACAGTCTGGATTTTAAAAATCACAGAAGTAAAAAGCTATGGGAGCTGGATGACAAGTCGCTGGTCTTTATTCCCCGCTCGCAGATGGTAGTCGAGCCTTCCGACAGTTCATTCTATGTTGTTTGCAACCAAAGCGACAAACAGGATGCAGCGCTTTGCCTGTATAAGTTCTCTTTAAAGGAACCTACTTATGAAATAGTCAGTGATTCACTGCCTTCTGATTTTTATACCATTTCAGACAATGCCTTCCTGTTTAAGAATGACCGCTTAGAGGAGTTGTATTGTGTGGTTCGCAGCACTCCCGATAAGCAATCAGAGGCGCAGGTGACCATTTATAAATTGAATTACCCGCCTACACGTTTAACTGTGAAAGCCGCAAGCACCAATGGTGCAAGATCACTTCGACGTATAATTGTACCTGTGTGTTTGATCCTGGGAATTGCATTTGCCTTTTTGTTTTTCAGACTTAGAAAAGCTAAAGATAAGCCTGAAGAAGAGATTGATGCAGAAGATCAAGTATCAGAAGTATTTACTACTAAATCAGATCAACCAAAGCAGGTTATTTCTCCCCTTGTTCCAGTAACTGAAAAGGAAGCCGAAGAGCCATTGGCCCTTGCGCATACTGTTGAATATGTACGTCCACGAACCAATGCCATTTGGTTGATTGGCAAGTTTTCCATATTCGATCAGAAGGGCAGAAACATCACCCATCTGTGTTCGAGTAAGATCAAAAGCCTTTTCTTTTTGATCTTCCTCAGTACGCTTTACGATGATGGCATTAACTCCGATGAGCTGTCAGATGTCTTGTGGCCCGGGATGGACAAGACGCGCACCAAGAACAACAGAAGCGTAACGATGAACCATCTTCGCAAGATATTTGAAGACATGGAGGGAATTGCTCTGGTACATGAAGACCGCAACTGGAAGATCAGCTTCGATCAAAGTGTCTATATTGACTTGGTGGACCTGCAAAGGAAAAAAGAAGATAAAGTCACCAATGCAAGGGATATTATCGGCCTGTATGCGCTTGGAAACATCATCCAGGACGACAAGATTGCTGAATTGGACAAGTACAAGGGAAACTTTGAAAGCGAAGCCGTAGAAGTACTGACGGCCTTTGGGCAGGAATTCCTTGATAAGCATCAATACGCGATCTGCAATGAAATTGCGGGCATCATTCATACCCATTATGACGAGGTGAATGAAAATGCCTTGGAGCTTAAACTGGCAGCGCTATCTAAATTAAGGAATTATAACAAGGCCAGGCAGGAATACGACAACTTCTGCCAACGTTTTAAACTATTAATGGGAATTGAGTTTACGGTTCCATTTAGCAAGCTGACGGGAATTGAATAATTCGGTATTCTACTTTCTGGAATAGGCTGAAAAAGCTAAAAAAATGTTCTCTAAACAAAATCGATTACAACAGAATTAATTCGTGTAATTCGTATTTTTGTATAAAGTCTAATTAAAAAACGAAACCCGATAGTTTGAATTGCTTCAGGGACTACCGGGAATAAGATGGCACAAATATACGATAACAATTTCAGACATACAAAAAACCATGAAATTTTCAGAGTTTGAAGCGATCATGTCTATGCAACGAATTAATCGGTATGTTCAGGCATGCGAGGGCCAAACAAAAAAGGCTATGACTTTGTACCGACTGAATTTAAGGCTTTCTCAGGAGATGTTCACTATTATCAGTTGTTTTGAAGTTGCACTTCGAAATGCAATAGATCAACATATTTTAGTCTTACATGGGAATGACTGGCTAAAGAATAGCACTCATAAGGATGGAATTTTTTACAATAAAAATTGCAAACTAACTGCGGGTAGCATAAATGATGCAATTAGCAAATTAAATCAGAATTACACCCACAACAAATTAGTAGCTGAATTAGGATTTGGATTTTGGCGTTATATGTTTGCACCACATCAGTTTAGTGCTGTAGGTAAAACCCTTTTACAACTATTTCCGGCAAAACCAACCAGTACGCCATCCATCCAATACAATCACACCTATGTATTTAACCAATTAGCTCAGATCAACAATCTCAGAAATCGAATTGCACATCATGAGCCGATCTGTTTTCAATCGGGCATTCCAGTTAAAAATACTACAAAAGTCAGGCAACTTCATGCATTGATCTTACAGCTTTTCCAATGGATGACTATTGATGCAGCAGCTTTGATTTATGGGTTAGACCACATTAACGATATATGCAACCAAATTGATTCATTATAAATATAATTTGAACTATCTTTAAGGAATTAATCTACGGATTTTGTCAAGACATTAATAACCTGAATTATAATAACTATTAAACCCAAAAGAATTATGAGCACATCACGCCGGTCATTTATTCAAAACAGCGCACTGCTTCTTGCAGGAACCGCATTGCTATCTAAAACATCCTTTGCCGCTGGAAAGCCTTCTGAAATTGTTGGAGTACAACTTTATTCGGTACGCGACGACATGAAAACTGATCCTAAAGGGACATTGACTCAATTGGCCAAATTTGGATACAAAAATGTAGAGCATGCCAATTATGTCGACCGTAAATTCTATGGTTTTACACCCAAGGAATTCAAGGTCGTTTTGAATGACCTTGGTTTGAAGATGCCTTCAGGGCATACGGTAATGGGTAAAAACCATTGGGACGCCACCAAGAAAGACTTTACCGATGCATGGAAATACACCGTTGAGGATGCCGCTTACATGGGTCAGCAATATGTGATCAGTCCATGGATTGACGAACCTATCCGCAAGAGTTATGACGGGATGATGCAATTATTGGATACCTTTAACAAGTCTGGTGAGTTGTGTAAGAAGTCAGGCATGAAATTCGGTTACCACAACCATTGGTTTGAATTCACCGATAAGTTGAATGGGATGAATATCTTCGACCTGATCATGAAGAACCTGAATTTTGACCTTGTAGCCATGCAGCTGGACATGGGGAACATGTACATTGCCGGAGCCAAGGCAAGTGATATCCTGCATCAGTATCCCGGTAAGTTTGAATTGCTGCATGTGAAGGATGAAATTCCGTCTACCAATGAAGAAAAGTTTGAAAGCTCAGTACTGGGTAAGGGAATCATTCATGCCAAGGAAGCCACAGACCTTGGACGTCAGATTGGGGGCACCAAAGTGTTTATCATTGAACAGGAAGCCTATCAGAATATCACCCCATTGCAATCCGTGAAGGAAGATCTGGAAGTGATAAAAAAATGGGGGTACTAATGTCGCTATAGGCTACTGGCTTCTTGCTACTGGCTAGCAGCAAGAAGCTAGATCCGTCATTCCATCTATAGCTGGCCACTAATGTCGTGTTAGCTTAATACAAATCTTCAGTGAAGTCCATACCCATGATCTAAGCGTCATCCTGAACTTGTTTCAGAATCCCCATTAATTAGAGGGGATCCTGAAACAAGTTCAGG
>DMFR01000263.1:15244-25309 GCA_003450125.1 Prolixibacteraceae bacterium | reverse complement strand
CTTGATCGGAGCGTCATCCTGAACTCGTTTCAGGATCCCCTCAATAATGCGAGGAGATCCTGAAACAAGTTCAGGATGACGCTCCGATCATGGTTGCGGACTACGTTTAAGCTTTGAAAGACATTGCGACAATTTAACTGAAACCATTCAGGGATTAGTTTGCCGATATTGTCTAAAATATATAACTGATTAACTAACCTTCAACCTGAACACAATGGATACTAGCAGACGGTCGTTTTTGCACAACAGTCATGCTTGGACTCAAGGGACAATATCCATTTTAATAATTGCTCTATTTTCAGTATTCATGTCCTGCCAGAAGGATGCACCTGAGACACCACCTCACCATGGAATGCTTAAACGGGTATTGCATTATCAGTCCAGTAAGGACACCTTTCCAGCTAGCATATCTGAGTATGAATACGATTCGAAAGACAAATTGGTAAGGATTCAGGAAAAGGATGCTTTTGAATTATTTAAGTATAACCAACAGGGCCAATTGAGCCTAAAATCCGTATACCAAATTAACGGAGATGGATCAACCTTGAGTGATTCAACTTCATACAGCTATCAAAACGGGAATTTGATTTTCGAGGAACTAATTTATCTGCCACCTACCAATTCTTCAATTGAATCTTATCAAACCAAATATGAATACGAAGATTCAAAACTGACTAGGAAAAAGGAATACATGGATCATCAATTTAGGAGGTTGACCAAATACAAATATTCCGGAAGCTTATGCATACGGGAAAATCAATACTATGACAGCATTGGCTCCTACATGGATGCTTATAAAATCCATATCTATGAAAATGATCAATTGTCCATGTCAAATTTTATTATAACACAGGGAGGTGATACAGTCGTTCAGGTGATCTATTATTTGTATGATGAAAATGGAAATTTAATTACTGAAAGTGCTGAGCCGGCCTGGGAAACAGCAACCTGGTTTAGTTATATTAACCGATATGAGTATTATTAAATTGAAGCTTTAGTCAAACTGGATTTAAGCAAAACAAACCACTTTAAACTAACACAAATAACCCCTATTGATAGGATAATATTTTAAAAATACCTACCTTTCGAATAAATCAAGGAGACGGATTTTACGAGGAGAAGATTTATTGATATTGAAAACTAACCAACCACTATGAAACCTTATTTACTGTTGGCAGTGATGCTTTTGTCATTGTCAGTTACTGCACAAGAGATCCCATCTCTTTATTCATGGGAAACACAACAAGCCAAGGTTTTGCCCAACGGCGATCTGGAATGGGCCCCCAAGACTTTCCAACTGGTCAAGGGAACCTCCGTCAGGTATATCGATTTTGAAAGTGGTAGCGATGCCAACGATGGTTTAACCACCGCAACAGCATGGAGACACCATCCCTGGGATGCATCAGCCACTGCAAATGCGTTGGCTGGTTCAGGAATCCAAACCTATATCTTTAAACGTGGTGTCATTTACCGGGGAGTATTGACTGCCAAGGAATCGGGAGCAGAAGGAAATCCTATCCGGCTGACTTCAGATCCCAATTGGGGAACCGGTGAAGCAGGCATCTACGGATCAGTAAAAGCTACCGGAGGTTGGTTAAAAGCCGATGCCACGATTGCTCCTTCTATCCCTAATCCTGAATTGGTATGGTACAAATCTACAGGAGCTTTGGGAAATCTGACCAAGGTGGTAGCAGAAATAACTGAAACGGGGATTAAAAGGGTTTATTTGGCCCGTTCTCCCAATTACGTGGATACCCCCAAAGAGCCCATGCAGAAATGGTGGTCCTTTACTGCCAAGGCAACGGTCAATGGGTTATTAAATCTAACAGATGTCAACCACCTGGTTCAGACGGATGTCAATTTCTACAAAGGGGGTGATGTATGGGCCATTGAAGATGCCATTACCATGTCAACCCTTTGGAAGCAAAAGATATCGGATTATAATCCTGTCACAAAAACCATTACAGTGGCTGATGGTAACTTTGGAGGAAAGGACTGTAAATATTACGTGGAGAATACGCCTTTCATGTTGGATGCACCGGGGGAGTATTATTTTGACAAAACAACCAACAGAATATTTATCCGCCTTGAAGGGGATAAAGATCCCAACACAACCACCATTGAGATTGCCTCCAAATCAAATCTGATCAGTATAGCAGCAAAAAATAACATTGAAATCAGCGGCTTGACTTTTGGATTTACCACTTGCGACAATTTACGCTATGGTCAGAATGATGGGGTTCCAACCATTAAGATTGACAACAGCTCAAACATTGTCATCAAAAACTGCAAGTTTGAATACCTCAACGGGGGAGTCATGGCCAACGGAACAGGTAAAAACCTGGTCTTTACAGACAATGAAATGAACTTCATGGATGATTTCTCCCTCTTGCTGAATGGGCCTGATGAAGTCTCCATTCTCAGGAACAAGATCTTTGAAAATGGAACCCGTCATTTGGGTCGCTTTTACAGTTCTATTCCCGCTATTGCAGGTAACCTAACCATTGGTGAAATTGCTGGAAACATTATAGAACATTCATGGGGAAGCGGAATCAATTTTTCCTGGGGTAAAGCAAGCGGTGCAACTACAACTGTTACTTTCATCCGAGGCCTTGTACACCACAATAAGGTGTCCCATTCCTTGCAGGGAGTCAATGATTACGGGGGCATAGAAAGCTGGCAGGGTGGTCCGGTCTACCTATATGACAATATTTCGGAAGATGCTCAGGGGTGGCATTACAATTGGGGTACAGCCCTTAAATCATTGGGCTATGCTTTCTATTTAGATGGAGCTTTCAAACAATATGCATTCAATAACATTGTAAAAGGAACCGGCTTTGACCGCAATGCAGGGGCTTATATGCAGGTGTTGGGGTACTACAACATGTATGTACACAACGTTGCTTACAACGTGAATTCCTTAACCGCTTCGGGTGATGGAACCCTGGCACTGGATGGTCAGAATTATTACCTGGCCAACGTGAGCGACAGTACTTCAAGGCAGTTTAACCACACTACAAGGATTTCGGGTATACCCTTTGAATCATTTGGAATGAATTTCTTCAGTGGAAGATCTTTTGTAGGCAATTTCATCACAGGAGGCCTGGCAGCAGGGTACAGTTTAAATGACTTTATCACAAAGCTCAATTCCTATACGCCTGACATGGTAGAGGTGGGAGTTGAAACTTCCAAAAGGGTATTTGAAAAACCATCTGCTGGGGACTTCAGGCCAACAGCAACTAGTGAACTGATTGACCAGGGAGTGAAATTCTTTGCCCCATTTCCATTGAAAGCGGTAGTAGGAGAGTGGCATTTCTACAAGCACCAGGCAGACTCAACCTTGATAAAGGGGGAGAATTTCTACTTCACCAGCGAATTTGTGAATCGTGAAGCCTACAATAACTTTCCAAAGAATCACCTGAAAGCTTATGGACTGGAAGCAGGTAGTTTCGTTAAAGGCAACCTGGAAGATTTTACCCTTGGAGCATTGGTTTTCGATGGTGTAAAAACCTATTGTGATCTTAATAACGATGTGACCAGCAAAACCATCTGCAACAATGTGGATATGACCACCACCAGTTTTATCCTTGAAACTTATTTTAAAACAACAGCTGGACATACAGGAGGTGTATTGATCTCCAAAGCAGCAACAGGTGGTTACGGCTACCAAATGGAGGTAGATGGAACAGGAAATGCAAAGTTTAACCTGCTAAACAATGGAAGCAGCACTTTCAGTCAATCCGGTTCTTTAGCTATCAACGATGGTAGCTGGCATCATGTATTGATAGAAGTGAACAGGGCGGCTTTGTCGGTAACGATTTATATTGACGGGGCCTTGGCCAACGGAGCCTCCAGTGGTGTTTTCCCAGGTACAGGAACCTCATTTACCAATACAGGTGATCTATTGATCGGTAAGAACACAGAGGGCAATTTTCTTAATGGAACTGTTGATTTTATAAGAATCGCAAAAGGAACATTGGCGGATGCTAAAACGAACATTGATGAATTGTACAAATGGGAATTTGATGGACCCTTCCTGCATGATTTCGCAGGGAACTTGCCCATTGGTAAACGCGATGCAGGTGCAATTGAAAAAGGAGCCAAACTATGCACGATGGCCGTTTCATCCAATCCCCTTTACTTTGATCTGAAAGGCGGGACAAAATCCTTTACCATTGATGCAGAACAAGGCTTCGAAGTGATCAAGAAAACAGGGACTTTTTACACCACCATCGTTGTGGGTAATACGGTAACTGTAACTGTTCCGACCTTAATTTCCGGGACACGCTCCGGAGAGATTGCCATACTGGGATGTAATGAGACGTTGAAAGTGAAAGTTATTCAGCAGACAGCCACAGCCATTAATAATATCCTCAAAAGTGACATTCAGGTGATGCCCAATCCGGTCTCAGGACAGCAACTGACCATTTCAATTCCCAATGGATTAAAAGCCAAAAGTGCAAGGTTTACAGACATGAACGGAAAAGTAATGGCTGAACGTTTACTGAAAGAGGGCAATAATACAATGAACATTAAATTTCCCCATGGAATATACCTGTTGAATATTGCAGGGCTGGAAGTAAATTATACGACCAAGATTGTGGTAAATTAAAAACTATTACTAACTTTAAAAAGAGTTACTGAATTGATTAACCAACTTAAAACTAAACCTATACCAACCAATGAAACAAGTTATTGTAATTCTATTTCTTTTATTCTCATTGACCTCTTTGGCCCAAAAGGGTACTTATGATTTTGTCTTCCCAGAGCATAAATCTACTGATAAACCTTTGCTTAGTCTTCGTTTCCTGAATGAAGAAACAGCCGGCGTGAATGGGTTTATCAA
Source organism: Prolixibacteraceae bacterium (assembly GCA_003450125.1). Lineage (GTDB taxonomy): Bacteria > Bacteroidota > Bacteroidia > Bacteroidales > Prolixibacteraceae > Aquipluma. Next base: position 20,463 of record DMFR01000263.1, on the reverse strand, counting down.
GCTGTCAGCTGATGGAGAGAGTTTTATGGCAGGAGATCAGCCTATCCGTTTCTGGCCTGTGAATACCAATGCAGGAGAGATGAATGATGCCGATTTGGCTGCTCATGCTGAATTCCTGGCACACATGGGAGTCAATATGATACGCTATCACGGATCCATTAACCCGGCTGGAAAAGGAACGGACATTTATGATGTTGACCGCAAAGAGATCAACAATATCTGGAGAGTGGTGGCTGCCATGAAAAAGCAGGGGATTTATACCACCATTTCACCTTTCTGGCCGCACAACGGGCACATGGGAGGCTGGCTTCCCAAAGAATGGGGAATCGAAGGCTATTCCGACAAGGACGATTTGTGGGGAGTGATGTATTTCAATGACAGATTGCAGGATGCTTACAAAGCTTGGGTGCGTGTACTTTATACCGAAAAGAACCCTTATACCGGCGTTGCCCTGAAAGATGAGCCTGCCGTTGGAATTATACAGATCATGAACGAGGATGGTGTTTTCTTCTGGACTATGCAAACCAAGAACCCTGCCTTGAAAAAGATGGTGACTGCAAAGTACATCAGCTGGCTGAACAAGAGATATGGAACATTGGCCAGTGCATTTGCTGCATGGGGAGATGCCAGCCTTCCGGCAGATAACCTGAACAGCCAAACGGTTGATCTTATTCCTTTCTATGAAATGACTCAGGCTGCCACAGGATACAAAGCCATCAGGATGCATGATCAGGTTGAATTCTTTGCCGATACGCAATACGATTTTTACCACGGTATCCATGATTATTTAAAGAATGTACTTGGTTGCAAACAAATCATCAATGCAGAGAACTGGACTACTGCCAGTCCATCAAGACTGCATGATCTGGAACGCTGGACCAATACCTCCAATGAAGTGCTGGCCCTTAACCGCTATTACGATCCGGGGCATTTTGGAGAGAACAATGGCTGGAGAATTGATCCTGGGCATCATTATCTGGGACTTTCGGCCCTGAAGAACCCTCAGAAGTTGCCCGTCAATGTAAAGCAAGTTGCTGGTCATCCATTCATCATTACAGAAAGCGGATGGAACCTTCCACACAAATACATGGCAGAAGGCCCTTTCCTGATTTCTACCATGGAGTCCATCACAGGATTTGATGCCTATTATTGGTTCTCTTTCGAAGGGGTAGATTATACCCGTAACCCTTACTTCGATTTTACAAAAGACGCAGAAGGAAGACGTGCAATGAACCGCTGGACTTGTTCTGTTCCGGGAATCGTTGGACAGTTTCCTGCCAACTCATTGCTTTACCGATTGGGTTATCTTAAAGCAGGGCAAGTAGTGGTACATGAAGAAAAGCCGATGGTTCAACTGTGGAACCGGGAAGTGAGTCCAATCATTGAAGAAACGAATTTTGATCCCAACCGCGATACCAAAAATACCCTTAATAAAGGAACTGAATCTGAAATATCACCCCTTGCTTTCCTTACCGGTAAGGTGGAGGTCGTATATGGAGGTGATGCTTCCAAGACCCTTATAAGCCCTAACCTGGCTCAATTGATTGATCCGGAAAAGAAGCTGGTCAAGAGTTCATCAGGTGAAATGGAATGGGACTACGGGAAGGGTATCTGCCAGGTAGCTTCTGAAAAGGCATGCGGAGTGTGTGGCTTTCTGTCCGGCAGCAAAACTTTTAGTTTAGGAAATGTACAGATCAGCACAAGCAATAACTATGCAGCCATTTGGGTAGTGGCCATGGATAATCAACCCCTTGCAAAGTCAGGCAAGGTATTGATTCAGGTTGGAACCATTTATCAGCCTACAGGATGGAAGGAAGAAGAAGGTGATTTTAAAGCTGACAACCAAAACCTGCATGGATTCAAGATATTGAATACCGGTAGTATGCCATGGAAAGCGGATGATACACAAGCAACGATAGTTATTGCCAACGGCGGATTGAAGAAGGCGAGCCTGTTGGATGCAGGAGGATATGCAATTGCCAACGTACCCTTGCACAAGGGTAAAGGCAAAGTGAGTATCATACTACCCCGCAATGCCATGTATGTGGTGGTTGAATAAAATACAAATTGCACGAATTGAAACGAATTACACGAAATAAAAGATCATTCCCGATGAATCTACGAGCAATTCTATTCCTGATGATTTTGTGTTTTGCCATAATTGGTCATGCACAAAAGACTGAAATTCTGAAAGAGGGCAATCTATGGCAATTAAAGGTGGATAATAAACCCTTTTTTGTCAAGGGGGTGGTTGGACAGACTTATTTGGAGAAGGTAAAACAATATGGAGGTAATTCAATCCGTATTGGCTGGAAAAAGAATGAACTTGATCAGGTTACCCAACTTGGCTTGAACGCTTTGGTCAACCTTCCAGCCAACGCTGAACGTTACGGGATGAATTACAATGATACGACAGCTGTTCGGAAACAGACTGAAAAGATCCTTGATATTGTAAAAAGCACCAAGGACCATCCCGCAGTAATGATGTGGGCCATAGGAAACGAACTGGATTATATTCCCGGTACAAAGCCTTTCAACCCCAAAGTGTGGGATGCAGTGAACCAGGCTGCCAAAGCCATCAAGGCGATTGATCCCAATCATCCGGTTATGACAGTTATCGGGACCAGCATGATGGAAAAGGTAGCCGACATTGTAAAACGATGTCCTGATATTGATCTGCTGGGAATCAACAGCTATGGAGATATTTATACCTTACCCGAGACCTTGAAAAAGTATGGATGGACCAAGCCGTATGTCATTTCAGAATGGGGCCCCGATGGCTATTGGGAAGTGAAAAAGACTAAGTGGGGTGCACCTTATGAGCAGACCGGATTGGAGAAATATACCTGCTACAAGCAAAAATACAAGGTTGCCATTGATAACGGCAATGGACAATGCTTGGGTTCGTATGTATTTTACTGGTCAGGATTCAAGCAGGAAACTACCCATACCTGGTTCTGCATGTTTAATGTAGATGGACTGGAATCACCTTTGGTAGGTTTAATGCACCAAATGTGGGCAACTGAGCGGGTGACTCCAAGTCACCCGCTCAGTAACCCAGGTCACCTGCTGAGTAGTAATCAAGCCCCCATTGTTGATTCCCTCAACATCGGGAAATTTGTCCGTTACCAAGATATTGTTCTGAAAGCGGGTTCTGTCAATTCATCCAAGGTAACTGCCACCGATGCAGATAATGATCCTTTGACTTATAAATGGGAAATCAGACCAGAAGCAGTTTACGCATCCTATGCAGGACAAGGTGAGAAGGTGCCTGAGCCGGTTGCAGGATTGATCACTGAAGAAAAAGCCGTGATCCATTTTACTGTTCCCAAAGATAAAGGAGCTTATCGACTGTTCGTGTATGTCTATGACGGGAAGAGCCATTTTTCAACAGCCAATCTGCCTTTCCTTGTAGAGTGATTAGTGGTAATTGGCGGGTTCTCCGGATCATTCGGAAAGATGGATTCATCCAGGAATCATTACTTGGAAGTGGACGCAAATGAAAATCAAAATATGTTTTAGCTTGTTGCTATTTCTTTCGTTATTGAAGTTATTGAAGTTATTGAAGATATTGCAAGTAGTCAAATTTGCAGATCGCTCCCTGCCCATATCGTTGGTCTAATGCAGGATTAAATATCAATTGAAAATGATTTGAATTGAAATACCCTGGTTGCAATAACTTCAATAACTTCAGTATCTTCGCAAAAACCATGTATTGAATAATTTTAAATTGATTCTCTCAACCAATGAATAAAATATTTCTACTTTTAATTCTAACCCTTCAGGTACTGAATTTGTTTGCTCAAACTTGGCCGTTGCCCGAATTGCCTGATACGACCAACTATGGACAGTACACCTCTCGTACCATGCATTTGCTTCAGTCAAGCACTCCGGAGAAGCCCAACACGGTGAAGATATTGATATATGGGCAATCGATCAGCGTTCAGGATTGGTGGCTGGAAGTAAAGAAGTCCATTCAAAGCCGCTATCCTCATGCCAACCTGATCATGGAAAACAAAGCCATTGGCGGGTTTGCTTCTCAAATGTTGTGTAAGACTGTTGAGATGGATGTCAGCACCTTTTATCCCGATATGGTTCTGCTTCACATTTATGGCAGCAATCAACTATATGATTCTGTTTTATACACCATACGTAGTCGCACAGCTGCAGAAGTAGCCATACAGACTGACCATTTTACAGGAGAGAATGCATGGAGTGATACCATGTCCTACTACTTTCTGCCTAAGATGGCAGAGAAATACAAATGCGATCTGATCAACATACGCGACCCATGGAAGAAATACCTGACCGATCATCAGCTTCAGGCAAAAGATTTGCTGAAGGATGAAGTTCATTTGAATAAATACGGTGAATTCCTGATGGCTGAACTCATTAAACCACTGTTTGAGTATAAATCCAAATATGCATCCGACCCTTTTGATTTGTGCACTACCATGGTTGAAGGCAAAGATTTTAAGATCCACAAAAATCAACTGGTTTTACCCTTTTCGGGCAATAGGGTTGATGTGGTATTTGAGAACAAACTTATTCATGTCAATGCAAAAGTATTGTTGGATGGTCGTCGCCCTTCTGAATTCCAGGGAACATATTTTATGACCCGTCCTTATGCAGCCAACGGAAAAGGCTGGCCATGGAGTCTACCGGCCATGATTCATATTCAACATCAAACACCCTGGATTGCTGAAGAGTGGACCTGTAAGTTTACCGAAGCCACAGTTCCTTATGAGGATTTCAGTTTCGAAATTAGTGGCTCTGTTACCGGGAAGGATGGTTCGGGCAAAGCAAGTGAAGATTTTGTTTCAACTTCAAAGCGGGTAATCATCAGCAAGGGGGATGCCGAAAAGGGAGGCGACTGGCACCTGAACCGTTCATACAAAGTTATGAAAACAATCGTCAATGCAGGTGATGAAGTGAAATGGAAAACCTATTCAATCAGCGTAGATTCTATTCAAAATACAGGAGCACCAGAAACAGAGAATACAGGTATCGTTCTGTTCCAGGGCATACCCAATACTCTTCACAAATTAGAAATTATTGCGCAGGACAGGTTGAAATTACCGATACATGAAATCAAGGTTTATAGGCCATATTATGGGCGGAAATAATAGTATTGATCATTGGAAATAATGATTTGATGTACGTACAAGTTTTATTGTTATATTTGTGTGAATAGAATTTTTACAGATTCTATTTTAAGA
>DMFR01000263.1:13950-15066 GCA_003450125.1 Prolixibacteraceae bacterium | reverse complement strand
AAGAAATAACCAAATCAACTAAACCAACTTGTATATGAACCGATTTGCTCTTGTTCTTTTCCTTATACTGGCTTTCCAATTTAGGATAAACGCTTCCGATCTGGTGGAAGTACTACCTCTGACCAACCAGATATTGATGCTTCATTTTGATGATGGGTATGCTATCTATCACAAGAAAGGACAAGCACGTTCGAACGAAAAGGTAATTGTCGAAATGCTCAATACAACCGAAGCGGTAAAACCTATAAATTATCTGCTAAAGAGTATTGATGACACCAACTATACAGAGGGAAAAAATCCTACAGATATTGGACGCAAAACCAAGGGAACTGAATTTACCTGGATGTGTCAGAACTGGGCAAACGGTTGTGTAAACCCTGGTCCCGATCATGTGGAAGAACACTGGATTTACCTCTATCTTCCTCAGCCCCTGCAATCCAATAAAACGTATCAGCTTCAAACTGGCAGCTTGGCCAATAACGGCTCCCAATGGACTTTTACTTTCAATGAACAGCAGCAACGTTCAGAAGCGGTCCACGTCAATCAAATTGGTTATACGCCAGGAGCCACTGAAAAATACGGCTATGTATACCATTGGGCTGGCGATAAGGGCAGCATCAATCTTACGGCTTACTCAGGCAAGAATTTTTATCTCCTGAACCTAACTACCAAACAAGTTGCTTTTACAGGCAAGCTAACCTTCAGGAAAACTAAAACCAATGCTGAAACAGGTCAGGTTACAGAAACACCCTCTGGTAACTTCCTGGCAGCCGATGTTTATGAATGTAATTTCTCGGCCTTCAAAGAACCGGGCGACTATAAGCTGGTGGTGGAAGGCATCGGTTCTTCATTCCCTTTCAGAATTACGGACGATCTGTACCGTGATGTGTTTTATACCTCCATCCGTGGCTTATACCACAACAGAAGCGGCATAGAACTCAAAAAACCCTATACCGAATTTGAAAGAAAAGCTCCACACAATCCATTGATTACTCCTGGCTTTGCTGGTAAGTTGAAATATACCACCTCCCGGTTCATTGACTGGACCAACGGAGACAATGATGACAGCAATACGGAACATCCCGACAAGAAAGCCATCGAAGCCGGGATGAAAGG
>DMFR01000263.1:13485-13767 GCA_003450125.1 Prolixibacteraceae bacterium | reverse complement strand
AGCCGGGATGAAAGGTCCCATAGATTCATGGGGATGGTATCAGGATGCAGGAGACTGGGATGGCTATTACACCCATATGGTAATCCCATCTATGTTAATGGTGGCCTGGCAGATTACCCCTGATAACTATGGGGATGGAGAGTTGAATATTCCTGAAGGCAAAAATGGCATTCCTGATATCCTGGATGAAGCAAGCTGGCTGATCCGTTACTATTACCGCACCCGCCATGAAATCATTGCAAAGGGTTATGGTACCGGTGGAGTGGGAGGACGCGTTTGTGG
>DMFR01000263.1:12335-13309 GCA_003450125.1 Prolixibacteraceae bacterium | reverse complement strand
GGAGTGGGAGGACGCGTTTGTGGTGACCATTTCGGTGGAGATGGTGAGGGTAAACCCTCGTATGAAGATATTGACCGTACCTGGATCATTTCGGGTGAAGATCCCCATACGACCTATAAATATGCAGCCTTGGCCGCACAACTGGCCTTCTGCCTGAAAACAATCAACGTAGCAGATCCTGAAGGTGTAGATTGGACCAAAGAGGCTCGTGAAGCATATGACTGGGCAAAAGCCAATACGAGAGCAGGTGATGAATTAACCAAGCCAGCGATGGGGAGTCTTCTGAAAGACATCCGTAGTTTCGCTGCTGCAAGTTTATACCAGTTAACCGGAGAGAGTAAATACCATGATCAACTTAAAATTGATTTGGCTTCTATATCTTCCAGCAGTATCCTGAATGATGAAAACCGATTTGGATCATTCGTATATGCGGCCATGAAAAACCAGACATTAGATGCAGCCTTGAAAACCAAGCTTATATCTGCCATCAAGACAACAGCCAATCTATCATTAACGGCTGCCAATAACAGGGCCTGCCGGTGGGGTGGTGATTTCTTTATGCCTATGCTCGTTGGTCAGTCAACCACTCCCAAAGTTTTTGAAGTTATGATGGCATGGTACATGACTAAAGATACCGATCCGGCAAAGGCAAAAGATTATAAAACCTGTATTCAAAATACAGCAGATTACTTTCTGGGCAACAATCCCCTAAATACTACATGGATCACCGGACTGGGATTGAGAAGGCCTGAACGTGTTTTTCACATGGATTCATGGTACAACGGTAAGGATGAGATGGCTCCCGGCATTACCCCTTATGGGCCATGGAGAAAGGAATCCTATGAAACAGGACTAGGCCCCTGGCAAATGGCCTGGGCATTCAAGAGCATTTATCCTGTTAATGTTACAGACTGGCCCGGACATGAACGTTGGTTCGGCAATTATCCCAGCCCAATGAATTGTGAGTTTACCGT
>DMFR01000263.1:11566-12242 GCA_003450125.1 Prolixibacteraceae bacterium | reverse complement strand
CTTCAATGCAGTGGTGTATGGATTCTTGTGCGATACCGTCAAAGGAACTTACCTTGCCAATCAAAGGCCTACAGTAGATAAAATGACCGTAAAGAAAACCAATCTAGACAAAGCTACCGACGAATTGATCATTGAAGCCACTGTCTCTGATCCCGATGCCGATAGCCGTATCTACAAGGTAGAGTTCTTCGATAGCTGGCACAAGATTGGAGAAGCATTTGAAGCCCCTTTCAAAATTAACTGGACTTGCTCAGGAACCCATGATTTCGATCTTACGGCCAAGGTGTACGATGAATTGGGTGCCACCAATAAATCCCTCATTCTAAAAAGAGCTTCCCTGATTACGGCAATTAATGATTATGAAAAAGGAAAGCCACAACTGAATGTATTTCCCAATCCATCCAACGGGCAGTTTAATTTTCAGTTTCTACATGTAGATAATCGGTCCATTCAATTGTCCATTTTTAATACCGAAGGTAAGATGGTGAGAAAATTCAAGGCCCAATTGAGTGCCAACAGTTCTTCCTTGTTGACCTGGAATCCTGAAAAACAACATTCTCCCGAAGGATTGTATGTATACCATTCGACCATAACTTCAGGAAAGGAAGTGACACGCGAAGAGGGAAAGATCGTATATCAGAAAGAGTGAAATTAAGTGCCTAAAGTATTTAGAGTG
>DMFR01000263.1:0-11353 GCA_003450125.1 Prolixibacteraceae bacterium | reverse complement strand
GTGCCTAAAGTATTTAGAGTGAACTAAAGTATTTAAAGTGGGAAGAAGTGCCTAAAGTACTTGGAGTGAACTAAAGTACTTAAAGTGGGAAGAAGTGCCTAAAGTACTTGGAGTGAACTAAAGTACTTAAAGTGAACTAGAGTATTTAGAGTGTCTAATGTTTGAATTTAAAGGACATAACTTTTGAAACTTAATGAACTTATTATTAACTTTAGGTAATTCAGACACTTTAAACCTTATCCCATGGAAAATAAAGAATTTGCAAAGAAATTAGAACGTAGAACTAAGATCTTTGCTATCAGTATTATTAGACTGTCATCTGCACTTTCCAATCGTCCTGAAGCCAGAGTGATTAGAAATCAAATTACAAAATCAGGTACAAGTGTTGGTGCAAACTATCGTGAAGCCAACCGTTCAAGAAGTAAAGCGGATTTTAGTAATAAAATCACAATTTGTGAAGGAGCGGCAAGTGAAACAGGCTATTGGCTTGAACTAATTGAGGAACTTGCATGGGCAGAATCAGGAAAGGTAAATGCAATATTGGCAGAAGCGAATGAATTGCTCGCCATATTTACATCAATAGGAACCAAGTTAGTTTAAGAGTGACTAAAGTAGGAAGAAGTGTCTAAAGTACTTAAAGTGAACTAGAGTGCCTAGAGTATTTGAAGAAGTGTCTAAAGTACTTAAAGTGAACTAGAGTGCCTAGAGTATTTGAAGAAGTGTCTAAAGTATTTAAAGTGCCTAGAGTACTTTCATCTATGCGGTTTTTAACTTTAAGTACTTTAGTTCACTTTAAATACTTTAGGCACTTCTTTTGGTAATCAGCACCTTGTCTATCTTGTTGTGGTCAATGTCGACCACTTCAATGATGGAATCGGAATAGGTAAACTTATCGCCCAATTCAGGAACCTTGTTCATCTGGCTGAAGACAAAACCGGCAACCGTTGAATAATCAATTTCATCAAAGTCGATGATAAAGTCTTCAATCAAATCGACCAGTGTTTCAACCGGCGCATCACCACTTACCAATACCGATCGATCTTCGCGTACAAAAACGTCAGGTTCTGCAATTTCTCCTTCCTGGGGTAAGTAACCGATAATACTTTCCAGGATATCATGCAGGGTGATGATACCTTCAAAGTCGCCATATTCATTGACTACAACGGAAAAATATGTTTGCTTTTCCTTAAAAAGCGACAGCACTTTCTGGGCGTCTGCATTGACAGGAATCACGATGGGGGAATGAATGATCTGAGCAATTTCGACAGGCCTTTTGGAATAATAATTCAAGAGATATTCCTTGATGTTCAGAATCCCCACAAAATCATCCGGGGAGCCATGGCAGGCCAATATCTTGGTATGTTTCAAGGTTATAATTTCAGCATGAAGCCTTTCCTTGGTTCCATCCATATCAATCCACTCCACTTCCGTACGGTGGGTCATGATATGCTTGGCCCGTTTACCCGAAAAGTACATCACTTTTTCATGCATCAGGTTTTGCTCTTTCTCGATCACCCCCTCATTGGAGGCTGTTTTCAGAAAATGCCGCAGGTCCCCTTCGGTCATTTGTCCTGTATTGGATTCTATTCCTGTCATTCGGTTGACCAGGTTTGTAGAAAGATCCAGCAAGCGTACAAAAGGATAAAATACCTTGCTGAAATAATAAATTACAGGGGCCACCACGATAGCTATCCTTTCCGGGTTACGTACAGCAATGGTTTTGGGTACCAGTTCACCAATCACCACCAGAAAATATGTAATGATAAGCACTGTAAGCGTCAGTGCAATAGGGTAGGCATAGGGATGCGTGAAGTTGAAATGTGAGAAAAATGGTGTAAAGTAATCGGCCAGGTGTACTCCCCCATAAACGCCTGTCACAATACCGATCAGGGTAATTCCAACCTGTATGGTAGAAAGGAATTCACCGGAGTTCTCCAATAATTTCAAGGCCGTGCGTGCCCCCTTATTCCCATTGGCTTTTAATTGTTCCAGCCTGGGCTGTTTGCTCGAAGTCAGTGCCACTTCCGAGAGGGCAAAGAAGCCATTGATCAGTATCAGGATAGTGAGTATAAAAATTTCCATGACTGTGTGAAATGTTGGAGTGAAGATACTAATTTTTCAGATATGTAAAGCTGGTATGCTAAAGGACTTTCATTGCGAAAATTAAAATAAGTACCTATCCTGACCGTTTTATGAAAACAAATCGCTTACTTTGAATTCAACGCGATGCAGAATCTAAATAACTAATAGTCCATGACAGGGTTCTATGTTGATCAAAAAACATTCATATATGAAAACAAATAAACATTTTTTACTTCTGCTGGTACTTTCGGTCTTCTTATTATTCGGAACAAGTTGCAAGGTGTATCGTGTGCATACCTATCACAAAGGGCAGGTTGTTTCTACCAGGCCCAACGGTAAAGTTCCCCCGGGACAAATGAAAAAGATGACAGGGGCTCAGAGTGCAAAGGCTTATGCACCGGGGCAAGTCAAAAAACACGGTAGAAAATAGGGATACAACCAATCGGTTCATGTAATTTTATACCTGACAGATATTTTTAAGCTCATCATTCTTTGGAATCGATGAGCTTTTATTTTTTTTAGGTCTTCTTTCTATTGATAATTTTCTATGTAGATTCCCCTATCAACCCGAGTCAATATTCTTTGCAGAATTGCTCTGTAATAGAATATCGCTAGTCCAAAATTATACCCTTTAAACCAATACCTGCACCTTCTCCTGTCCTTACTGACAGTTTTGGGTAAATAATGGTACCTATTAATTCAATATTAACTCAATACAAAGTCAATACCAATTCCAGTGTTAATGGGTAGATAATGGGTAGATAATGGGTACATTACGGGTTCATGAACCCATTATGTACCCGTAATGTACCCGTAATGTACCCGTAAGCTACCCATTAACACTGGAATTGGTATTGAGTTGGTATGGACTTTGTATTGACTTGGTATTGGGAAAGTAGTATTCAAATTTAATGTAAATACTTTGAAAATAGCTTTCCTCCAGGGATGATAATTTTGAATTAAATTTAACGGCCTATTAGCTTTGCCCAATAGAATAAGAAATATTGAAAATTTGCAGCCCTCTTAAGGCAAACAGGAGTAACAGGGGATGAAATGATTTCTGAATTTTGCGCCTAACCAGAACTTATTTCAAATCAGATTCGTTACCTTTGAAATCAGGAATTAGATCGGCGATACCTAAAGATATTACAAAAGGGGAAAGCATAGTAATATAAATTTGAAATAAACGAACCCATGAATACAAATGAAATCAAAACCAATTTTCATCATTTGATTGATCAGATCAGTGATGAGCAGTTATTGATAAAGCTATATCACATCATGGAACAGGCAAGCGCGACCAAAGATGGTCAATTGTGGAATCGATTGACAGAAGAGGAACAAATTGAATTGTTGAAAATTGAAAGGGAAGTTCAATCAGGTCAAGGATTGATTTCAAATGAGCAAATGCAAGCCAAACACAAGAAATGGCTTTAACGGTTGAATGGTCAGAAGATGCTAATGAGAGTTTTGAGCGAATTCTTGATTATTTGCAGTCACAATGGGGCTTGAAGGTTGTACGGGCATTTGTTCGAAAAACTTATGAGTTTTTGGATTTGTTGGTTGCGTTTCCTGAAATTGGATCAGTTGAAAATTCAGAAAGGCAAATTCGGGGATTCGTTTTAGTCAAGCAGATTACTGTATTTTATATCCGTAAAAACGATTCGATTGTACTCCTTAATTTTTACGATAACCGGCAAAAGCCCACGAGCAAAAGGAGATAAGGTATAGGGAATGAATTAATACTCATTCATCAAAAGACTGTAGGGAATATTTACTTTTTGGTGAAGGTTTCTCACCATTTTCAGGTTTAATTTTCGCTCCCTGTTCATAATTTTAGAAACGATGGCCTTATCACCGATGATTCCAACCAAATCCTTTGCCTTCAGGCCCCTTTGCTCCATGTAATATTGGATCACATCAATAGGGTCGGCTTCCGGCAATGGGTATGTTTCTTTTTCATATTTTTCAACGAGTAGACTAAGCAGTTCCAGTTCATCGCCTTCAGGTGTATTGGGTTCAGCATCCATGATCTGCTCAATGCGTGCCAAGGCATTTTCGTATTCTACGTCTGTTTTTAAAATATATATTGTCATCGTAATTCCTCCTTTAAAAACAAACTGTTAAATTTTATCCAAAGGTAAAGATATAAAACAGTTGACATTGTGTCAACTATTATAACAAAAAATCCTGACAGGTTTCTGCAACCTGCCAGGATTTACTATTTTATTCAATGATTAATATTCCTATTGATAGCTTTCAATGGATTCGCAGGTACATACCAGATTGCGATCTCCGAAGGCATCATCCACACGGGCTACAGGGGGCCAGTATTTATTTTCCTTCAGCCATGCAAGTGGAAATACGGCTGTTTGGCGACTATAGGGATGGTTCCATTCATCAGCAGTGACCACATCTGAGGTATGAGGGGCATTCTTCAGGGGATTGTCTTCCTTGTCAAGATCGCCTGAGGCAACAGCCTGTATTTCGTTGTAAATGCTGTTCATCACTTCAATAAAACGATCCAGCTCCTGTTTCGATTCACTTTCTGTAGGCTCAACCATCAGGGTACCGTGAACAGGGAATGAAAGGGTGGGGGCGTGGAATCCATAATCCATCAGTCGCTTGGAGATATCCGTTTCCGAGATCCCTGAGATGGCCTTTAGATGGCGGCATTCCAGGATCATTTCATGGGCACAGCGGCCCATTGCTCCTGTATACAATACCCCATAGTTGTCTTTCAGGGCATAGGCAATGTAATTGGCATTGAGGATGGCTATTTCAGAGGCACGTTTGAGTCCATCAGCGCCCAGCATTTTGATGTATCCATAGGTTATGGGCAAAACTGAAGCGCTTCCCCAAGGGGCCGCAGATACAGCAGTTATTCCCACATGCCCATTGTTCATAACAGGATGTGAAGGAAGGAATTCAACGAGGTGAGAAGCCACGCAAATAGGACCTACGCCAGGGCCGCCACCTCCGTGAGGAATGGCAAAGGTCTTGTGCAGGTTCAGGTGACATACATCGGCCCCAATACGGCTTGGATTGGTCAATCCAACCTGGGCATTCATGTTGGCGCCATCCATGTAGACCTGTCCTCCATGCGAATGAATGATTTCACACAATTCGGTAATGGATGATTCATACACTCCATGTGTTGAAGGATAAGTCACCATGAAACAGGACAAGGTATCCTTAAATTCTTCTGCTTTCTGACGCAAAGCTTCCACATCAATGTTTCCGCGTTCGTCGCAGGGAGTGACCACCACTTTCATACCAGCCATCACAGCGCTTGCAGGGTTGGTTCCATGAGCTGAAGAAGGAATAAGCACCACGTTGCGATGGTCATCACCCCGGCTGATGTGGTATTGACGGATGACCATCAATCCTGCATATTCACCAGCTGCTCCTGAATTGGGTTGAAGGCTGACATCGGCAAAGCCGGTAATCTCGGCCAGGTCCCTGCGCAGTTCTTCCATCATTTCATGATAGCCCCTTGCCTGGTTCTTTGGTACGAATGGATGGATGCCTCCAAATTCAATCCAGCTGAGGGGCAGCATTTCAGTTGCAGCATTCAGCTTCATGGTACACGACCCAAGTGGAATCATGGAATGGGTGAGGGAAATATCCTTGTGCTCCAACTTTTTAATGTAACGCACCATCTCGGTTTCAGAACGGTATTTGTTGAACACTTCCTGCTTCATGAAGCCGGAAGTTCTTAAATGTTCAGGCTGAATGGAAACACTGGTTGGATATTCGGTTACACGGACAAAAGGTTTATTGGCTGCTTTAGCGAATACTTCCAGTATCCAATTGATGTCGTCCAGGTTGGTTGTTTCGTCAATGCTCAGTCCAACATCACCATTGTCGAAATAGCGGAAGTTCATTTCCAGCTCGAGTGACAGCCATTCGAGGTCTTCGCGTTTCACATAGCGAGGAAGGGCAAAACGAATGGTGTCGAAATAAGTACTGTTGAGCTGGGAATAACCAAGGGCTGAAATTTCTTTTTCAAGCAAGGCCGCAATCCCGTGGGTACGGGTGGCTATCTGAGTGATCCCTTCCGGTCCGTGGTAAACGGCATAGAAACCAGCCATGTTTGACAGCAAGGCCTGCGAGGTACAGATATTGGAAGTTGCTTTTTCCCGTTTGATATGCTGTTCCCGGGTTTGAAGAGCCATACGAAGGGCACGGTTCCCATATGCATCTTTGGATACGCCGATGATACGTCCCGGCATGGTTCTTTTGAAGGCCTCTTTTGAAGCAAAGTATGCAGCATGAGGTCCACCGTATCCCATAGGCACCCCAAACCGCTGGGAGTTTCCAAAGACGATGTCGGCATCCCATTCTCCCGGGGGAGTCAAGATGGATAAGCTCAGTAAATCAGCAGCCACGGATACAAATATTTCCTTCCCGTGCGCTTCCTTTACAAGGGAAGAATAATCAACGATCTGCCCGTCGGAATTGGGATATTGGACGATGATTCCAAAAGTGTTTTCATCCAGCTTAAAATCATTCCAGTGAGCAATTCTTAGCTCAATGTCCAGGGGTTTTGCCCTTGTTATCAATACATCGAGGGTCTGAGGCCATACTTTATCATCCACCCATACCACATTGGCACCCGATTTGGCTTTGGCACGAGAACGTGAATTGTGCATCATCACCATGGCTTCAGCAGCCGCAGTAGCTTCATCGAGCAGACCTGCATTGGCCAGATCCATACCTGTTAGTTCGCACACCATGGTCTGGAAATTCAGCAACGCTTCAAGGCGTCCTTGTGAAATTTCAGCCTGGTAAGGGGTATAACTGGTATACCATACCGGGTTTTCAAGTACGTTGCGCAAAATCACAGCAGGGGTAATGGTGTCGTAATACCCCATTCCTATGTAGGTGTTGAATACTTTATTTTTGGAGGCCAGGGCCAGGATCTTGCGGAAATACTGGCGCTCAGTCAATCCATCTTCCAGGTTGAGCGGTTTTTTCAGACGGATGTTTTCAGGCACTGTCTGATTGATCAGCTCATCGAGCGTGGAAACATCAATGGAATTGAGCATTTCCTGGATCTCCTGATCGCGTGGGCCAATGTGACGCATTACAAATTTATCGCTTGCCATATTTTTATATTTTGTTATTTCTAACTTTAAGATGCAAAATTAATAGATTCGATGATGGTAAAAAATGATTTTTGCTCTATTCAAGATCAGCTATAGAGTCTGAAATTGCAGAACTGCCAACTGACACTGAACACTCTTCACTTACGTAAGAAACGGATTGTTCTTTTTTTCAAAACCGATGGTAGTTTCAGGGCCATGTCCACAATACACGACCGTTTCTTCAGGAAGTGTTATCAATTTGGTCTTGATATTACCCACCAGACGCTCAAAGCTTCCGCCGGGAAGATCAGTGCGGCCAATACTTCCGTAAAACAATACATCACCGGCAAAGAGTATCTTTTGATCAGGATTGTAAAAGACCACCCCGCCTGGAGAATGACCCGGCGCTTCAATGACCTGCAGCCTGGAATTCCCAAAAGTAATCTGATCGCCTTCCTGGAAAAAAGAATCAGGAGCATCCACCGGCTCCATTGGGATGCCATACAGATCGCCATGCTCTGAAGCCTGTTCAATCAACGGGACTTCACTTTCATGGGCCTCAAAGTCGATCTGGTACTTGGTTCTACAATAAGTAACTCCCATGATATGATCGAAGTGACAATGGGTATTGATCAGCTTTACTGGTTTTAACTGTTGTTTGGAAATGAAGGCATCCAGTTCCTGCCGTTCATGGGGGAAATAACACCCTGCATCAATAATAACGCATTCCCGGGTTTCATCGTATGCAATGAAGGTATTTTCCTGTACCTGGTTAAAGGTGAATTTTTTAATGCTGATCATAGAAAAAAGTTATAAGTGTCTAGAGTGAACTAAAGTATTTAAAGTTTTAAAAAGTGACTAGAGTATTTAAAGTGAACTAAAGTAATTAAAGTGAACTAAAGTATTTAAAGTGCCAAGAGGGTCTATAGTACTTTGAACTGAGTGATCTTTAGCTTTAGGCATTTTAGTTCACTCTAAATACTTTAGGCACTTCTTCCTACTTTAGGCACTTCTTCCTACTTGTCTGTTCCCTTTAACATGGGGACAAACATGTATGAACCATGGGATTCTTTATAATATTCGGTATCGCTGGTTTTTACCAGAACGTACATGGTTTGTTTTTCGCGTGGTCCCATCGGAATTACCATGCGCCCGCCAATTTTAAGTTGTGCCAGCAGCTCTTCCGGAATTCCGGGAGCTCCTGCGGTGATAATGATCTTGTCAAAAGGGCCATAAGTCGGTAAACCTTTGTAGCCGTCACCGTAAAAGAATTTTGGGTGATAGCCGATTTGCGGAAGCAGCGACTGTGCCTTGAGGTACAATTCGCGCTGTCGCTCGATGGTATATACCGTGGCGCCCATTTCCAGCAAAACGGCCGCCTGGTAGCCCGATCCGGTTCCTACTTCGAGGATTTTATCGAAGCGCTCAACCTGCAGGAGCTGGGTTTGCTTGGCCACCGTAAAAGGCTGACTGATGGTTTGTCCAGCCCCTATGGGAAATGCCTGATCCTTATAGGCAAACTGGAGGAAACTGCTGTCCATGAACAGGTGTCGCGGTACTTTCCCCATCGCCTCCAGTACTTTTTCGTCCTTAATACCTTTGATACGAATACCTTCCACCATTCTTTTTCTTAAACCCTGATGACGTAGTGTATCCTGGAAATCCATAAATTTATTCTTTTTTCAAATTTAGCTAATTCCCCGATCAAATAAACCGGTAAAAGCAAAGGTTATTAACAATCGATACTTGAAAAGTATTTAGTCCAACAAAATTACGTATTTTTAATTTATTCTTATTTTGCGTCTATGTTAAAACTAGGAATTTTTGGCGACCAAACAAGCAATCCGGAGCTTATGAGGCTGTTAAAAACCATGCCACAAGTTACCATTGCCGGAGTATACTTCTCAGGGAATTCAGCTGTTCCGAAGGACTTTACGGAGTTCTTCAACCCTATTGGACTCATGGATCAATCGGATGCTATCCTGATCCTTAGCGACAAAAGTATCAGCAGTGACCTGATCAGGTTAATTGTGCGTAAAAGCAAACATATTTACCTGAAAGCGATTCCCAATCTAAACATTCGGCAAATAAAAGAGTTGATCGATCTGGAAAAGGAAGCCGGGATTGTTAATTACATCTACAATCCGTTTGATTTTATTCCCCATTTTGATCCCTTTGTCCATAAATATGAAAAGCCCCTCCTGATCAATTTAAGAACATGCTTTGAAGGTGCTTCCCTGAAACCCGCCAGTGAAATGCTGCTTTTGGTGACAGCCATCAACAGGGTGATTCACGACAAATATAAAAAAACAGAAGTATTCGCACTGAAAGATCCCGAAGATCAGTTGATCGTCAATATAAGAGTTGAGTATGAAAACAGCTCAGTGGTTAATCTGACAGTCTCCAAGGAAAGAACTCCAGGCTGCTGTGAGATTTTCAATGCCAGGGGCTTGACCAGGTTTGAATTCAAACAGCCGCTTTATAACGCTTATCCCCATATTAATCAAGAATATACTGCCATTTTGAATTTCATCCGCATCATTCACCTTCACGATAAACCGGCCAATTCCTTTGATAATCTTCTCGATGGAGTGCGCGTTGTGAATGAGATCAGTGAACATTTGCGTTTCCATGAAATTCAATTTTAAGATTAAAAGCTTACTTTTGTACAATATTTTTAGAATTGAAACGTTGTTACGTGCAGACGTAACCTGAGCTAATTTATTCTATGCATAAAAATTTACAAGTTGCCAGATACCTGGTATTTGATATTATTGCGGCAATGTTAAGCTGGACATTGTTCTATTTTTACCGGAAAATTTATATTGAGCCGCTTAAATTTGGTATCGAAATTCCACTTGACTTTACCCGACAATATTACCTGGCCTTGTTTTTTATTCCCCTCTTCTGGATTACCATTTATTACATCACCGGACAATATTCTAATATCTACCGCAAATCACGGCTTCTTGAACTGGGCAAAACTTTCATGAGTTCATTGGGGGGCGTTACGGTCATATTCTTTCTTCTTTTACTGAACGACTCGATCAGCGATTACAAAAAATACTACAACCTGTTTCTTGCCCTTTTTATTCTTCATTTTAGCTTTACTTACCTCTTTAGGCTGATCATCACTACCCGGACAATTCATAAGATCCACAATCGAATTATCGGCTTCAATACCATTGTTATCGGTGCAAATCAGAAAGCGGTAGGTATTATTGAAGAGATGATGGTCCAGAAAAGGCCTGCGGGAAACAAAGTTATCGGATTTTTGACCGTTGACCAAAAGGATGCCTACCCTTTGGAGAAGTATGCGCCCAACCTGGGAACATATAAAAACCTGCAGAAGGTGATCAATGATCTGGAAGTAGAAGAAATCATTATTGCACTGGAATCATCTGAGCATAAACTGCTTAGTGAGATATTGACCATCCTTGAAAATCGGGTCCATGTGGTTTGGGGTATTCCTGATTTATTTGATATTCTTTCAAACCAGCCAAAAACAAGTACCATTTTCAGCACGCCATTGCTGAAAATTTCAAATGGGCTCATGCCTGTGTGGCAGGAAAAGACTAAACGCATTTTGGATGTCGGGATCTCATTATTGGCGCTAATGCTCTTCTTGCCAGTGTTTATTATCCTGGCCATTATGATTAAGGCCAGTTCTAAAGGCCCCGTATTCTATAACCAGGAGAGGGTGGGGAAATTTGGCAAGCCCTTTACCATCTATAAATTCAGGACCATGGTCAAGGATGCCGAAACCAACGGACCCTTGCTTTCCAGTTCAAACGATTGCAGGATAACACGTATCGGGCAGTTTTTGAGACGCACTCACCTGGATGAGATTCCTCAATTTGTCAATGTGCTGTGGGGTGAAATGTCCTTGGTAGGCCCCCGTCCTGAGCGTAAATACTACATTGACCAAATTGCCAAAGAAGCTCCCTACGTAACCCATCTTCAGAAAGTAAGACCTGGAATTACCTCATGGGGACAAGTGAAATATGGATATGCTTCCAACGTGGAAGAAATGATCGAAAGGCTTCAGTACGACATGGTGTATCTCAAAAACATATCGCTTTATGTCGATTTCAAGATCCTGATTTATACGGTTATGGAATGCGTAAAAGCAAAAGGCAAGTAAGAAGAATGTGATGTTATGGTTGAATGGTTGAATGGTT
>DMFR01000024.1 GCA_003450125.1 Prolixibacteraceae bacterium | reverse complement strand
CCATCCAGCCATTTAACCATCCAGCCATTTAACCATCCAACCATTTAACCATCCAACCATCCAACCCTCTAAATCAATTCAACATTAAAGTAAAGATATTTTTTAACAGAGATGATGTTTTTTAGGAATTAGTTGCGTCCCTTTGTTTCCTATTGCGTCTACATATCGTTAATCAAATCTATCTGGATGGCTTGGCTTAAAAATGGCAGATTAAATGGGTATTCTCCTATCGGAATGAGTCCGATGATGAAACAGATGATTCTGCTGGCTCTACCGGTTATTGGCTCCTCGTTTATGACGATGGCTTATAATTTTATCAACATGATTTTTGTGGGGAGGCTCGGCAGCAATGCGGTGGCGGCTGTAGGTTCTGCAGGATTTTTCATGAATCTGAGCTGGGGCTTATCTGCTTTGATAACTGTAGGCGCCGGTATTAGAGTTTCACATGCCATTGGTAATGGAAATCCCCAATTGGCCAGAAGTTACGTTCGCTCGGGCATACTGACCATTATCGGATTGGCATTGCTGTATTACCTCTTTTTGTTCTTTGCTGGAAATGCCTTGGTCAGTCTGATTCATCTCAACAATGTTGAAATTGAAATGGCAGCCGTTTCCTTTTTAATGATTGTCGGGCTGGCGATTCCCTTTACCTTTCAAAATCTATTTTTTACAAGTGTATTTATTGGATCGGGTGATAGTAAAACTCCCTTTCGTATCAATGCTACGGCATTTGCTTGTAATATCATTCTCGATTATCTGTTTATCTTTAGAGCAGGAATGGGAATCAATGGGGCAGCAATATCCACCATTATTTCGCAGGCTACCGGAACCCTCTTGTTTTACTTCAGGCTAAACAATTATGAAACCCTGAAGCCTATTGGAACCGCTTTTCAAAGCTCTCTTTTGAAAGATTTGATGCGATTGGGATTAAGTCCGACTATTCAACGAGTTTCCTTCACCTTCGTTGCCATTGGCATGGCACGGATTATCAGTGACTGGGGACCCACAGCCATTGCTGTACAAAAGGTGGGTATTCAGGTAGAAGCCATTTCTTACATGACTGCTGCAGGTTTTTTGGCTGCCCTCTCTACCATTTCGGGGCAGGCATTCGGGGCAGGTGATTACCGGAAACAATGGCAGGCTTTTCGCTCCGGTATACTTCTTGCCTTAATTCTGGGAACCATTACCTCAGCCGTTTTGATCACCTTTGCAGGACCACTGTTTTCAATATTCCTGAGCGATGCGAAAAGTGTGGCTATGGGACGTGAATACCTCATCATTCTTGGATTCTCGCAACTGTTCATGGTAATGGAGCTAATTGGTACGGGAGCTTTCTTTGGCTGGGGAAAAACCAATATACCGGCGATCACCGGAATTACGCTAACGGTCATGAGAATTCCGATGGCATTGGTATTTATCGCTTTTTGGCAAAATGCACTTTCATCTGTTTGGTGGAGCATCAGCATTAGCAGTATGGCAAAGGGAACTTTATTGGTAGTGCTTTATATTGTTCTGTTTAAATCGTTTATCAAAAGACAAAATGCATCATAAAGTTATGGAACGTGATTTTTTTCAGTCAGCATTCAATTCTTTGAAAGGAAACAGTTGGCTTGATGGCTTGTTTGGACTTGAAAAAGAAAATATCCGTGTGGATAAACGCGGCAACATGGCACAAACTCTTCACCCGAAGGTGTTTGGCAATAAATTGAAACATCCCTATATCACCACAGATTTTTCAGAAAGCCAGGTTGAAATGATTACGCCTCCATTGCCAGATATCAGGCAGGCATTGGGTTTTCTGGAAACCATCCATGATATCGTTAGCCTGGAATTGACCGACGAATACTTGTGGCCGCAAAGTATTCCACCCATTTTACCTGATGATGAACTCATACCTATTGCTCAATATGGGGAAGATGGAAAAGCGGACAGGCAATACAGGGAATTCCTGTCTCAAAAATATGGAGCCAAAAACCAGATGTTCTCTGGAATTCATTTCAACTTTTCGTTTAGCGACAAGTTATTGCAAACGCTTTATAGCAAGATGAATCCCCCGCTAACTTTTGAAGAATTTAAGGATGTTGCTTATCTGAAAACTGTCCGTCAGCTATTAAGGATGCGGTGGCTCTATATTTTGCTCTATGGAAACAGTCCTGTGGTAGATTCAACCATGACACTTCAGTGCAAACTGGCTCCATATCCCATTGACCACAACGTGGTAGCCCTTTCAATCCGTAACAGCTGCTATGGTTACCAAAACATCGGTGAATTGTATCCCGATTATAGTTCTGTGATTAATTTCAAGAGCAGTATCGATCAAATGGTAAGGGAACAGAAGTTGGTGGCACCCAAAGAACTCTATACACCAGTACGGCCAAAGTTTATCAATGGGCCTGATCATATTTCCTATATAGAACTTCGGTTTATTGACATCGACCCGCTCACCAAGGCAGGTATTACCAAAGAAGCGCTTCATTTCTTACATGCCATGTGCTTGTATGGTTTATTGAGCGATGAAGCAGATGTTTTTGAAGCCAATGCTCAGTCTAAAGCCAATAAATACCATGGTGGAGTGGCTTTGTATGGATTAAATACTCCGCCTTCTGTTGTAGATGAAAATGGAGTCCAGTTCAATATCTGGCAGAAGGCATCCACTCATATACAGGAAATGATGGATTTGTTTCAAAAGCTTGAAATCAAAAACGACGATTATCTTAAGTCGTTGTTGCATTCCAGGTATTTGGTTGAAAATCCAAAGAAGCGCAATGTATTTAATGTACTGGAAGGTATTCTGAAAATAGGATATATTCCTTATCACATGAAGATGGCCCATGATTACCTGGAAGAGAGCCGGCTTAAAGATTATAATTTCATCGGACTGGAAGACATGGAACTTTCAACACAGATATTACTGCGTGAAGCGATAAGACGAGGGGTCTCGTTTGAGATACTGGATCGAAAAGAGAATTTTATAAGGCTTGTAAAAACTGGAAATATCCAATACGTTAAACAGGCGACCAAGACTTCTTTGGATAATTATGCAAGCATTCTGGCCATGGAAAATAAGCTGGTCACCAAGAAAATACTGGCAGAGCATGGATTAAGGGTAGCCAGAGGATCGGAATACACCAATGCCGAAACAGCCAAGTCGGATTTTAATTTGCTTCAGGGCCAGCCAGTGGTGGTAAAACCCAATCAAACCAACTTCGGTATCGGCATAACCATCCTAAAGGAAAACAGGGATGAACTTACCTTCCAAAGGGCTGTAGACATTGCATTTGAACATGACTCCACGATCCTGATTGAAGAGTTTATACCAGGCAAGGAGTTTCGGTTTTTTATCATTGACAATGAAGTAGTGGGCATTTTGCACCGTGAGCCTGCCAATGTAACAGGTGATGGATTGAAGACTATCCAGGAATTGGTAGAGATGAAGAATCAGGATCCCTTGCGGGGAAAAGGCTATCATACCCCATTGGAGAAAATTCAATTGGGTGAGGCGGAAAGCTTGTTTCTTAATGCACAGCACAAACACTTCGATACGGTTCCAGAAATGGGAGAAACTATTTATTTGCGGGAGAATTCAAATATAAGCACAGGAGGTGACAGCATCGACTATACGGATGATATTCCTGCATCTTATCAACGGATAGCCCTGGAAGCAGCAAAAGCTTTGAATGTCAGGATTACAGGTCTTGACATGATGATTTCTGAACCTGCTCAGGAAGCCAACGATCATAATTATGCCATCATTGAATTAAACTTTAATCCTGCTATCCATATTCATTGCCATCCATTTAAAGGTAAAGACCGAAAGTTGAATGAAAAATTAATGGATGCCTTGGGGTATTGGCTATGAGAGTTTAAAGTTCCAAGTCGGCGGTCTTATCAGACCCCCCTTCCCGAAATTTGGTTCCACGAACTAAAACTCATAAACATTCAGTGGCTTAGCCAAAAGATCAATAATTATCGGGGGGTGATTTTCCCTTCAAATGTCACATGGAAATGATACGACTGCCAATGTTTAAGTGTACTTCGTGTGTACATGGAGTGTACCTTATGTGTTGGTTAACACGGCAGTACACACAAAGTATACACGAGCTACACTCAATTAACACTAAAACTTTGGAAGGCGTATCATTGCCATCTGACAATTGAATTCAAATCAAGACCTGGTGGGAGAAAATACGCTGAACTATTTAACCCCAGTTTTTTGAGTTGGATTGTTGATCAACCATTGCTTACATTCCCATAAATCGAACTCAGGTTAATACTTATGAATTGAAAAGTGATAACATCAAAAAAAATCTTCCTTGTTTAAGATTATTTAACTAACAGTCAGGGGTGTAATTTGTTGTTTAGGCACGAATGTTGTGGATTTTATAGTTGCTAAAAATAAAAGACAAGGGTAAAGGAGGACTGAAAAATGAAAAATATTAAATTAAATCACTGTCTCTTATACACATCTGACGCTGCCGACGATATGCAGTGTGTAG
>DMFR01000241.1:2689-3447 GCA_003450125.1 Prolixibacteraceae bacterium | reverse complement strand
CTATTGGTGATGGAATCAATAACGTTGTTAAATACTCTGGTGATGATAAGACCAAACATAAGATTCTGGAAGAATTGCAAGAGAGTTTCTCAGAAAAGCAGACATATCTAAAATCTGGAAGTAATCCAATCGGTGTAATTCAAAACGGTTTTTGTAGTACAGATAAACATTTAGAAGTTTATATGGACTGCGAAGACGGAGCCAATAATTCAAGTATAACAGGTAATTGGACTGGAAATATTTCTGTCTCTGATGGTGGAAATATTTATTACAACTTTTGTATTGTTGATGGCTCAATGCTAAATCGAACCAATTTCGATTATGCTGTTCTTGATCTAAGTGGAAATATTCCTACCGGAGCAATTGCGGTTACAAGACTCTTTGATAATGAAGATTCTTATAACAAAAACTATGTCAAAGTTAACAACATACTAATTTCAGGTACATATGGAGGGTGCAATTTTGGAAAAAATACATACCTGGGATTCCAGTTTTTTCCAGCCTTGGCTAATTCACAATATACATTACCTGATTTTAGTATAGGATCATATGGCGTCTTTGGCCGTTTTGGTAATGAACAAGGAACTGTTTTTAGCGATGACGAAAATTCTGGCAACGCAAATGCATTATCTTTTACTGTACAAACTCCTGAAACGGATGGAATACCTAATACAGTAGAAGCAACTGGGACATGGGGACAAAACACAACGTTACATATAAGTAGAGCATTCTAAAGTAAAATTATTTGGCAGGTCTTC
>DMFR01000241.1:0-2524 GCA_003450125.1 Prolixibacteraceae bacterium | reverse complement strand
GTTGCTTTAGATCAGGTTATTGAAGATCGGGTCTTGGAGCTAGAGGCTCAAAAGCAAAAGCTGTCAGTCTTAGAATTCAAAGAAAGCCTTTTTAAAGGAAAGATTACACACGAAAGCATTGTGAATTTTGCCAAACATACCAGCTACCCGAACACTGTTCCTGAACTACGCGAAACATTGGTTTTTCATGACTTGAATTCTATAAAAGGTCAAGAACTTCTGATGACACGCTACAAAAAGTATCTACTCAACCAATTTGTTGATTCGCTAAAAAAGGCACATCAGATTACCATTCTGCTCAAACCTCCAAAGCCACCCAAAATTACGATTAATGACTTGATCGTTCATTACAAAGGAAATTTAAATTCCCCTGTTACTTTCTTGGTAATTTCTGATTTTGATTGTCACATATGTAAAGAACAAAATACTTTCCTCGAAAAATTGTTTAATCAATATAAAGGGAAAGTACGTTTTGGTTTTACCCATTATAGCTCTTATGTATCCAATTCAGCGATTGCGTCGGAATGCTCTTCAAATCAAGGAAAATTTTGGGAGATGCATGATTCTATTTTTAATGCAAAAGTTATTCCGGATTCTGTTTCTTTGTTCCGTATGGCTAAAAATCTTAAACTAGATATGAATGCATTTGGTATTGATTTCAAAAATAAAGCGATATCTGAAAAGATTAAAGATAATTTATTAAAACTAGAATCTGCCGGTATTTATGGTACTCCAACCATCATGATCAATGATCGACTGATTTTTAATTCAACTTCAATCAATGAGATTGAGAAAATGCTTAAGGAGGAAATTGAAAAGGTTAATTAGTAAAAATGATTTGAATTAGCAACGTTAGGTTTTTAAAGATGTCAGTTTAGTAAATGCTAAGCTGACATTTTTAATTAAACAACTAAAAATTCAACGTTTAATCTTCAACGCTTTTTCAATCAATTATTTAATCGAGGACGTATTCTTTTCAGCTTTAGCTGAAGTGGAAAAGATTTTTTTTTCTTTTTTTTTTCTTCTTTCCTCTGAACCTTTCCTTTTTGGCGTGTACAGCCAATAAAAAAGAAATGATTTTTCAGAAAAACAAATACATCGCGTTGATCCTAATCATCAGTTTCTTAACTTTGGGTTTCATTCTGATGAGTGGTGGAAGTTCAACCGATCCCAACGTTTTCAACGATCAAATGTTCAGTTTCCGTCGGATCACCCTTGCACCTCTGATGATTGTAGGGTCATATCTAAGTTTAATCTGGCTTATTCTTAAAAAAACATCGAATTGATCTTTCGCAGAAAAAATAGAACATCTACGGATAATGAGCTGATGCAGCACATCGTTTCAGGCGATCAGGCTTCCTTCAGCGAGTTATACAGCCGGTATAAAGACCGCATGTATTATTATTTCTACCGGATGCTGGGCAATTCATCCGAACAGGCCAACGACTTTTTGCAGGAACTATTTATGAAGATCATCGAAAAGCCTGACAGTTATAACCCGGCTTATGCATTTCATACCTGGCTGTATTCAGTAGCCAACAACATGTGTAAAAATGAATACCGCCGCCGGGGCATCCGTCAGGCTCACCATCAACACGAAGCCTTGGAACCGCACATGGATTACCTGAATGAAACCACCATCGCACCCGAACAGGTGATTGAAAAGATCTTTCAGACCCTTGATCAACTGGGCGAGGAACATCGATCAGCCTTCCTGCTCAGATATAGAGAAGAGTTTTCCATCCGTGAAGTGGCCGAAATACTCGACCTTCCCGAGGGAACCGTTAAATCCAGACTGTTTAATGCCCGTAGAATACTGGCTGA
The DNA here is from genome assembly GCA_003450125.1 of Prolixibacteraceae bacterium. Classification (GTDB taxonomy): domain Bacteria; phylum Bacteroidota; class Bacteroidia; order Bacteroidales; family Prolixibacteraceae; genus Aquipluma. The sequence goes on along the minus strand of DMFR01000241.1, from coordinate 700 downwards.
TAAACTGAATTATTTAAAAGATGAAATTGAATTTTAATACCGAAGATATGAACAAGAGCAATCCAGATCAATTGTTTAGCCAGCTTTTACATGCCGACCAGGTTGGAAAGCCCGACCCAGGCATCGAAGATCGGCTGATGTACGCTTACCTGCTGAAATCAAGAACCTCAAAGCCAAGGCAAAACTCCTTCTCCAGTTTCTTCGGATGGTTGCTTTCATTTCAAAACCTATGGTTGAAAACCGGTTTGGTGACACTGGTTTTATTCTTTTCTTTAATGAATAATCAACTTTCGCTCGCCCCCGGATCCATCAACGCAAGCGATAGTTTATATACCCAACGGGGACTGTTAGCCGATACGACCAATTGTATCCAACCTTTCGATTCGATCCGCGCCGATAGTCTGAATTAGTGTAATTTTTCCTACCCTGTTAAGGATAAAATGAAGGAATTTCTTGTGCAGCCTTCCGCAACCAAGATCGGAGTGTCATCCTGAACTTGTTTCAGGATCTCCATGAAACGCTCTTCCAGCTTAAAACAAAAAGAATTTAAAGTAAAATGAGGGGATCCCGAAACCAGTTCGGGATGACGCCCTGATCATCGTTGTGAACTACTCTGTATTTTTGGTTGACATTGCGACGAAGCAAAAGTGACAATCCCCTATTTGATGTACCTATGTTACCTGCCTGGGCTATACCTTGC
>DMFR01000478.1:2204-10750 GCA_003450125.1 Prolixibacteraceae bacterium | reverse complement strand
ATCTGAGTAATCTGTGGTGAATATAAAGAATTATCAATTTGCATTTATCAATTTTGAAACTATTCTGAATAATGGAAACTTTAAACCGAATTAGTTACGACATTATTGGTGCGGCTTATAAAGTACACTCATCCCTTGGTCCCGGTCTTCTAGAATCTGCCTATGAAGTATGTATGGAACACGAATTGATAAAAATGGGTTATAAGGTAGAGCGACAAAAACCATTACCAGTTATTTATGATGGTGTTAAATTAGATGCAGGCTATCGTATCGATTTATTGGTAGAGGATAATGTAATTGTTGAATTGAAGTCTGTCACTGAAATGATTCCACTTTATAAAGGCCAGTTGATGACTTATTTGAAATTGACAGAATTAAAATTGGGATTATTGATGAATTTCAATGTGACAGATATGAAGAAGGGAATAACTAGAATTATAATGTGATAAAATTTAAAGAAAGATGTCACCACAGATACTACAAGTTTAACACAAATAATTTAATTTTTAATCTGTGTTTATCTGAGTAATCTGTGGTGAATAAAAAAAAATAAATTTAAAGAAGAATTTCACCACAGATATCACAGATTAACACAAATAATTTAATTTTTAATCTGTGTTTATCTGAGTAATCTGTGGTGAATTTAAAATAATCAATTTGTGTTGAAATTGTAATCTATGATACCCATAAAACTCACCATACAAGGTTTATACTCTTACCAGGAGAAGGTAACCATTGACTTTACAAAACTGACGGAGGCCAAGCTGTTTGGAATCTTCGGTTCGGTTGGAAGCGGCAAATCAAGCATCCTGGAAGCCATTACCTTTGCTCTGTATGGCAAGACCGATCGGCTTAATATTACAGGAGACAACCGCAATTACAACATGATGAACCTGAAGTCGAATGATTTATTCATAGAATTTATCTTTGAAACAGGAAAAGAGCAAACATCTTATCAGGCCGTAGTAAAAGGCAAACGCAGCGGAAAAAAATTTGAAGAAGTAAGAGCACTCGACAGGACGGCTTATCGGGAAGATGGTGGTATATGGACCCCCATCGAACCTGAAAGTCTTGAAAGGGCCATAGGTCTTAGTTACGACAACTTCAAACGCACCATCATCATTCCACAGGGACAATTCCAGGAGTTCTTGCAACTGGGAAATAAGGACCGCACCCAGATGATGAAAGAGTTGTTTAACCTGGAGCGCTTCGAACTCTTTTATAAAGTCACTTCACTCGAATCAAAAAACAATGCCCAAAGACAGCATATACAAGGACAACTCCAGCAACTCGGCACCATTGATCCCCAGCAGTTAATGCTATATGAAGAACAGCTTACGCAGGTAAAGCTGGCTATCACTCAGCTGGGCAAAACGCTTGCTGTAAACCAGAAGAAGGAAGCAGAATGGAAACAGTTGCAGGAATTGATGAAAAAACTGAACAGCATTCAGCTTCAATTAATGCAGTTGAAAGAACTTGAGCCGGAATATACAGCCCTTGAAACAACCATCCGCCATTACGAACAATGCCTGATTGAGTTTAAAAGCTTGCTGGATGCCTTGACTATAAGTACCCAGAAGATCACCCAGAAAACCTTACTGATTGAGAGGGAAACAGTCAGCTTAAAGAAATCAGAAGACGAGATTACCTCAGCGGAGAGAAGCTTTTCGGAACTAAAGACCGCCTATGACAGTCGTGATTCACTTAGGCAACAAGCCGAAGAGCTGGTAAAGATGGCCCGGTTGAATGTTCTATCGGCATCTGTTTTATTGGAGCAGGAGCGGATTAAAAAAGGCAAGTTAATACTGGATAAAACCATAACAAGTGCAGAAAATCTTAAAAGGGAAAGGGAAAAGCAGGACCTTTTTCTGAAAGCTGAAAAGGCGAAGCTTCCCGACCTTGCCATGCTCTCAAAGGTAAAAACATGGCATGTGGAGAAAAACAATCTCAATCAGCAGCTTGAACTCTTAAAACTCGAGATTCAGAAATACGAGAAGGAAATAGCCCGGATTCATGAAGCGGTCAAATTTAGTTTCAGTGATCCTATTTTTTTAAATCTTTCTGATAGAACCAATATTACGCAAGGGATTCAGTTCTTGAAAGTTCAGATTGAACAGTTCAGGAAACAAATCGCTGTAATTGAAAGGGAGATTGAGCATTACAGGGTACAGGCAAAGCTTGAAGAGTATGCAGTGAACCTGCATGAGGGTGAAGCTTGTCCACTTTGTGGCTCGTTGCAACATCCTGTTGTTTTCAGTGCCGAAAGTGTAGCAGAAGCTGTATCTAAGGCCCTTAAAGGCAAAGAGAATCTGGAAAGGCAGATTGCTGTCGCAGCTGAAAATATCAGTAAGCTTTCTGATCTTTCCATCCAATTGAGATTCAATTCATCTCACCTTGAGGGGTTAACTGCAAAAAGGAAAGAGTTCGAGTCAACAATGAAGGTTCATACAGATCGTTTCCAATGGGAAGCTTTCAGGGAAGAGGGGAGTGTAACTCAGGCATTCACTTTGGCTGAAACACTTCAGAAAGGAATTAAAGAACTTGAAGATCTACTTGCCAGACTGGTCGTTCAACTGGATAAGGAGTTACAGAACAAGGAGAAGTTCCAGGCTGAAATAGAAAAAATTAAAACAGCCCTGACCATTGGGCAAACTGAGATCAGTACACTTTCTGAACAGATCCATTTGTTGAATATCATTGAATATCGGACCCTAACTTCAGTTGAAATTGAAAAGGAGAAACTTACTCTTCTTCAAAAATATGCCTATCTGGAAAAGCAATTTAGCACGCTAACCAATCAACTCAACGAACTACGCAAAACAAAAGATACCCTGAGCGGAAGCCTGGATGCCAACCGAAAGGAACTGTTGCACGAACAGCAAGCCCATTCGGAATTGGAGGTGCGGCTTTCAAAACAGTTGATTAAGGCCGGCTATGATACCCAGGAACAGGTAAGAACGATCCTGGCCCAAGACATCAACCTGACAGTTCAGAAACAAAAGCTGACCAATTACAGGCAGCAGCTGGTCTTACTGCAAAGCCAGTCGGTGCAGCTGGAAAAGGAAATAGGAGATCGTACCTATGACAGTTCCGCGCATGAATTACTCTTGGCGGAAATTGCTGCTGCCACTGTAGAGCAGAATAGTAAGAATCAGTTGTGTGGCAAACTGGTTGAATTGCTCAAGAAATTAAAGAGCGATCTGGAAAGCCAGGCAGTGCTGCAAAAGACATTGAACAATCTTGAGTTAAGGGGTGAAAACATCCGCCTGATCAAATCGCTTTTCAAAACAAGTGGATTTGTAAATTATATTTCTTCTGTGTACCTGCAGAATTTATGCAATGCTGCCAATGATAGGTTCTTCCAATTGACCCGACAAAAGCTAAGCCTTGAAATTACAGAAGACAATAGTTTCCAGGTACGTGATTTCCTCAACGGTGGTAAGCTGCGCAGCGTGAAGACGCTCTCCGGGGGACAAACCTTCCAGGCGGCATTGTCGCTTGCCCTTGCTCTTGCTGACAATATCCAGAAGATCACGGATTCCAATCAGAACTTTTTCTTCCTCGATGAAGGCTTTGGCTCATTGGACAAGGACTCGTTATCTGTAGTTTTCGATACCCTCAAATCACTTCGCAGGGAAAACCGCATCGTGGGGGTGATTTCCCATGTGGAGGAAATGCAACAGGAGATTGATACCCATTTGCGCATTGAAAACCATGAGGAAACAGGAAGCAGGATTATGACCAGCTGGGGGGATTAAAGATCGGTGGTCAGCCACAGTGATCAAGACATTTCTGTTCTTGTATGCCGGGTAAGAATATGGAATACGCCCATTCAAAAATCAATTTACTTCTCCTATCTTTGTTTTATTTCATAATAGGCCATTATCTTTGTTATCTTTAAAGTTCTTAAATATTTTATCTGCTACATAAAGCAGGGCTTTATCCAATTCAAAACAAGATAACTTAATTCAAAATGAAAATATTCCACTTCATAGTTCTGATCTCTTTCCTGGGCCTTTTTTCTCACTGTGATAAAAAGGAGGTTGTACAACCGACTCAATTCAATTTCCCGGTCAATCAAACCATTGATGCAGGCCTTTATGCAGAAATAAAAAAAACCTGCCAGTCACATTGGGATATGAACCAAATGATTGATACCAGTTTTAGGGTTGAAAAGGATGGCCTTGAATACGTGATCCGCTGTGATGGCTATCTGAATGGGGGATATTATAATTTTGAAATCCTTGCCGATGAAAATGGGAAATGGATAAGTGATAGTCAGAATTTCGTACTCACGAAAAGCTATGACTATGAATCCTGGCCAGGCAAAGATGGGTTGGTTAAAACCGATATTGAATTCCCTTCTCAGCTCGTATCCAAGTACAATCTCTCCCTGGAACCTGATTACAGCGGAGATGATTTTACCTATCAAATCGCCCTTAACAGTACCGATACCCTAAAAACAGGCAGGATAGCAGTGAACGTTTTTTCAGACATTGCCGAGGCTCAATCGTCCCTGGTGGGCTACATAGAAGGGTTGACAACACCGCTGCCTCTGTTGTCTGTCCAGCATATCAAAGCGGGCGATGTAGCCTTCGGAAAGGTGTCTGACGGTATATTGAATCTGGCTTGGGTGAGAAACAATGTAATGGTGGTTATTCAAGCCCCTTCAGGTGTGGGTCAGGCAATTGATCTGGCCATTGATCAGAAGATACAGTCGGCCCCTGAATGGACCGAAGGCCTATCTTATCCTTCCTATGTAGGTTTTAACCAATGAAGTTTATTTTGTAATTACAAATCTTCACCAGCTAAAACCAAATAAAAACCTACAAACCAACCATATAATGAAACCTTTGATCCTTCATTCCTTCTTAATCTTCCTATTGGTCTTGTTTTTGGGACATACGGTTTCCATTGCTCAAAATGTATCTATCCCCGATGCCAACTTTAAAGCTGTTTTGGTAGCTGATACCCGTATTAACACCAATGGGGATGGTGAAATACAAGTGAGTGAAGCGACGGCATTTAAAGATACCATTTTTGCAGATAATAAGTCCATTTATAAATTGACAGGATTAGAAGCTTTTGTCAATCTGAAAGGATTACATTGTTCCGGTAATGGTTTAGCTTATATGAGCTTTGCAGCCAATACTGCTCTGGAGTCTTTGTTCTGTAACAGCAACCGCAGTATATTGGATTTTTCTGCCAATAAGGCCCTTATAAAAATTGACTGTAGTAATAATAATATCCGCACTTTGGACCTTTCCGGCCATACTGCCCTTAAGTCTCTGAATTGTTCTATCAATGTACTAAATACCCTGATCCTTCCTGCCAATTCTTCACTTGATTATTTAGATTGTAGTTACAACAATATAAAAACTTTGGATGCATCTGTCCATTCATCCCTTCGTTGGTTAAATTGCAACAGGAATCATTTAGAGTCATTGAATATTTTAGGCCTTTCTGCTCTTAAACATTTAGAAGGAACTCAAAATTATTTAACCATTCTGGATGTGAAAACCAATACCTCTCTTGAGTATCTAAATTGTGAATTTAATTATTTGCAGATGTTGGATGTATCGGCCAATAAAGGACTTACCTATTTGCAATGTGATCAGAATCATTTAACAGAATTAAATATCTCAGGAATTACTACTCTTGAATATTTAGACTGTTATACCAATGGATTGACTATTCTGGATGTTACTGCCAATAAATCCCTAAAAATATTGAGCTGTGGATATAACCGGTTAAGCAGCATGGATGTTACTTCCCAAACCTTGCTGGAGGAATTGTATTGTGGAAATAATCAATTAACGGATTTGAATGTTTCATCCAATACCAAGCTTGCTTTACTAGCCTGTAATGATAATCAACTTTCTTCCTTGGACATTTCGGCCAATACTGCCCTTACCGGGTTGTATTGCTCAATGAATCAAATACCGGTTTTGAATATTTCATCCAACATCCTGCTTACTAACCTGCAATGTGAAAATAATCAGTTAACTGCTTTGGATGTTTCGGCCAATACCCAACTTAAGGAGTTATTCTGTAATAGCAATCAATTGACTCACCTGGATGTTTCTGCCTGTAAAGCGCTCTATTATTTCTGGTGTAAGGACAATCAGCTTACAAGTCTGAATTTAAAAAATGATAGTGATTTACCTTTGAAGAATTGGAAGTTTACGGCCACCAACAATCCTGGTTTAACTTGCGTACAGGTCAATGATGCCAGTTATTTTACGCTCTATCGGTCTTATGCCATTGATTCCGGGGCTCGATACAGTGAAACCTGTACGGTAGGAACCATAGATAACTTAGCGCAGGCTGCAACCTCCCTGTTTCCCAATCCCAGCAATGGAATCTTTACCCTTACTGGGTTGCCTGCAGAGCAAATCAACTTGGAAGTATTCAGTATGACCGGAGAAAAGGTGTATGCTGTAACAAGCCGGGAAACCTCCCATCGCATTGATATATCGGGTTGTGCAAAAGGAATTTACTTTGTCAATCTCTCCAATGGAAAGGAAGCATTTACACGCAAGGTTGAGATAAGGTGATAATGGTGTTTTGTATTATGTATTATGACTTGTCGTTTACCAAAGGCAACAGTTCTTCTATCTTTTCCATCAAGGCTTTATACTGCCTTTCATTTTCAATTTTTATCATGAGCTAAATATCAATACTATACGTCTATCGAAATGTTCACTTTCCCGCCAAGTCCTTTTTCAACTATATCGAAAAGCGTACTTAGCGTTATGTTGCTTCCGTTATTCTCAACACGGGAAATATAAGTTCTTTTCTTGTCAATGATATGTCCTAATTCTTCTTGAGTCATATTACGAGATTCTCTTGCTTTTTTCAGCAAAAGTCCAATTTTAAAAGATTCAGCCTCTCTCTCCAGGTTATCGCGTCTTTCTGTTCCTTTTTCACCGTAAACTTGATCTTTGATTTGAGACCAGCTTGAAATGTCTTTGTTGTTATTTCCTGCTTTCATAATATTCATTCATTTAAATTTTCTCCATGTGTCATTCAAATAAAATCAAAGGTAACTTTAAAGTTACTAATTTTCAAATCTGAAATGTTTGGGGAAATATTATTTATGCTATTGCGTAATTTGATGACAACCATAACCTGTCAAATCAAAACGAGATAATGCAATAGAGACTTTTCCCTACTACCTGAATACCTATCTCTAGCTACCTGCTCTTGTGTTTCTGTAAGCTTTCTGTAACCTATCTGTAATGTATCTGTATTATTTATTACAGATAGGTTACAGAAAGCTTACAGAAATACAAGAGCAAGTAATACCCAAAACCCTATTAAGGGGTAGGCAATAAGATTAACGGTTCAATCCGTCCATTCATAGCTTGTTGTTGGAAGTTTTTATTTGTATGTTTGCCTACCAGAACAGAACACCTTAAATTTGCACGGCATGGAGAGTAAGTTTCATTTTAAAGTCAATCCGCAATCAAACCTGTTGAAGTTTCAGCAATTGATTGACTCGGTCAATGAAGCCATCAGCCGTAACCTTTTGCAGATTGGGGATATGCTTCCCTCGGTCAATCAGCTCTGCAAGCAAAGCGCCTTGTCGCGCGATACGGTGTTCAAGGCATACGCCGAGCTGAAGAATAGGGGCATCATTGAATCTGTGCCCAACAGAGGATATTTTGTGGCAAAGGCAGTGACCAAGGTGTTTCTTTTTCTCGATACCTTTAAAGCTTATAAAGAGGTGCTGTATGGCTCATTTCTGGACAACCTGCCTGAAACGATTGCTGTAGACCTCCATTTTCACCATTACAACATCGATGACTTTGAGAAGATCATCAAGGAAAGCCTGGGGAAATATACCAAGTACATCATCATGAATTTCGACCATGAGCGCGTGCCTGAAATCACCAGCCAGATACCGGACAGCAAGTTGTTGGTGATTGACTGGGATGTCAACGTGCAGGAAGGAACTTCTTCCATCCACCAGGATTTCGGACAGGGGCTGTACGATTCGCTTGCAAGCGGCATTGAGCTGATCAGGAAATATAAAAAGTTCATCTACCTGTACCCTTCGTTTACTTATCATCCCAAAATATCGGTTACTTATTTCGAGAAATTCTGTACCGACTTCAAGCTAAAACACCAGGTGCTGTATGATTTCAAGAAGTTTGACCTTCAGCAGGGAGAGCTGTATTTACTGGTCAGTGACCGGACATTGGCGCGGTTCCTGGATCAGTGCGAGCAGAAAAATCTGGTTTTGGGACAGGATGTCGGGGTGATCTCGTACAATGAAACGCCCATGAAAAAGTACGTAAAGGATGGCATAACGGTCATCTCTACCGACTTTGAGTTGATGGGCAAAAAGATTGCCGAATTTGTAACAGCAGGAGAAAAAACCAATCGGGTTATTCCCAGCAAACTAACGATACGAAAATCACTATAAATATTGACTATTTAACGATTTACGATTTACTATTTTGCAGGAGCTAGAAGCGTCATAAGTAATTGGAACTCTTTGTTATCGAATTTCAATATAGATGATTACTGATAAAACAAAG
>DMFR01000478.1:0-2018 GCA_003450125.1 Prolixibacteraceae bacterium | reverse complement strand
TTGAAAACGGATTTATTTCCAATCCCGATTAAAATCGGGAGAACGGATTAAAACAACAAAAAAGATAGCCATTGATATTTAATAACTGATAAAATCAGTTGTCTCTGGTTATAGTTATCCGGATATGAAGTATCATAGATCCGTTTTCAATCCGCTAAAACCGTGTAAATCCGCGTTCAATTTTTCTTTGTTATACCATTAGGAAATACGGCATTATTTAGTTTCAATTATTTAGTATTATTTTTACTAATTAATGTTTTACAACAGGAATAGGAATTTTGAGAATGGAAATGCATAAAGTAGCTTTGCACAGCATACCAGAACAGAACGGTTCTGTAAAATTAAACCTCAAACACTGAAAAGATATGTACTTATTAGGCTTTGATATTGGCAGTTCATCAGTAAAAGCATCGCTCATTGACGGACAGACCGGGAATTGTGTGGCATCGGCTTTTTACCCCAAACAGGAAATGAAAATCACGGCCCTTCAGGCCGGATGGGCAGAACAGGAACCAGAACAATGGTGGAATAACCTCAAGCTTGCCCTTTTTGATGTCCTGGGTGAATCAAGAGTAGACCCTGCTACCATTGACTCCATCGGTATCTCTTACCAGATGCATGGCCTGGTAGTGGTGGACAAAAACCAACAGGTGCTGCGACCATCCATCATCTGGTGTGACAGCCGGGCAGCGGTCTATGGCAACAAAGCTTTTGCTGAATTGGGTGAAAAGGAATGTTTGGCCAACCTGTTGAACTCTCCGGGTAACTTCACGGCCTCGAAGCTGAAATGGGTCAAGGAAAATGAACCTGAACTGTATTCAAAAATAGACAAGATCATGCTTCCGGGCGATTACATTGCCATGAAGCTTTCAGGAGAAATAAAAACTACGGCCAGCGGACTGTCGGAAGGAATGTTGTGGAACTTCAAGGAAAATGCGGTAGCAGACATGCTGCTGGATTATTACGGATTTGAAAAATCATTCATTCCTGAAATTGTACCTACTTTCTCTGTACAGGGTGTAGTGAATGCAAAGGCTGCTGCCGAACTGGGTCTGGCTGAAGGAACCAAGATCAGCTACCGGGCAGGCGACCAGCCCAACAATGCCCTTTCGCTCAATGTACTGAACCCGGGAGAAATTGCCACTACGGCAGGAACTTCAGGAGTGGTGTACGGGGTAAGCGGTGAGGTGAAATACGATCCTTTTTCAAGGGTCAACACTTTTGCCCATGTCAACCATACTTCCAAGGCCAACCGTTTGGGTGTGCTGCTTTGCATCAACGGAACGGGAATCCTGAATTCATGGCTGAACAACCAAGTGGGGAACAAGGCCTACACGTATGAAGAAATGAACCAGAAAGCGGCTGAAGTGGCCATCGGTTCAGAAGGTTTGAGCATCCTGCCTTTTGGCAATGGCGCGGAACGTGTACTACAGAATAAAAACATAGGGGCTCAGATCTCAGGACTTGGCTTCAACACCCATACCAATGCACACCTTTTCCGTGCAGCACAGGAAGGAATTGTCTTCTCGTTCAAATACGGAATGGAAATCATGGAAGAAATCGGCATCAAGGCCCAGGTGATCCGTGCTGGAAAGGCCAATATGTTCCTTAGCCCTATTTTCCGTGAAACATTGGCAGGGGTTTCAGGGGCTACCATCGAATTGTACAACACCGACGGATCAGTGGGCGCTGCACGTGGTGCAGGGATCGGTTCAGGATATTATGCATCGGCCAAGGAAGCTTTCTCCAGCCTTCAGAAACTGGATACCATCGCTCCAGACCAAAGTAAAAAGGCGCAGTATGAAGAAGCCTATCAGACCTGGAAACTTCAACTGGAGAAATATCTGTAAAGGGTTGGATGGTTAAATGGTTAAATGGTTGAATGGTTAAGGGTTAAATGGTTTAAAGTTTAAGGTTTAAAGTTTAAAGTTGCGTGCCGATCTGGGGCAACTTGAAACTTCGAAACTGAAACTTTGAATCGGCACGCAACTTTAAACATTGAACTTTAAACTTTAAAC
>DMFR01000437.1 GCA_003450125.1 Prolixibacteraceae bacterium | reverse complement strand
TTTGAGTAATCTGTGGTGAATTCCTTTGTCTCTTTGTGTCTTAGTGTTTAATTCGCTTTTTTAACTATTTGGACAGCCTCCTGGTAGCCAGTTGCTTATTTACCAAGGCCTGAATTCCCGGTATCGAGAATGAATTTCCATTGGCCTGAAGCATTCTTTTTCCAAATGGTAAGGTAAGTGCCACGGGTAGTATCGTGCTGGGCTATAAAGGTCCAAAACCCATACGTATAACCCAGTTCACCACTCTGAGCGATGAGCGCCTTTGCGGGTTTCCACGTCAGTACAATGTTGCTGTCACTCTTTCCCACATAACTATCGATCAAGCCCTGTTTTCCGATGATGGGCATCCGGTTTGCTTTCAGTAAAACCACACTGTCATGGGCAAACTCAATAAATGCCTTTTGGAATCCATTTTTCACCGAATAGTTTGAGAAGGCATTATCAGCATCTATCAATACCGTTGGATCAGTTATGGGTTTCTTTTCTGAACAGGAGAACAGGAGAAAGGTGATGCAGAGAATTGTTAATCTACTTCTCATATAGTCTGGAGATTAAAAGGATTGGCCTAGATACAATAGCTTTAGAGCCTATTGAATTTTAACAAAGTTATAAATTATTTGTTGGGAGAAATGCCGTGCATCAAAATATTTGTAGAAAGGTAATTCTACAGCAGACAGATAGGTGCAGGGTAGCTAAGCTTTTACTATATTCAAATATCAGTTTTATTTCCAAGAACTTTCATAACACTTTTACTGCTTACGGATCTGCTTTTCATGCCTTTTTCTATTAAATCAGCAAGCACTAAATCTGCTATATCTTGTATATTAATTGATTTTGCCTTAACTCCTGTCTTTTTGGCCATTTTGAGCCAGAACTTTACATCGGCATCGCATTTAACTTCAATAGCAACTATATCCATTCCTTCAGAATTTTAAAAAAAGCTACAAAACCAACTATGACGAGTCATTAAGATAGGCTTTTCAATTCACATAAACACAGTTCATTCAGGCAACTTCATAAATAACCCCATTGGGTTGGTTTATTTTTTTTGAAGCATTTAGAACTTCAATGCCTACTATATTACCAGCTTCATCATAATCCAGAATGATACCAGGTTTATCTTCATCACTTTCAGCCACCTTTGCATCAGTTAATTTGATGTAGATAATATCAATATTCTTATCATATTTAATAACCATATCTCTTAATTTTTGAAGTTCTATATGCTGTAATTATAACCAAAGGATCCTTCAAATAGTTTACAAATACTCTGTAAAGATAAAATTTCGAATCCTCATCAACAAGCTTTGAGTAGATTCTTGTAGTTTCATCTTGATCTACGATTGAATCAGGATGAAGGACAACTGATAATACCATTTCCTTTGAAATGAATCTGTGTTCGATTTGATCTATAGCATGCTTTGAAAATTCAAAATTCATTCTATTAACTAAAACAAATTATTCAACATTTTTTAGGTGAAAGCCTACCTATACGATACAATATAATATCAGTTTGAACTTTATACCTCCTTATACCATCCTGAATACATTCCGTAAGCCTTGGCAATACGTTGGATTTCGCCTTCCAGTAATTCAGGGCTCATGTCTTTAATTTTCTTGGCAGGAATACCTCCATATACAGCGCCGCTTTCGATGCGTGTTCCTTTGCTTACAACAGATCCGGCTGCTACGATACTGTTGCTTTCAATCACTGCATTATCAAGCACTACGGCATTCATCCCTATCATCACATTGTCGTGAATGGTACATCCATGGACAATGGCTCCGTGGGCAATGGTGACATTGTTGCCGATGTTGGTTGGCGACTTCTGATAAGTGGCATGAATCACGGCATTGTCCTGCACGTTGGTATTGTTGCCGACGCGGATATAATGGACATCGCCGCGAAGAACAGCTCCGTACCAGATACTGCAATCGTTTCCCATTTTCACATCACCAATGATGGTAGCTGTTTCAGCAAGAAAGCAGTTTTCACCAAATTCAGGTGTCTTTCCCAGGAGTGATTTAATCAATGCCATTTTACGAATTGGTTTATATGAACTACAAAGATAAGAAACAAGGAGGAATTTCGGAACAGCAGAATTTGAAAGTGATTGCTGTTTGTAGGTAAATTCCGATACGTTCAAATGTCAATTCATCCTGAAGGCGCTAGATTGATTTCAAGATTGAGTAATCGAACTATCATTCAATTGGTTCAGTAATTTTATGTCTGAAACAAACTGTATAAATAATTAAAACGAACCTGTCATGCTTATTAAATAATGGTTATTTTTGACACACTAAAAATTCAGGCAAACTAACCATAAATTGGTTCAAGTATTATAATTTATTACTTTCGAAGCCATTTTAGTGACAATTCATAAGTAAACAGACAGATTTTAAAACAATACATCGAATGAAAGACGCAAAGGTAATAGAACTTGAAGAGGTAGCCATTCGGTTTTCGGGTGACTCAGGCGATGGGATGCAGCTGACAGGAACCTTATTTTCGGACACCTCGGCACTATTTGGAAACGACATATCCACCTTTCCGGATTACCCTTCCGAAATCAGGGCCCCGCAGGGTACAGTAGGAGGAGTTTCAGGATTCCAGGTACAATTTGGCAAAAAGAAAATTACAACTCCAGGGGATTTAGCCCATGTGCTGGTTGCCATGAACCCGGCAGCATTGAAGGCCAATGCAGCATTTTTAAATCCAGCGGCATCCATCATTTTTGATGTTGATTCATTTAGTGAAAAGAATTTAGAGAAAGCTCAGTATAAAACAAAAGACCCTTTTACTGAATTAAAGCTCAACGATTATTCCCTGATCCCGGTGCCGATTACCAGCATGACCAAAGAAAGTTTGATTGATCTTGAACTGGACAATAAGAGCATTTTAAGGTGTAAGAACATGTTTGCCCTTGGGTTAATCTGTTGGATGTTTGATCGTCCCCTGGATTACATCGAGAGGTTTATTCAATCCAAGTTCGGCAAAAAAAGTCCTCTGATTGCTGAAGCCAACCTGACTGTCCTGCATACAGGTTATAACTACGGGATGAACCTGCAACACATGACCCCTCAATACATTGTTCACCCTGCTCCCATCGAAAAAGGGATTTACCGCAATATCAATGGGAACAATGCTACAGCATGGGGATTTATTGCCGCAGCTGAAAAGGCCGGATTGGAACTCTTTATTGGCTCCTACCCCATTACTCCGGCTACAGATGTTTTACAAGCTCTGGCTGAACGAAAAGACCTGGGTGTTAAATCCTTCCAGGCAGAAGATGAGATTGCAGGAATCTGCACCACCATTGGAGCTGCCTTTGCAGGCGATCTTGCCGTTACTTCCACTTCAGGGCCTGGATTTGCATTAAAGTCTGAAGCATTAGGATTATCGGTTATGGCTGAATTACCCATTGTGGTGGTCAATGTTCAACGTGGTGGACCTTCGACAGGATTACCAACCAAAACAGAACAATCAGACTTGCTGCAAACGCTCTATGGACGAAATGGAGAAAGTCCTGTAGTTGTACTGGCTGCCAGTACTCCATCCGACTGCTTTTACTATGCCTTCCTATCGGCAAAGATTGCCCTTGAACGGATGGTTCCCGTGGTACTTCTAACCGATGGATTCCTTGGCAATGGTAGTGAACCATGGAGAGTACCTTCGATGGATGAACTTCCCTCCATCACACCCAGGAAAGCAAAGAATCCCGAAACTTATTTACCCTATAACCGCGATCCGGAAACACTTGCAAGAGAGTGGGCCATTCCAGGTATGGAAGGTTTCGAGCACCGTATCGGAGGATTGGAAAAGAACAATGCCGGGGGTGTAAACCAGGATCCGGACAATCATCAGAGAAACAGTGAAATCAGGGAAGCCAAAGTTCTAAAGGTAGCTGATATGATTCCAGAACTTGAAGTAGAGGGTAATCCCGAGGGTGATCTGCTGGTCATTGGCTGGGGAGGCACTTTCGGACACATGATCAGTTCGGTAAAAGCCATGCAGGATGCTGGTAAAAGCGTCAGCCTGGCTCATTTCAATTACATTAAGCCATTGCCCAGCAACACGGCTGAAGTGCTTGCCAGGTTCAAAAAGATTGTGGTCTGTGAACTGAACATGGGACAATTTGCCAGTTACCTGCGCGATAAACTACCCCAGTTCACCTATCACCAGGTAAACAAAATGAAAGGTCTGCCTTTCTCTGTACACGAATTAGTTGAAAACTTTGATAAATTACTGGAGGCTTAATCATGATAAATTTTAATTATTCTGCCAAAGATTTCAAGAGTGCTGCTGAGGTACGCTGGTGCCCAGGTTGCGGGGACTATGCCATCATGAATGCGGTTCAGAAAACAATGGCCGATATGAACATTGCCCATAAGGACTTTGCCGTTATCTCTGGTATTGGTTGTTCTTCAAGGTTCCCATACTATATGAGCACCTATGGTTTTCATACCATACACGGACGTGCAGCAGCTATTGCTTCAGGAGTCAAATCAGCAAACCCTGCCCTGACTGTATGGGTAATGACCGGTGACGGTGACTCGCTGGCTATTGGCGGAAACCATTTTATTCACCTTGTAAGGCGCAACATCAATCTGAACATGGTGCTTTTCAACAACAAAATATACGGATTGACCAAAGGCCAGTATTCGCCAACCTCTGACCGTGGAAAGATTACCAAAACCTCTCCCTTTGGAACCATCGAAGATTCGTTTGTACCGGGGCAACTGGTCCTAGGTTCACGCGGTACTTTCTTTGCCCGTGCAGTCGATAATAACATTAAGCATACCCAGGAAGTATTGGCGGATGCCGCTCAACACAAGGGAACTTCAGTAGTTGAAGTCTTGCAGAACTGTGTGATTTTCAATGAAGGTATCCACGAACAGATATCAGATCCAAAGTTTCGTGCCGAACGTCAGTTGTTCTTGAAAAATGGACAGCCAATGATTTTCGGAGACAATGAAGACAAGGGATTGATCCTGGATAAAGGGAAGCTCAAAGTGGTCAAAATAGGCGAAAACGGTATCACTCGTGAGGATATCCTTGTTCATCAACCGGAAGAAGATAACCTGGGATTGCAGGTAGCCCTTATCAACATGGCCCTTCCTGAATTTCCCGTTGCAATGGGTGTGATCCGCAGCGTTGAAGCCCCTGTTTATGATCAGGAAATGACAAAACAGATTGAAACCGTTCAGCAGAAACGCAAGATTACCTGTATGGATGAACTCCTTCAGTCAGGCAATACATGGACTGTGGATGGCCAGAACTCCAAAGAACCGGTCAAGTTCTTCGACAATAAATGTTTCGGTTAGCCATTGCTCAACAGAAATGGATTCAAATCATTAAAACGGGAAATTCGATAAGGAGTTTCCCGTTTTTTTATGGAGGTCCTTGTTTGAGAACATGATCCTGTTAATAATTTTAATGATGGATAAACTGCTACTCCCTCTCAAGGTAGTAATAGTTAATTATTCACTCCCGTGGTGCAGTTAGATTGGATGCAAGAGAGGTCAGGGTATGTGCTGACCTTGGCCCAAAAACGTTGAAAGTTCTGACATACCACAAAACGTAACCAATCGTTAAGAGGTGCCTTGATGATAGAGCACATTCCTACCCATTGGTCAGAAATAACAAATCACTATAATTCACTCCTGTAATGGTTACACATTTCTTCCCTGAACAACTTTGATCAAAACAGACACCAGAGCCAAAACCAATAAAATATGAATAGCTGGACCTGCATTGTAATAGAAGAAGCCTACAGCCCAACCAATAAGAAGTATGGCTGCAATTACATACAAAGCCGTTCCTGTCATTGCCGGAGCTTTTAATTCATCAGTCAGTTTTCTTTCCTGATTTTGACTACTGGATTGGAAAGCTGATGATTTGTATGCAGTCTCCCGATTATTCATGGCCTGTGCCCGGAATGAGGGAGAGCTGATTCCTGAACCGGTGTTTTTTGCGGATTCTGAATTCACCCCGCTTGCTTCTTTTTCCCGGTATATGGTTTTCTCGATAGTTGACTCCTGACGGGTTTTTTCTCTATTCAAATTGGATTCCCTTCCCAAGGGCTGTGTTTCTCTTTCCCTGTTCAGGTTTTTTTCTCCTGACGGTTCAGCCGGATGTATTTCTTTGTCCTTCTCTGGACTTGGATTACTCCAGGATTCTACCCGGCGGGGCTCCCTATCTCTATCCAGGTTGGTTCCACCTCCCTGGGATGATATATCATTTTGCCGGACTCCCTGCGGTTGCATTTGCCCCCTTTGAGCCCCTTTGTCATTTTGGTTATTCAAATTTTTATTCATTCTGATAAGATTTAAATGGATATATATACTTGTTCACTCATTTTCTCTCACAAATTTATTCCAGATAAAAACAAGTATATTACACATCTTCATTAAAATATTACATGAATACAGGTATGGCACCGGAGGAGAAATAAAATAAAGAGAAATGGCCGATCAATCAAAAAACAGCATCGTGAGCATAAGATTTGCCAGGATGAAGTGTTTGCAGCAAAAAAGGTGAATGTTGAACTTGTCAAAACCGTTGCCAGGGCCTATGCTGGAAGTTTATGGTTTTGATTCTTCCTCATCCTTTAAATTGTTAATGCTCAACAGAAAATTTTCTTTCTTTAAACCTAAGGTGTGGTATTGCCAGTTTAGGCTGACCACCTTGGCCAAGGTAGATTTCAACAATGAAAAATCATTCGGCTTTTTAATATAAATATTAGCCCCATTTACAAAAGCGTCTTCAATATCTTCTTCCGATGACGAAGTAGAATAGATAACGATGGCCAGATCCTTGAGCCGGCTGTTCCTCCTGATTTCTACCAGGCATTCCATCCCGCTTTTAATGGGCATGTTCAAATCCAGGAAAACGACATGAGGCAACCGGATGCCCGGTTGATTCAAATAATCCATCAACTGAGACCCATCGTTGACAAAATCGATGACCGTCTTTACTTTAATTTCCTGCAGCGCTTCTTTAAAGAATAAGCGGTCATCTTCATCGTCTTCAGCCAGAACTATATAAAGAGCATCGTTATCCATACTATTCTATTTAGTTTTAATTGCTTACAAAGACTTAAACCAAGGACATTCTATTCTTCAAATTCACTACACAATGTATTCAACAATCAATTATATTATTTTAATCTGACGGTATCCATTTTTAGTATCCAACTACAAAAATCCAATTCTTAATCCGGTTAGTTAAAGGTACGAATTTTTGTTCGCTCTTGGCTCGAAGTTCAGGTTAGTTTATTGCGAAAAAGTATTTTTTTTCTTCTAAAAAGTAACAAATAAGTAAATGGAATCATTTATTG
>DMFR01000134.1:5403-6967 GCA_003450125.1 Prolixibacteraceae bacterium | reverse complement strand
AAGTTCAAAGTTCAAAGTTTAAACTTTAATTTAATATCTAATATATAAAGAATAGAATGACCAACAGACGTAATTTTTTGAAGACTACAACTACTGCGGCAGTGGGCTTGAGCCTTGCTGCTGCCATGCCTATCCCGATGAGTGCCTGTGTGGGTGCCAACGATAAACTTCGCTGCGGCCTGATCGGTGCCAATGGAATGGGATTTGCCGACTTGACAGCTTTCCTTCAACAAAAAAATACCGAATGTATAGCCTTGTGCGATGTTGACAGCAATGTATTGAACAGACGTGCAGCAGACACCGAAAAGATACAAGGTTTTAAACCACAGCTTTATAGTGACTACCGCAAACTTCTGGAGAACAAAGATGTGGATGTAGTCCTCATTGGCACCCCCGACCACTGGCATTGTTTGCCCATGGTGGAAGCATGCATGGCTGGGAAAGATGTGTATTGTGAAAAGCCGTTGGGCAATTCGATCGAAGAAATAAACATCATGGAACGTGCCGCCAACAAATATAAAACAGTAGTTCAAGTGGGCATGTGGCAACGCAGCGACCCCCACTGGAGAGCAGCTGTTGACTTTGTTCAGTCGGGCAAACTGGGTAAAATACGAACAGTGCGTACCTGGGCATATCAGGGTTGGATGGAACCTGTGCCGGTAAGACCTGATGGAGAAGCACCTGCAGGTGTTGATTACGATTTCTGGCTCGGGCCGGCAAAGAAACGTCCGTTTAACCCCAATAGGTTTCACTTTAACTTCCGCTGGTTCTATGATTATGCTGGTGGTTTAATGACCGACTGGGGTGTACACATCATTGACTACGGTTTGTTCGGCATGGGAGATAAAGCGCCCAAATCGGTAATGGCTATGGGTGGAAAATTTGCTTTCCCGGATGATGCTGCCGAGACTCCCGATACTTTGCAGGCTCTGTACGAATTCGAAGGGCACACGCTATTGTGGGATCACGCCACAGGCATCAATGGCGGACATTATGGACGTGATCATGGTGTTGGCTACGTTGGAAACAACGGTACCTTGGTGGTTGACCGCAACGGATGGGAAGTCATTCCGGAGAAAAAGAAGGGCAAGGATCTCATCGAACGTGTTCCCTTTCAGAAAGGAACAGGCCAGGGCCTTGATCTTCACATGAAGAATTTCATCGAAGGAGTGAAGGACCGTAACCGCGATCTGAATGCAAGTATTCAAATTGCAGCCAACACTGCCCGTGTAGCTCATCTGGGAAATATTGCCATGCGCACAGGCCGTCGCTTATATTGGGATGCTGAAGCCAGCAAATTCATCAACGATGATGATGCCAACAAGTTCCTAATTCCGCAATACCGCGCCCCATGGGTATTGCCTAATATTTAAAACTGATTTGTAATTAGATAATGAAACCCGGTGTTTGATACATCGGGTTTTTTTTATGGAGGTTAGATGGTTGGGTGGTTAAAATGTAACTTTTGCATTGGTAGAATCGCAATGACGACCTGATCAAGGTTTTGGCATACACTGGAAGTGGCTAAGTCAAAATAGGGCTTGCTGAAAAACCCGTATATAGG
>DMFR01000134.1:0-5270 GCA_003450125.1 Prolixibacteraceae bacterium | reverse complement strand
TATTTAGGGCTTGCTGAAAAACCCGAATATAGGTTTTTCAGCAAGCCCTATTTTCTTTAGATCACTGCTTTTCTCCTATCACTGGAGAGCTATGTCCCACCCTTCATCTGATACCCATCTGTAACTCATCTGTAACCTTTCTGTAACCTAAAGTTACAGAAAGGTTACAGATGAGTTACAGATGGGTATCAGATGAAGGGTGGGACATAGCTCTCCTTTACCGTGTGATTAGAAGACTAAGGGGGCAAGATTCCAATCTTCCTGGGTGCAGGCTTTTTGGAGTACTTTACCAATTTATTTTGCACCCAATTTCAATAAATGCGGTTATAATTCTCTTGGATTCAAGTAAATAAAGGTTTTTCAACAGGCCCAAATTAGCTGAAACACACCACTAGCCATTTAACAATTCAACCATCTATCCATCTAACCCTCTACCCATAAAAAAAGCCCTGAAGGAAATCAGGGCTTTTTTAATATTATTTTGGGGATAGAATTAATCGGGCATGTAACCACGAATGATTCCTCGTTTCGAATCTTTGATGAACAAAAGAACTTCATCTCGTTCAGTTGAAGCAGGCATTTCAGCCTCTATGATTTCAACAGCCTGAGAAATATTGAGTCCCTTCTGATAGATGTAGCGGTATATTTCCTGAACCTCACGTATTTTCTCATTGCTGAAATTACGGCGACGAAGTCCGATAGAGTTGATACCCACATAAGAAAGAGGTTCGCGACCTGCTTTAATGAACGGAGGTACATCCTTGCGTACAAGCGATCCTCCTGAAATCATCACATGTGAACCTACCCGAACAAACTGGTGTACTGCAACCATTCCACCTAAGATGGCATAGTCGTCTACGATTACTTCTCCGGCCAACTGGGTATTGTTTACCAAAATCACGTTATTGCCTACCACACAGTCGTGGGCCACATGTACATAAGCCATCAGCAGGCAATTGCTGCCAACAACAGTTTTTCCTTTTGCTGAAGTACCGCGGTTGATGGTTACAAACTCACGAATGGTGGTATTGTCGCCAATTTCAACTGTTGAATACTCACCCCTGAATTTTAAATCCTGAGGGACAGCTCCGATAACAGCTCCGGGGAAAATCTGGCAGTTTTTACCAATGCGTACTCCGGGCATGATGGTTACACTCGATCCGATTTTTGTCCCTTCACCGATGGTTACATCTTGGTTGATGGTGGCAAATGGTTCAATAATGACGTTGTCTGCGATGTTTGCGTCCGGGTGTACGTAAGCCAATGGTTGTTTCATTTTCTACTATTTTCTGTTTCTAATTAATTTATCTTCACAATTTGAGCCATGTAGTCACCTTCAGCAACGATGGAATCGCCCACGTAACACAATCCGCGCATTTCTGCAATACCGCGGCGAATGGGGGAAGTAAGGGTTACCTTGAATACAATGGTATCACCGGGAACTACTTTCTTGCGGAATTTAACATTGTCGATCTTCATAAAGTAGGTGGAATATTTTCCTACCAGATTACGAAGTACAAAAATCCCGCCAGCCTGAGCCATGGCTTCCACCAACAGTACTCCTGGCATTACAGGTTCTTCGGGGAAATGTCCCTGGAAGAACGGTTCGTTGGCACTTACATTCTTGATTCCTACCAGGTAGTTGTCTTGAATGTCAATGACCTTATCCACCAAAAGGAAAGGATACCGGTGAGGAAGTAAGGTTTTGATCTTGTTGACATCCATGATCACAGGAGTATGGGCATCGTAATGAGGAGCCTTTTCCCTGCAATCATCCTTATGAATGGCTTTTGCAATCAGTTTTGCAAATGAAGTGTTGGCGCTGTGTCCTGGCTTGGTGGCAATAATGCGTCCCTTGATCCTTTTTCCTGCCAGGGCCAGGTCTCCTATGATATCAAGCAGTTTATGCCGGGCACATTCATTGTCATACTGCAGTTCAATGTTATTGAGTATTCCCTGTGACTTCACTTCAACGTGCTCATGCTGGAACAGATCCGCCAGGCGGTCCAGTTCTTCCTGGCTAATTGGACGGTCAATGATGACAATGGCATTATCCACGTCGCCGCCCTTTACCAGGTTATTTTTTAATAGGAATTCAAGTTCATGCAAAAAGACAAAAGTGCGGCAATTGGCAACCTCGCTTTTGAAATCTGTCAATGAATTTAAAGAGGCGTATTGGTTGTTAAGCACAGTAGAGTTGAATGAAATCAACACATTCAGTGAATAATCATTGTCCGGAAGCAGGATAATTTCAGAACCTGTTTTCTCGTTTTTATAGACAATCTTTTCAGTTACTACAAAATATTCACGCTCAGCCTCTTGTTCTACCACACCTGCTTTCTCAATGGCCTCTACAAAATAGCGGGCGCTGCCATCCAGGATAGGAACTTCCTCGTTGTCAATTTCAATCAACACATTGTCCAAATCCAGTCCTGTCAATGCGGCCAGGCTGTGTTCGATGGTGCTGATGCGTGCCCCGTGGTTCTCTATAACGGTTCCCCGGGCAGTATCAACCACAAATTCAACATTTGCGCTGATGATTGGTTTATTTTCCAGATCAACCCTTTGAAATTTAAATCCATGGTTGATGGGGGCTGGTTTGAAAGTCATGCTCACCTGGCAACTGGTATGTAACCCTTTACCGCTAATGGAAAATTCTTTGGCTAGTGTTTTTTGTTTAACTGTCATTCCTTCTATTAATTATTCTTCCATCTGTTTTTTAATTTGAGCAACCTGTTTGGCCAAATCAAGTACCTGTTCCCTCAGTTTGGGAAGGTTTCTGTAAACGGCGGTAACCCGTGCAGCCTGACCAATTTCCATCGCCGGTGCCAGTAAAACGGTCATGTCTGATTTGATGTTGTGCGAAACCCCTGACATGGCGCCCAAGTTGACCTGATCGCCTATGTTCAGATGACCTGCTACTCCCACATGGCCTCCAAAACGGCAGTTGTGTCCTATTTTAGTGGAGCCTGCAATCCCCGTCAGCGCTGCCATTACCGTATTTTCACCCACCTCTACATTGTGGGCAATCTGAACCAGGTTATCAATCTTGGTTCCCTTGCGGATAATGGTTGAACCCATGGTGGCACAATCAATGGTGGTATTGGCCCCTATTTCCACATGATCTTCCAGAACCACATTCCCAACCTGCGGCACCTTTTGGTAAGTGCCGTCTTCTGTGGGTGCAAACCCGAAGCCGTCAGCCCCGATCACTGCCCCGGCATGGATAATCACGCCCTGGCCGATGACCGTGTCCTCGTATATTTTTACCCCTGAATAAAGGATGCTGTCGTCACCGATCCTGGTGTTGTCACCCACATATACCTGGGGATATATTTTAACGTGATTGCCGATCTGAACGTTCTTGCCGATGTAGGCAAATGCGCCCAGGTAAAGATCCTGGCCCACCGTTGCAGAGGCATCAATAAAAGAAGGGTTTTCAATGCCCGATTTACTTCCTTTGGCTTGCTGGTAAAGCTCAAGCAGCGAGGCAAAAGCCTTGTAGGCATCCGGAACCCTGATCAAAGTAGCCTTCACCGGAGCTTCCAGTTCAAATCCCTGATTCACCAGTACAATGGTTGCCTGGGTTTCGTAAATATATTTATTGTATTTCGGATTGGCCAGAAATGCCAACGTTCCGGGCTTCGCTTCTTCTATTTTAGCGACGCCCGATACAGTGGCGTTTGCATCGCCTTCGACTGTACCACCCAGAAAATCAGCTATGTTTTGAGCTTTGAATTCCATATGTATTTCTTAATGCCCGGCAAAAATAGATTTAAATTACTTAATGTCCAATTCTTTCGGATAACAGATAAAATATTTCCTGACAGTTTCAGAAAAAACCGATAGATTTATGTCTGAAGCATCGGCGATATCGCTTATTTTATTATTCTTAAACAAGACATTGATTTTATCACTGGAAACCTTGTTGTATGCGCTGTTTGAGATGGTATCAATGATCAGGAAATATTGAAGCTCCTCATCACAAATATTAAAATTACGACAAATCTTTTCTTTCATCAAATTGACCTTGTGCTCAGGGATGGGCTTTTTGCTGATTTTAATCTTGAATAACCGCCGGTTGATGATACATTTTGAAAGGTAGGACAAGACCTTATCGGGGTTTTCCTGCCATTCTTTGATGGAAGCAATGATGTCGTTGTCATCTAAACTGGCAAAAAGATCAAGGGCAGGCCGGCCTGAGATCGTCCGGTTCTGAATGAAATCTTCCAGGGTTATGTGTTGGGTCAAAAATGCCTTCAAAACCGGGGTGGCGAAAATATCGTTCCCTTTCAGGGCCAATTCGCGCGCACGTACCAGTACATTAATCAACAGGTATTCAGCCGACAAAACCGTCTTGTGCAGATACACCTGCCAATACATCAACCGGCGTGCAATCAGGAAGTTCTCAACCGAATAAATGCCTTTGTATTCAATCACCAGTTCATCATTCCGGACATCGAGCATTTTAATAATCCGCTCCGAGCTGATAATTCCTTCAGATACCCCGGAAAAGAAGCTATCGCGGCTCAGGTAATCCAACCGGTCCATATCCAGTTGGCTGGATACCAACTGATGCAGAAAATGCTTGTGGTATTCATTGGTGAAGATGCGGATCGAAAGATCGAGTTTACCCCCAAACTGACGGTTCAACTCTTCCATGAGCAAAAGGGAAATCCTCTCATGGGGTACGCCCTGCACCAGGGTACTTTCCAGTACATGCGAAAAGGGCCCGTGGCCGATATCGTGCAACAAAATGGCAATGGTCACTGCATCTGCCTCCTCATCCGAGATCTCCTGACCTTTTAGGCGCAATATGCCGATGGCCGAGCGCATTAAATGAACCGCCCCAAGGGCATGTTCAAAGCGGGTATGGTTGGCCCCTGGGTAAACCATGCATGAAAGCCCTAGCTGTTTAATCCTACGTAGTCGCTGGAAATAAGGGTGTTCGATTAAATCAAAGACCAATTCGGATCGGATGTTGATAAAACCAAATACCGGATCGTTTATGATTTTTTTCTTGTTTGTTTTCAAAACGTGAATTGCCTGTTTGGTAAGACAACGACTACAAAAATAGGAATTTTTTTTGTTTTATACCGACTTTTCATCCAATCTTCCCGGGCTGTTTTATTGCAATTTAAACAATATCAACATTAACGTTAAGACATCTACCTTCCTTATACCAACTATATACCTTCTTATTCATTTCTGTAAGCTTTCTGTAAGCTAACTGTAATGTATCTGTATTATTTATTACAGATACATTACAG
>DMFR01000387.1:20789-21073 GCA_003450125.1 Prolixibacteraceae bacterium | reverse complement strand
ATATTCCTTTCACCCATCCTGATAATGGCCAACTGGACAACAGTGAAAAATGCATCGGGCATAGCAGCGCTCTTTATTCTCTGTAATTCAATCGCTGGCTTGGCGGGACATCTTACCGCTTTTCCGACCCTTGATCGCAACATTGGATATTGGATCATAGCTGTTGTCATTGGCGGATTGGCAGGTTCCTATTTGGGGACTATCAGATTCAACAACAAGATGATCATTACCTGTCTATTTCTGGTGCTTCTGAGTGCGGGGTTAAAATTCGTGCTGGTGGACTT
>DMFR01000387.1:10897-20667 GCA_003450125.1 Prolixibacteraceae bacterium | reverse complement strand
GTCAAATAAGGTCAAATAGGGTCAAATTTGGTCGATGTTCTGGTTTTAAACTGTGAAGAACTTACCTTTGGGATAAGAAATAAAAAGAATAATCAGTCATGGCATTTTAGGTATGTAAAAGAGCATTTTGTGTATTGAATTGCAAATATTCTAAAATTACATTTGCCTGAATTCACCATTTACCGAGTATGAAAGTCATTTTACAAAAAGATTTATTGCAATTTGATGTATTTTCAGAGTCTGATAAATGGAAAAGAGGAACTAACAAATCAAACCAAATAAAATGAAAAAAAAGAATAAATGGTTGACCGTATTGTTCTGTGTAGTCCTTTGCAACATTGCTTACAGTCAGAACAATACAGATTACAGCAGGGCCAACTGGCTGATTAAAGCAGAGAATTTCAAGCCAAAATTATCAGAGACCATCATACAACCAGCAGGCATTGTAAAGATGGTGAAGGACGATGCCTCTTTCCAGGGATGGAAGGCAGAACCTGTTTCATCTGTTGAAACCATCTACAAGACTTCCTTTAAGAAAATCAATAGTGTAATAGTCGATTTTGGCAATCATTATACAGGTTATTTCAACTTTAAACTGGGTGTCCTGCAAGGAACGGCAGATGGTCCGGTACGCTTTAGACTTACCTGTGGGGAAGTTCCTTCGGAATTGGCCATTCCATTCGATCCTTATACAGGGGGAATCAGCAGGGCCTGGTTACAGGATGAAGTGGTCACTATCATGGATATGCCGACTACATACACCTTAGAGCGGAGGGTAGCATGTAGGTATGTGAAAATAGAATTGTTAGCCAGCTCACCTTACTTCGATTTTAATATCTCAGACATCCAGTTCAAAGCCATTTCATCAGTGAATACAGTCCCTGATGCTTTGGCTAATTCAAGTGAACAAATTATTAAAGATATCGACAAAGTCGGATTAAATACCCTCAAGGAATGCATGCAAACAGTGTATGAAGATGGACCCAAAAGAGACCGACGGTTATGGATCGGAGATTTGTTTCTTGAATCACTGGCAAATAATTACTCGTTTAAAAACTATGATTTGACCCGACGCTGCCTTTATTTATTGGCGGGTTTGAGTGGTGATGAAGGCTATTTAGTTGGAACCGTTTTTGAAACGCCCAAGCCACATGCCCAGGCTGGTCAGTATTTATTTGATTATTGCTTACTTTATAATGTTGCCTTAAAAGAATATGTTGCGGCAACCAATGACCTGGAAACGGCCAACGACCTTTGGCCACTAGCCAAACGGCAACTGGATATCATTACCAAATATGTGCAGCCCAATGGTCTTTTAGACTATGAAAAGGCCAATGCAGAATGGTGGCTGTTCTTCGATTGGAAAGAAGGACTGAACAAGCAGGCCGCCTTGCAAGGCTTATCCATTTATGCGCTTCAACAAACTTATGAATTGGCAAAGCTGCTCAACAGACAGGGAGAACTGGAAGATGTGCCCGGTCTTATTGAGCAAATGAAGGAGGCTTCGCGCAAGGAATTGTATAATCCAACATCCCGTTTATTTGAATCGGGAAAGGACAAACAAATATCGTATGCCTCGCAAATATGGATGATCCTGGGTGGGGTTCTTTCAAAAGAGGAAAGTCAGCAAACCTTGAAGGCATTGGTAAATACGGAAAAGGCATTAACGCCCGGGGGGCCTTATTTGTACCATTATTTTATCCAGGCACTGATCAATTCAGGAATGAATAAAGAGGCGAAGAGTTCTTTAATAGGCTACTGGGGAGGGATGGTCAAAAAAGGAGCAGATACATTCTGGGAGGTGTATGATCCAAAGAATGATTTGCTTTCTCCTTACGGATTTTATCCCGTCAACAGCTATTGCCATGCATGGAGCTGTACGCCGGTTTATTTTATCAGGAAATATCCACAGATCTTTCAATAGGAATGTCCTGGCAGAGAGGAATATCAGATGAACGATTAACGATTAAAAATACATATCAGGAAGCCGGTTCTTTAAGTAGGATCGGTTTTTATCTTTCAAATGATAGCTGTTACGGGTATTTTTGTATCAAATAAGATATTTCTTTGGGCAAAATTAGCAAAAATGAATATTTATTCATTCTTTTAAGAACCCAAAAATCTCTTAACTAAAATGAACAAATCGACTAACAAACAAGGTTGGATCATCACCTTTGCCGCATTGGGCATAAACCTGATCATGGGCGTTCTCTACTCCTGGGGCGTGATCAAAAAAGCGTTGGTAAGTGACTGGGGATGGACCAATACCGAAGCGGCCCTTCCGTTTACCGTTTCAGCAGCGGTATTTGCCTTAACGATGATTTTTGCAGGACGGGCACAGGATAAATATGGGCCTCGTATGGTTACTATTTTTGGTGGTATCATGCTGGGTTCTGGTCTTATTCTCTCTGGTTTTGTAACCAGCCAAATGATGATGGTTCTAACCTTCGGGGTCATCGGTTCAACTGGTATTGGTCTTGGTTATTCGGCTGCTACACCTTGTGCCATGAAATGGTTCGAATCATCCAAGAAAGGAATGATAGCCGGAATCGTAGTTGCAGGTGTAGGACTGTCTCCTGTCTATATCACTCCCGTTACAGCCAGTCTATTGAAAGCGTATGGCATCAGCAACACGTTTATCATTTTAGGCATTTTCGCTATTGCAGTAGTGATATTGTTGTCCTTTTTCCTTAAAAATCCTCAGGAAGCTGAAGCTCCTAAAGTTGTCAGCAAACAAGCTGTAGCATCAAAAGGAAATGATTTTACCTGGAACCAGGTTACCCGTACTCCACAGTTTTATTTACTGTGGGTCATGTATCTGCTGGCTGCAACAGCAGGGTTGATGCTCATAGCTCACCTTCCAAGTATTGCAGTAGCACAGGCTGACTGGAAAACTGCAGGCTTTATGCTGGTTGTTATCCTTTCCATTTTCAATGCTGTGGGCCGATTAGGAGCAGGCGTATTGTCCGATAAAGTTGGAAGGACAAGGGCCATGATGATTGTATTCATGCTTCAGGCCGTGAACATGTTCCTTTTCATGTTCTACACTTCCATTCCTTTACTCATTATGGGATCAGCAATTGCAGGATTGGCCTACGGAGCAGTATTTTCCTTGTTCCCAACCACAACAGCCGAATACTTCGGGATGAAAAACCTGGGGGTCAACTATGGACTGATCTTTACCGGCTGGGGAGTTGCAGGGGTCATTGGTCCAATGCTTGGCGGTATAGTTGCAGATAAGACCGGCGCTTACAGCAATGGATACATTGTCGCCGGGGTATTCCTATTAATCGCTACCCTTCTGGTAAGTACAATGAAATCACCAAAAGCAAAGACTGTTGAAATTATAGAGCCTCAGCCTTCAGTGGTCAGTTAACAGTTAACAGTCGCAGTTTTCAGTAAACACTAAAAACCGAAAGAAGAAGAGATATTCACTGGATATTCAACCAAATAAAGCAGCAGCCTGGAATGACTTTCCGGGCTGCTGTTTTTGTTGAAATATCTTCAATATATTGGCATGGATAAACCATTCAATTTATTTTAAATGGCACAATACAGATGGGATTGAACCTTTTTCTGGTTGTAATTCTTTATCTTTGTTTAAAGTCAAACATTTATGAAAGCAATTCAAATTCCGATTCAATTTACAACAATTACTAGCCATAGCCCATATTATGCCCGATAGTTCCTCCACAATGCAAATACAGACCAATCCGCAATTAGAACTTGCGTTTGATTTTCTACAATATACCAACCAGAATATATTCCTCACTGGAAAGGCTGGAACAGGTAAAACCACTTTTCTGCGCAACCTGAAAAAGCTATCTCCCAAACGGATGGTAGTTGTTGCCCCAACTGGTGTGGCAGCCATTAATGCGGGAGGCGTAACGATCCACTCCTTTTTCCAGATGTCGTTTGGGCCACAGCTTCCACAACATCCAGATCAGCAAGGGTCCTTCACTTCTCCAGCCAATGGAAATGGGGCAGCTGGCATCAACCGTTTCAGCAAGCAAAAGATCAACATCATCCGAAGCCTTGATTTGTTGGTCATCGATGAAATCAGTATGGTACGCGCTGATGTTCTGGATGGAATAGATGAGGTATTGCGCCGCTTTAAAAACAAATATAAGCCATTTGGCGGGGTGCAACTATTAATGATTGGCGACTTGCAGCAATTGGCTCCTGTAATTAAGGACGATGAATGGAACATCCTGAAACCGCATTATGAAACCTGTTTTTTCTTTAGCAGTCATGCCTTGAAACGGTCAAAGTTCACAGGCATTGAACTGAAACATATATTCAGGCAAAGTGATAAGCAGTTTATTGCCCTGCTGAATAAGGTCCGTGAAAACCAAATGGATGAAGTCACCCTCCTGGAATTAAACAAACGATATATTCCCGGATTTAATCCTGATGAGAAGGAAGGATATATTACCCTTACCACGCACAACTACCAGTCACAGCAGATCAACGATGCGAAACTGACTACTCTGAGGACCAAGGCTTACCGGTTTAAAGCCGAGGTGAGTGGCGAATTCCCGGAGTACTCCTATCCCACTGACCCGGAACTGGAATTAAAGGTGGGTGCACAGGTCATGTTTGTTAAAAATGACATTTCGCCTGAGAAACGATTCTATAACGGTAAGATTGGCAAAATCATCAACATTCTTGATGGTGAAATTGAGGTTCAATGTCCTGATGATGATGAGGCTATTGATGTTGAGAAACTGGAATGGCAAAACACCAAATACACACTCAACGAAACCACCCAGGAGATCACAGAAGAAGTGATCGGCACTTTCACCCAGTTTCCCCTTAAACTGGCATGGGCCATTACGATTCATAAAAGCCAGGGACTCACCTTTGAGAAGGCAATCATTGATGCACGTGCTTCATTCGCTCATGGTCAGGTATACGTAGCCTTGAGTCGATGCAAGACACTCGAAGGATTGGTGCTCAGTTCATCCATTGCTTCACACAGTGTTAAAAATGACACGACGGTTATTCAATTTACTGATGAAGTGGAACGCAAGCAACCCGGGCAGGCAGAGTTAACTCAATCACGCAAAGAATATGTGCAGCAATTGCTGACCGAATTGTTTGATTTCAAGCCTATACTTTACCAAATACAGTATTTGCAGAGACTTTGGGAAGAACATTCCGCCCAATTGCTCGGTACGCTCAAAACTCAATTGCAGGGCATGATCTCGCCCATGCAAACCGAATTGATCGAAGTAGGCACCAAATTCGACAATCAACTTCGCAACATGATCTGGGCAGGGGCCAATGCAGAAAATGACCCAGCCCTCCAGGAACGGGTAAAAAAAGCTTCAGACTATTTCTCAGGAAAGCTGGAGCAGATCATTGTACGACCTTTTTCGGAAGCCACTTTCGACACCGACAACAAGACCGTACGCAAAACATTTAACGACACAGCCGATAAATTACGGAAAGAAATCTACACCAAAAAAGTATGTTTCGATGTATGCAGGAATGGATTCAGCATCAAAAGCTACCTGGAAACAAAATCTAAAGCAGCCATTGAGATTCCTGAAATAAGCAAGAAGGGATCCTCCTTTTCAACAAGTTCAACATCCTTAACTACGCATTCTGATTTTTATGCAAAACTTAAGAAATGGCGTGAGGAAAAATCCATTCTATTGAATGAGGAGATCGCACGTATAATCCCGCAGAAAACGTTACTTGAGATTTCACAATCTTTGCCAGCTTCCAGGTTAGAACTAAAATCGATAAAGGGAATGGGGGGAACCCGACTTCAACAGTTTGGCAGGGAAATATTGGAAATGGTAATTGCGTTCCGCCGTCAGAAAGGGATAGATTTACCCATCGGCGCTGAAAAAGAGGCAGTGTTTGCAGGTATGGATACCAAACAAATCAGTTATGAGCTGTTTAAAAATGGGAAGTCAATCGCTGATATTGCGGTTGAAAGAAACTTTGCGCCATCAACCATTGAAGCTCATCTGGCACATTATGTAGGGCTAGGGGAACTGGAATTAAACCGGGTTGTGGCACCTGCCAGGGCAAAAACGATTTTGGCCTACATCGAAAAAAACAAAACAAAACAAATCAACGATATCCGTACTGCAATTGGCGAAGGATTTACCTACTCTGAAATAAGATTTGTAATCAAATACTTAGAACGGTAAAATAATTAATTTTAACTTTTCCAACTTTCCCAAAGATTTATACAAACTATAAATCTTTGGGAAAGTTTTTATATCTTTAACCCAACTAACTATAAACCTATGAAAACTGGCATCTCAAAGTTATATAACCCTTTGTTTATTACCATCCTTCGTGTCGCCATCGGTTGGCACTTCCTCTTTGAAGGGATTTCCAAAATTGTTCAGGGCAACTGGACAGCCTCTGCATTTCTGCTCAATACCTCAGGAATGCTATCCGGTTTTTACCACTGGATAGCAGGTTCACCGGCCTTACTTAGGACAACCGATATCTTCAACATGTACGGACTAGTTATTATAGGTCTTGCACTTTTCATCGGGCTATTCACCCGGTTTGCAGCTCTGGCAGGGGCCTTGCTGCTTACTTTGTACTATTTTGCCTATCCTCCTTTCGGTAATCCGATGATGAGTACCTCAGATGGTCATCTATTCATGGTTGACAAGCTTTTTATAGAAGCTGCCGCACTATTATTTCTTTTCTTTTACCGGGAACAGGGATTCAGCATTGATACTTTCATTGAACTATACCGAAATCGAAAAAAATCAACGGTTACTGAACCCATTGCCTCATCAGAAGGAAGTTCATCACGACGTGAAGCGCTGAAAAACCTTGCTACCTTGCCCGTATTGGGAGCCATGGGATGGGGAGCGGTAAATAACTTCAATACCTACGGGGTTGATGTTATGTCAGGGGCTACCATACAGGTAAAACAGGCTGCTTTGAGCGAATTAAAAGGCGTTCTTCCCAAAGGGAAAATTGGGAAACACGAGATCAGCAGAATCATTGCAGGGGGTAATCTGATAGGTGGATGGGCCCATTCGCGCGATCTGATCTATGTTTCTACGCTCTTCAAAGCATACAATACAGAGAAGAAAGTGTATGAAACGCTCATGTTGGCAGAACAGGCGGGAATCAATACCATCAACATCGGCTTTCCCTCCAATCCATTATTGGCCAAATACAAAAAGATGACCGGCAGCAAGATTAAGGTAATCTCTCAGATTGCGCCAAAGCTGGATAACAATGCCCTTGCAAATGTGGGACCACATACGGACAAGAAACTCTATTTTGAATTTATTGACCAGGCCATTGATGCTGGAGTGGATATCTTACAGGTTCAGGGAAACTGGTGTGACTGGCTGGTTCGTGACAATAAGATTGAAGTTATTGATGAAATGATCGCCTACATCCGCAAGCAGGGTTATACGGCTGGATTAGCAGCCCATTCTGTTGAGTCATTGATCGCCTGTGCTGATCAGGGAATCATTCCTGATTATTACATGAAAACCATGCACCACGATCAATATTGGTCTGCACACCCTCGTGAATTCCGCTTCCCTTTTGAAGTGGATGGAAAGGAATACCTTGATCACAATCGTTTTCACAACAACATGTTTTGCCTCTTTCCAGAACGTACAGTAGAATTTGTAAGCAAGGCAACTGTACCTGTGATGGGGTTCAAGGTACTGGCTGCAGGCTCCATAGAACCTCAGGACGGTTTTAAATGGGCCTATGACAATGGTGCTGACTTTATCTGTGTGGGTATGTTCGACTTCCAGATTGTCAACAATGTCAATATTGCCATGGACTGTCTGAAGACCACAAACAGGACAAGACCATGGTACGGATAAACGAACAGTTTTTGCATGGCTAAGGACCTTGACATACCATTACCTGTCCGGTTCAATCCGTTTAAGCATCACAGGAATTATATTCTGGAGCTACTGAAAAGTACTTCTTCTGAAATGATTGCAAGCCTTCTGGATCCAGTATGCAACAATTACATTGATATTTATACCGGTACAATGACCCCTGAATCCATCAGTAAGGCTGTGATTGGCATTCTGAAATCAAAACATGTATTCCATGTAGATGATTTTACCAGTTGGGTGGATTCAAAAAACGGATACAGGGAAATTAAACTGGAAGATCAATCTGAATGGGTAGTGCGCAAAAGCAATGAAGAAGAACGGTACATTCATCTCCATCCTGCAAGGACAGGTCCACTCTCCATACGCTTTAAGGGTTCCACTTTAAAAACGATCTACCTGCTAAAGATCCATTTCCCGGAACCACAGGAAACTCTTTCCTTGGAAGACGTTAACGGGGTAAGAATACAGATTGGCCTTTCGCCTGTCAAAAAGTTGGACAAAAGTAAAGGCATTCTCTACTGTTTTGAAAAATTCTTTAGGCAAGACTCATATTGAGGAACTTATTACTCATCAGATGACAAGCACCTTATCGCCTTTTATTTTTCGCTGCTTAATGTCCAGTATGACCTTCCATAAAGTTAATCATTCCTTCTTTGTTCTTCAAGAAGGACCTGTGAACAAAATCAATCCGTAAAATGTCCTATTTCATACAAGAAACACAACTCCTGATTGAAAGAGAAGAGTGAAACTTGATATAAATAGACTATGATTCAGGTAAGTTTCCGCTTTTATGAAGAATTGAATAATTACCTGCCAGAAGAATTGCGCCAGGTCTGGGTGGAAAGCAACATTGAAACTAAAGCTTCAATTGGTGAAATCATTCAATCATTGGGAATCCCGCCGGACGAGATTGATTTAGTCCTGGTAAACCAGCAATCCAAAAGCCTGGATTACCTTCTACAGGACGGGGACCGGGTATCCATATTCCCGGTATTCGAATCATTTGACCTTTCAGAAATGAACCAGTTGAGGGAAAAGCCGCTTCGGAATCCAAGCTTTATCCTTGATGTTCATTTGGGACGCTTGTGCAAATACCTGCGCATGTTAGGCTGGGATACGCTTTACTCCAATCAGTATACCCCGGAGCAAATGATAGAACTTTCACTTCAGGAAAAACGCAT
The DNA here is from genome assembly GCA_003450125.1 of Prolixibacteraceae bacterium. Classification (GTDB taxonomy): domain Bacteria; phylum Bacteroidota; class Bacteroidia; order Bacteroidales; family Prolixibacteraceae; genus Aquipluma. The sequence continues at coordinate 11,630 of DMFR01000387.1, read as the reverse complement.
ACTCCTTTCACGAAGTATTCAGCTAACCCGTCATAAACAATTGACCCATGCCTGGTGGGTCCGTTCATCAAACCCTTTGGAGCAGTTAAAAGATCTGGTCACCAGACTGGATTTATCCAGCCAGGCCGATCCCTTAACCCGTTGCCTCAATTGCAATAACAAGCTTATATCGATTGATAAGACTGAAGTCGTAGGTAGGCTTGAAGACCGGACAGCAAAATATTACAGTGAATTTTTCGTTTGCCGTAAATGTGACCAGATTTACTGGAAAGGGTCCCATTATGAAAACATGGTTAAATTTATTGAGCAGCATCTGCAAACCGTTAACTGATCTGATTATAATCCCATGACGCTTATTCCAATCATAGTAGAATGTCATTCCGGGTACAAAGCCGGTGAATATCCAACCAGTTTTTATTGGTTGAATATTAGGTATGAAATCCAAGAAATTTCAGACCGATGGTATCAGGCACACTCTACCCCGGAGCAGCCAGTGGCCAATTACTTTAAGGTCCGTACAGCCAGTAAACAAGTTTATATTCTCAAACATGAATTAGATAGTGATAACTGGTTTTTAGTCAACCCTGGGAAGCTGGAATTCGGGTTCTCTTCCAATTGAATACTCCTTTAACCCTCCCTGAGCAAATTCAACAAATCTGCAGTTGATAGGCGTGCACTTTGGTCGGTGCCTTCTAACAAGCTGTCAGCCAAATCCCGTTTGGTGGAATGTAAC
>DMFR01000387.1:8794-10839 GCA_003450125.1 Prolixibacteraceae bacterium | reverse complement strand
ACCAGCCGATAAATAGTTACCGGTCGTAATTGTCCGATGCGGTGGGCCCGGTCGCTGGCCTGATCTTCAATGGCAGGGTTCCACCATGGATCGAGGTGCAACACATAATCGGCGGCAGTGAGGTTAAGTCCCAGTCCACCTGCTTTCAGGCTAATGAGAAAAAGTTCGCCTTTGCCCGATTGGAAAGCTTTCACGGCAGCCTGACGGTCAGGAATGGAAGTGGAACCATCTAAATACTGATAACTGATACCTTGCTTGTCCAATTCCTTTCGTACAATGGCCAAATGCATCACGAATTGGCTGAATACCAATGCACGGTGATTATTGGCGCGTAATTCTTCAACGATCTCTAAAAATGCTTCAAGTTTTGCCGATGGCAACTGGATATCATAGTTTACAAGAGCCGTATTACAACAGGCAAGGCGGAGTTTGGTGATTTCAGCCAACGCTAGCAGATGTTGTTGTCCGTTACCAGTATCATTGTTTTCGATGGCATTGATGGCTTCGCGCCGCAATGCTTCATAAAATGCCAATTCTTTTTCGCTTAAAGTAACAGTGTGAGTAATTTCGGTCTTGGGTGGCAATTCGTCAAGTACCTTGTTTTTTGTCCTGCGTAAAATAAACGGGGTGATGAGTTTCTTTAAATGGCTTTTCTGTGCAGGCAATTCGGACTTTACATACCTGTCGGTGAATTGAGACAAGGTTCCCAACAGCCCGGGATTACAAAAATTAAACAGGTTCCACAATTCGCCAAGGTGATTTTGAATAGGCGTTCCGGTAAGTGCCAGTTTAAAGTCAGCCTGTATGTTCATGGCTGCTTTCGATGATTTGGTCAGTGTATTTTTAATGGCATGTGCTTCATCTAAAACAGCCATCGCCCAATTGATTTTCGATATCCGGTCATTCTCGCTTTGCAGCAAGCCATACGTAATTACCAGCACATCAAAAGCGCCTAAGGAAGAGAATGAATCTTCCCGGTTTCCTGCTTTCAGATTTACAATATTCAATGTAGGCGCAAATTTTTGTAGTTCACTACCCCAGTTGGGGACTACAGAAGCCGGACAAACGACCAGGATAGGACCATTTTCAGCTTCATGCAACATCATGGCAATGGCCTGAACCGTTTTACCCAAACCCATATCGTCGGCCAGGCACGCTCCGGCATTCCAAGTCTTCAGCCTTGTCATCCAACGAAAACCTTCTTCCTGATAGGGGCGCAAATCGGCATCAAGTGTCGCTGGAACCGGAACATCTTCGGTTGAACTATTTTTGATCCGTTTTTGGAATTCTTTCCAGGATTTATCCGTTTTGAATGAAGCTGCCCTTCCGGTTATTTCCTCCAAGGCGTGCGTAGCAAACCGGTTAACCGTTACTCCATTTTTATCGATGGTTGAATAGGATTCCAGTTCGTCAAGGTGTTTTTTGAGTTCCTCGGTAAGGGCCAGAAATTCATCTTTTTTTAATTCAATAAAACGACCTTTGCTTTTACGGTTCAGGCTAAGTAATTCTTTTAAGCTGAGAACAGTTCCTTCATCAATGTTTAGTTCTCCTTCCAATTCAAACCACTGTCCTTTTCCTTTGATCCGGAGGCTCAGGTTCGCAAACGAAGCCGATTTCTTCATCCTGAAATGTTCTCCTTCCGGCCATTCAACCAGTGCAATATCAGTGTTTTCATTCAGGATTTCAAGCAAGCTAAGGCAATCGTAGGGATCAGAAAAAAGTTCGGCTTCTTCTATTAAATCAGCATCAATGAATGCCGAAACTGCATTGGTCAGTTTCATGGCATTGGTATTTTCAACCTTTAGGTTTCTTACCGCCTGACACTTTTCACCGTCAACCATCCCATAGACCACCTTGCCTCCCCTTCCCGGCTTCACGTATGGCGGCTCTGTTCCCAAAGGTTTTACAAACATCTGGACTTTTAAACCATCACCAATCGGTACAATCTGAATCCTGATGCGCGAATCAGCTTCAATAGATTTAACTTGTGTATTTTCTTCAGCAAAATCCGAATGAACAGTCATCACCCCACTTAAGCTGGAAAC
>DMFR01000387.1:6995-8685 GCA_003450125.1 Prolixibacteraceae bacterium | reverse complement strand
CTTCTATCAGTTTGGACTTTCCTTTTACAGGGATGGTGATTCCCTGGTTAATCATCCGAATAATGGATTGTTGCTGAGGGCTCAATGAAATAAGTTTATACCGGGTCTGGGTCTCTTTCACCAAAACCGTACGTTGGTCAGTGCTGGAAATATTTGTTTTGAGTTTAATCCCATACTTTCCATTTTCGGTCATTATCTCAGGTTGTGCTTTAATCAACTCCACTGAAACGGAAGGATTTGAGAATAAAAACAAGTATGGATGGCCACACAATTCAGCAATGGCCTTGTTAAAATCCAAATTGTATTCCGTAGCTCCGTAATATCCTGAATGATAGGTTATCGTCGCTGCCACTCTCCTATCCTGATCTGTCATTCCATCAGCCTGCTGATCTTTAAAACGTTTCAATGCAACGTTTCTCCCGGCACTCCAGGTTCCCTTGGCATTTACGCTTTGTAAAATGGGTTGTATCATACCTCTATCCATATTAACCATGTAACAAACACGGGAAGTACCACTCTCCTTGTTTTGCACCTCGCCTTTACCTTTTGTCAGGGTCAAAAGTCCATCAAGCAATTGCTCCCATTTCTCCGGAATAGTCAACCGGCTCATCAGGGAGGGTGAACCAATAGTGTCAAGTTCAGCAGGAATAGCAAAAATTTCTATATTAAATTCGGATTTTTCGATGATGAAGTTGATCTCTCGTGAAAACAACCAGCGTTGTGCCTGGCTTAATCTAAATCCTGTATTTTGGGCCATCATTTGAAGCTCTGAGCTTAACTCCCCATTAATGATATAACTTAGAATCAGGTAGTAAACAGATTTATAGCCAATTGTTGAAAAAACACTCATGGTGTTGATCTGTTTTAATTTGGCTTCTGCTTGTGCCAAATCATTTTTCAGAAAATAAAAAAGAGGAAGGAAAAAAAGATCATCACTATATTTGCTTCTCAATCGTTTGTTGATGGCCGTATCCAGTTTCTTCTGGTTAATGCCTTTCGGATTAAATGCAAAATTTAACCAATAAAGGAATTCATAGTAAACATTAAATTCCACTTTTGGCATTTTCGATCCATCCTTATCCGTAATTTGCGCTTTTTCGTAACAGACAACAGACAATTCAAAATTGCCCCTGAATAACTCAATCTGAGATTTCAGGAGTAGTGAAGGCGTATTGTGCAGGTTCGAAATCAGTTGGTCAGCTTCATCAATCTTTCCAAGTTGAAAGAGCATTTCCGCTTTTTGTATAGCCACCTGATCAAATAATCCTTCGAATGTAGAATTACGATCAAAGAATAGGGTGACCGGCCTAAAATCATGAAAGTGCAACACATTAAATAACTGAATTCCATCCAATAGAACGTACAACAGCACAGGTGATTGTAGGAAAGCCTGATCATATTCCGGGTATCTCAGCATCTCTGAAATTAGAGGAGCTGCTTCCAGTGTTTTTGAAATTAACCGGTTGGCAGCTTCCTTACTGTAATTACTTTCTTGATGAAAATATCCAAAGATAAAATCGCGGATGTATTCTGTAATTGGAATGTAGCCAAATGGATTGTACTCCTTTTGAATCTTTATTAATAGCTTGAGGTATTTATCTTCCTGAATGAGTTTTGGAAACAGTTCGAGTTTCAGGCTAAAAGGGACATCATAGTAGGTTTCGAATTTGAACACCAATCCCCTGCCAAT
>DMFR01000387.1:4753-6921 GCA_003450125.1 Prolixibacteraceae bacterium | reverse complement strand
AATCAAATCCTTCACCACATTTTGATATTCTTTCTGAGTGGTTTTAGGTCCAATTTTATCTTGAAAGTATCTGCCAATATCATATTGAGGGACACCAGAATACTTAATCACCAGTAAATTCATCACTTCCAGGCTTAAATCAGCCAGGGAATTGTACGATTTCATTAAGTCAGAACTATTTGTGCCCATAAAATTGTTCCATTATCAATTTCAAATTTGTTCACGAAGATATACAATACACAACGTTGAACAACATTAATTGCATCCAATTTTCTCCTGCCGGAGATAACAAATAATGACACTGTGGGGTTCAATGTCGCAATCCCTAAGTCCGGCAAAACGACAATCGTTAATCCGCCAACTTTGTTGGGGCGGCCACACAGGGGGGCGGTCACACAGGGCCCTCCCTACCCAATCGACAATATCGACAATATTGACAATATCGACAGCTGTCAATTCTATATTCCATGCCTCCTACTGATTGCAAACACATGAAATTGGATCGTTGTCGATATTGTCAATATTGTCGATATTGTCTAAAACTAAAAGGAACACCCCATGCAACCTCATTCTTCCTTGTTGGCCTCTGAGAGCGCTAGTTTGGTGTACATCCCATGTTGTTCCTTAAATAACAGCCCCTTATCACAGAATATGACAATGTATCTATCAGCAGTCCTTTGATGGATCAACAAACTTTTTGCAAGATCAAGATAAGCCTGTCGATTAAACTTCTCAGGCAGATGCTCCAGGAACTGTTCCTTTTTGTCTTTTAGTTTTGCTGAATGATTAACCTCCGGCAGCATAGAAAACATGTGACTTGAATGCCTGACCAGGACCCTGATCATGGAAATGACCCTCTGGAAATCGCTGTCTGAGCATTCCTGCTTTTGTGAAAAGTTACCCGATTCCATAATACGCAGAGCGGTGAGGATCATGGCCATGCGAAAGGCAATAAGGCCTAAGCGTCGAATCGTTGCCATATAGTCCGTCCCCTTCAGTCGTAAGTATTTCTCCTGTAACTGGGAAAAGAATACGTTGAACTGCTCGTGCTGCTGATCGGTAAGGCAAAACCGGATGCCAAGGTGCTTATCAAGGACCTTGTAAAAGGGGTAAAACTCTTTTCCCAGTGAGTCGAAATACTCTTCCATGTCCTCCATGTTGGGGGCCAGCATGTCTTTCCATTCAGCCCTAAGGTTCATGTGGTAAAAGAGAATGCGGCTTAACAGCCCGTTCTCGGCATCGTTGATCAGGCTAAGGACCTGGTGGGGGGTGCAGGAGAATACCGCGGCCATACGGGGGTTTTTGATCTCAAAATGCTCATGGCCCGTACGTCGGTTCAGTGAGATCATCTCATGTTGAAAGATTTTTCTCATCCCATCCGAGTAATCGCTTTGATGCGACTTGAAGGCATGGGAGAGGGTATCGCCCTCGGTCTCAAAGAGAAGCCCCTGGCCGTTGTTCTCGTGAAGCAATTCAAAAACACCCGATGCCGAGTTGTTGGCAGGGATGAAGAGCATCAGCTCAGGTGGCCTGTCCGGTTTTGGAACGGCCGCCTCCTTCCATTTGAGCAGGTTATACTGCTTCATCCCTATTTTATATTCTTCTTTGGCAAGTCGGGTCTGCTCCCGCAGGGAGTCGTGAATGGGATTGACCAGTTGCCGGCAATGGACCAGGTTGCCTTTCCCGGCTGAGGCCTGGGCGGTGATAAACAAGTAGAGGAAGGGATAAACCCTTTTGCCACCATAGATGCCGTAGACTTTGGGAAGGCAGGAACCCAGAGTTACCATTGATCCAACGAGCAACATGTCCCGGTCTTCATTGGAGTCACACCTGGCTACTACCTTTTGAAGGAAAACAGGAAGGTTTTCGAATACTGAATCGGGGAAGGTGGGCAAATCGTCTTCAGATGGAAGGCCATTCCGAACGCCCGAGATGGCCAAACGGGCCTCCGGGCAATCGGCTGCTGAAGTAGGTAATAATTGTTTTTTCCGGATGTTTTTCGTGTTGATCACTTCCATGTCATGCTTCACGACTGAAAGTACAGGGTGGCGCTTATTCATGGCTTAAAATTTTCAGGTTACTACTCGATAGCCTGGCTACTTGCCGATACCCTTTGATGTGCAATTGTTGAATGTTTTTCATACTATGAATATTTTTAAGATTAATAT
>DMFR01000387.1:1232-4672 GCA_003450125.1 Prolixibacteraceae bacterium | reverse complement strand
ATTCAACTATTTGGCATAAAAGTGTTCAATTGAGGTCTGAAACTATTCAATTCATTTCCGATTTATTTCCTTTCACAAAATCTGACTTTAACTTCCTTAATATGGGATAAATGTCATCTCTATATTTATAATTCTCACGGAATATTTTAGACATATTGACCCCAAAGGTATCTTTAATGAATTTCATATATTTAGTTTGAGAACGTGCAATGATGAATTGCTTTTCGGAAAGGAAACGATAGATGTACGAATATTTGGCCACCGGTGAGTGATCATCGATGGTATATTCACTTTGAAAGAAATCAAATAATTCAGCGCCTCCCTCTTTAAAAATCTGGAGATACTTCGATGAGAGGTTGGTAACATTTACTGGCTCAACTGTTTCATCCCTTTTTTCAATTTGAATCTGCTCATTGGGTTCTTTGATAGAAGAAGGAGTTTCAGCAAGTTCATCTTTCTGGTCATTGTCCATTCCCTCCTGTATCTCTTGCTCCAGTTCCTCCAATTCGGAATAAAAGATGGTCCATACGATGGATTCTTCACAGACTTTTTGAGCATTTGTCAAGGCACATTCTACATGATCCACTTCATTGTATTCATCCTCAATATCACCTAATCGTAATATTTCCACCTTGAAAATCGATGTGTCATCCGGCTTCAAGGGAAGATTGAATGCTTGATCATTGAATGCCTTTTTAAGCTCTATATTCAGGTGCTGATTATAAAGATCCACTGCATAGTGAGCCTTCATCGCCATTTCCTTTATTTTATCCTGTACTTCCTTTCGTTTGGATTGAATGATTTCCAATTTCGTTTGATCTTCCCCACTGAATGCCAAATCAATCTGAAACCGGGTCACCAGGTCAGAACATGTCCGCGCAATCGAGACGAGCCTTTCTTCGTCAAGATCATCAAATGTAAGTTGTATTTTTTCTATTATTTCCATAAGAATTGTTGAGAAGTAAATATCAATTGGGTTTCAATAATCCGCTTCTTAATACTATAACAATCAATGGTAAACTGTTTGAATTCATGGCCTATTTGCCTGCTCCATGCCTCCCGAAAGGTTGGCTGAATTGACCTTCCTAAAATATAAAAAAATAACCGGCTCATCAACTAAGCCGGTTATTTTCATTTAACTGCATAATGTTTTTCTGGATCGAATAAAAACATAGCGGAGGTTAAGTGCAATTGATAATCCGATTAAAAGTCCTTCCAGGAAATCAAACAAATCAGTTGGAGGCAGAAACCTTTCCATCAAAATGGAAATACCAAGAAACACTATACCAATAGGCAATACCAGTAATCGTTTGTCTTTCATCTAAGTTTACTCTAAATACTTTAGTTCACTTTAAGTACTTTAGTTCACTTTAAGTACTATTTCTTCACTGTAAACAGTTCTTTTTCATCCACTTTCTTTACCAGGGTACTATCATTGAGCAATTTATTGATGGCATTAAAAGGAGCCACCACAATTTCATCCCCTGCCTTTAAACCGGTCAGTATTTCGATGTTCTCACTATCCTGGATACCTGTCTTTACAGGCTGTTTAAAGACCTTGCCTTCTTTGTAAACAAATACCACCTCTACCTTCTCATCATCCTTTGATTTGGCTTTCTGTGTGGTAACCGCTTCTGTTTCGCCTTCAGGTTTATCCGCTTCCGTCTTTTTAACTTCTTCATTGGTGTTGTTCTTCAATGAACGGGTAGTCACTGCCTGAATCGGGACTGAAATCACGTTCTTCCTGGTTTCTGTTTGAATATCTACCGTTGCCGACATCCCTGGCCGGAATGGATATTTCTTACCCGAAAGGGTATCGGTAAGATCTTTATAAGAGCTCTCGAGCAACAGGATCTTCACGTTAAAGTTGGTCACCTGATCGGTTGAACCTGCCACCACATTGGCCGAATTGGCAATTTCAGTTACAATTCCTTTAAACTTCCGTCCCAGGTATGCATCCACTTCAACGAGCGCCGTATCATTCAAGTTAACCCGGACGATATCATTCTCGTTCACATCTACCTTTACTTCCATCAGGTGAAGATTGGCAATCACCAGTAATTCGGTTCCTGCATACATATTGGTTCCCACAACGCGTTCTCCCTTTTCAACATTCTTACGTGAAACCGTTCCATCCATGGGAGCATAAATCTTTGTCTTCACCAATTGTTCTTCTGCCTCAGCAACCGATGCTTCAGCCGATTTAACGGCAAATTCTGCTGCCTTAACTTCTGACTGGGCTACTTTATAGGAAGCCTGTGCCGTTTCAAAATCAGAAACCGCGATGGCCGCTTGTTTAAACAATGAATTGGAACGTTTAAATGCCATATCGCTTTCGATCAGCCGGGCATCTGCCTGGGCTAAACGGGCCTGTGAAGAACTCAAACTGGCCTGTGCCCTATTGAGCGACTGGATATAAATATCGGGTTTAATGACCAGCAAAAGCTGTCCTTTCTTGACTTCATCGCCTTCTTTAACGTCCAATTGGATAATCTCTCCCGAAACATCGGGGCTGATCTTGATTTCCGTTTCAGGTTGAACCTTGCCATTGGCCGTGATTAATTCGGTAATGGTACGGCTTTCAACAACCTTGGTAGCAACATTGATCTCAAAGTTTTTGCCAAACCACCCTTGTTTTTTACCTACAACCAACACGATAATCAGAATTACCACAAAGGCAATGATGTAAGGCAAATATTTATTTGATTTCTTCTTCATTTGAATTTGAATTTTGGATTATATGTATGGTTTCACTTTTGAAAATTACACAATTTCTGAAAATGAACCTATTATTTCCGCCTGTTAAATTTATGGGTAAAAACTTTCAGCCCGCTCAAATGTTATGCTCTTTTAATAATTCTATTTTCTCTGACTTCCAAATGATCGTTCAGAGTAAAGTTTCTATAACAAAATATATTGAGATTGATGAATCAGGTAAATTTAAAAGTTGAAACCCCCATTACACAATTGAACGTGCAAGACCTACCCCTTAACGAATTTCTTAATAATTTAAAGGCGAAGATGAATCTCGTTTTCCATGAACGTGCTGATATTGATCAAATGGCCACCAAACGCGGGATGCCCCCATTTGTCATGCGCGAGATCATGACTGTAAACCCATTGTCTGTAGGAATCCCTTCTGAATTCGGAGGCCGGGGATGCAAAATGCAGGAATGCATTGCTTTACTGGCAACAGCTTCCTATGAATCGCTGGCCCTGTCACTCACCTTTGGCATCAACTCGGCCCTGTTTCTTCAGCCGGTGGCCAAATATGCCCAGCAAGAGGCCAAGGAACCAGTCTTTGAACGCTTTCTCCTTCACCAGAACATGGGTGGACTGATGATTACCGAACCTGACTTTGGAAGCGATGCCCTTAGTATGCAAACTTCCTTTACTGAAAACAACAACAACTATCATCTTCAGGGTACCAAGCACTGGGC
>DMFR01000387.1:0-1160 GCA_003450125.1 Prolixibacteraceae bacterium | reverse complement strand
TGGGCTGGTCTTACCGGATGGGCCGAATTCTGGCTCCTTACTGCCCGCGAGAGAAGTCATGCCGGTGACCTGAAAAGGGACATCGACTTCTTTATCTGTGATGTAAACAGTCCTGGACAGAATATCGTGGTTGAAGAGTTTTATGAAAACCTGGGTCTTTACCAGATTCCTTACGGACGAAACAAGCTAGATGTTGAAATACCCAAACTGCAAAGGTTAATCCCTCATACTACGGGCGTAAAAATGATGCTCGATCTGCTTCACCGCAGCCGTATGCAATTCCCCGGAATGGCCATGGGTTTTATCCAGCGCCTTTTGGATGAGTCCATCACACACACCAGCAACAGGCTCATCGGTGGAAGGCCGCTGTGGACTTATGACCAGGTCCAACAGCGTTTGGGCCGGCTTCAAGCCATGTACACCATTTGTTCAGCCATGTGTGCCAACAGCAGCGCAAAGGCAGGGATTGAAAACGATCTCTCGCTGATCGGATTGGAAGCCAATTCTGTAAAAAGCGTGGTGACCGACCTGATGCAGGAAGCTGCCCAGTCAGCCACCCAGCTGGTAGGCGCTCAGGCCTATAAACTCAATCACATTGCCGGTAGAAGCATTACCGATAGCCGGCCCTTCCAGATCTTTGAAGGATCGAACGACATTCTGTATGCCCAGATCTCAGAAGGCCTTGTCAAGTTGATGAAGAAAACCAAGGAAAGCAACCTCTACCAATTCCTCAAGCTTTTTCACCTGACCTCACAGTCTGCTTTGATGATGAAAGAGATGCTTGATTTTGATTTAAACATGGACCTTTCACAGCGTAAAATGGTTGAACTAGGACAAATCCTTGGTCGTATCGTGTCTTTTGAAATGGTAATCAATATGGGCGAAAATGGATACAGAAGTGATTTAATCGCCAATGGATTGCATTTTCTCAAACAAGAGATTGCCACCCTTTTCCAAGGCTTCAATTTCAGCAATAAGGTGACAGTGGTGGAAGACTACCAGGAAGAGAGCAACTGGATGAATTTCATTCCAAGCCCCGGCGATTGAAAAAAGATCGGGCAATTTTAGTACTTTTGCCCCTTCACCTCAGGGAAATGGGATAAACACCACCATCCCCCGGGGTAAAACAACGAATACTATAATATGAAGTACTATTCCTA
>DMFR01000008.1 GCA_003450125.1 Prolixibacteraceae bacterium | reverse complement strand
GATCATGCCTAGTCTCGTGGGCTCGGAGATGTGTATAAGAGACAGATCGGAGCGTCATCCCGAACTTGTTTCGGGATGACGCTCCGATCATGGTCTAGGACTACTTTGTAGCTTTGAATGAAATGGAGACAAACATCTCACTATGGGAATAAGGGCAGGGAATTGGGTGTGGTGGATGATCAAATTATTAAGCCATTTTTAATCATATTTGAATAAAGATAAAGTCATTTGTATATTCAAATAGATTGGGTATCTTAATGCCCTTATTTTTAATGGAAAATCAGGAATGATTTTAGCCCTGTTTCAGGGATCGTTTTATCTTTTAAACTGATTTGTTTAATGTAGAAATGACACTATGGAATCAAATAAAAGAGTAGAAGAAGTTTGTGCAAAGTGCACTGATAGTTGCTGTTCGAAATGCTTTAACGTTGGAGACGAGAATATATTCAATTGCCTTACCGAAGATGAACTGAAAATGCTGATAGCCGAAAAGAGGCATGTGCATTTTAAGGCAGGGGAAACTATTTTAAAACAAAATACCTCTGCCAGTCATGTCGTGTGCATCAAAAACGGGTTGGCAAAAATTATCGCCGAAGGGGAGGGGGACAAGAAATTAATCCTCAGATTGGTGACTACCCATTCGATTCTGACCGGGGGTGGGATCTTCATCAATGAGATCAGGCATTTTACAGTTCAGGCGGTAACAGAAGTAGATTGTTGTTTTATCGATTCGGAGAAAATCTTTGAACTGGTATCAAAAAACAGCCTGTTTGCTTTCGAATTGTTGAAGCTCAATAACCGGCAGAACATTGAAATGCTCAATAACCTGGTTGGAATTACCCAAAAATATATGCCCGGAAGAGTGGCAGACTTATTACTTCATTTGAAGAATCAAATTTTCAATTCCAACCCCTTCGAAACGAATCTTTCGCGCCATGAACTGGCAGATATGACCAGCATGACCATGGAAAGTTTTATCCGTATCTTGAAAGAATTCAAATCAGCCGGTATTATCGCAGTTGAGGGGAGCAACATGCATATCATTGATGAAGAAGCACTTGTGGTGATCAGCAGGAAAGGTTAAATTTTTTTTGGCTAGCTGGATTGACATATATCAATAAAACATTTGTGTTTAATCAATGCTTTTTCCTGTAAAGATCAATTCAAGAAATTGAAAATTATCAAACAAGGTTTCTAATTTAGCCGTGTGAAAAATCCCTAAAAAAGAGCTTCACAAAAGATAGGAAAAAACAATTGTAACTTTAACATACTTTATTTATGAAACTTAAAAATGTAATCCAGCTAGCGCTACTTGCAACTGTTATCATGTTTACAGCTCCTTCCTGCGTAAAAGAAGGCCCTATGGGTCCTGCAGGGGCAAACGGTGCTGATGGGGCCAATGGAACTGATGCAAATGAAACTTGCAAATTGTGTCATAGTCCTGCCAGTGTAGATTTAATCGCTACCCAGTTCGAGTTTTCAAAACACTCTTATGGAGAAGCTGCATTTTCAGAAAGTGGAACCGTTGGATGTGCTCCTTGCCATGCGCAGGAAGCATTCAAGTACATGGTTAAAAATAACGTTCCTGCTACCTTTACCCTGAATGCTACGACAGGTAAGTATGCAAATGACTACAATGCAAGTATTACAGCCGCTTATGGTGAAATCAGTTGTTCAACTTGTCACAGTTCATTGCATACTACTTATGGTGCTGCTGATTTGGCTTTGACAACTGTTGCACCGGTTTCTATGACCATGTGGGGTGGAACAAAAACCATTGACTTACCAGCCAGAAATCATGAAAGCAACTTGTGTGTGAAATGTCACCAACCACGTCCGTTTACCAATGCCTTAACCGGTAATGTATTGGATTATGTGGCTTTGGCAACAACAGCAGGTGTGGTTTATGATGGTAATCCAACCGGAACAGCCAATATCATTAAACCAAGCTACAGGACTCATACTCATTATGGAGCCATTGGCGCTGTCTACGCAGGTCAGGGTGGAGTTGAATTCCAGGGCTCATTGAATTATACCAATTCAGCACATACCACTGTTGCATCTTGTATCGACTGTCACATGGGCGCCAAAGGCGGTAAGAGTGATGTTGTCGGAAGAGCAGGCGGTCATACATTTGTTGCCAAGGGTAACCTGACAACTTGTAATGCTACCGGATGTCACTCCACAGCCGTTACTTCTACAACAGCTAACTTCTGGGTAAATCCAAGAAAGGAAATTCAGACCTTGCTTAACACCTTGGCTTCTAAATTAGTTGAAACAGGCACTATTGATGGCGTAACCGTTACAGTTGATATTCTGAACAGGAATCCTGATGCAGCGACCAACATGTGGGCTGGATTAACTACCAACAACTATGATGGTTATTTGAATGTATACGATCCAATTACCAATCCAACCATGCAGGCTAACAATCCAACCAGTTTTCAATATGTAGGAACTGCCAAAGATCCGGTACCTGCCAGCTGGAGTGCTGATCAAAAGGCCTATAATGCAAAATTGCCAAAATTGACTTTATCGAATGCGCAAATGGGTGCCCTTATCAACTTCCAGTTGTGTTTGAGAGATTACAGTTTAGGAATTCATAACTTCAATTATACCAAAGCGTTGTTGACCAACTCCATCGCCAAACTGTAATGAAGGTAATCATGTAAATAGAACTAAAAAAGGCTTCTTTTTTTAAATGGAAGCCTTTTTTAGTATCAACAAAAAAAATGACTAGTATGAAAAGACATAACATATTCCTTATTCTGATTTTATTTGCGCTGACTTTCAGTGGCTGCAAGTATGATTTTGTTTTGCCAGAAGTGGTTGCGCCCATTACCAGTGTGAGCTTTGCAACAGATGTTGCTCCGATTTTCTCAACAGGGAACAAATGTACCTCATGTCACACGACAGGTGGTACCCAAGCGCCTGATTTGACCGCTGCCAATGCTTATTCACAACTTGTCCCTGCGTATGTCAATACAGCTGACCCTGCCAGCAGCAAAGTCTATATCAATGCATCTTCTGGTAATCATTATGCCAAAGTCTCTGCCACACAAGCTGCAATTATTCTTAAATGGATCACAGACGGAGCTAAAAATAATTAGTTTAAACATTTAACATTCGCAGAAATGAAAAAAAATATTCTATTTATAGTTCTTCTGTCATTTATTTCCGTTGTTTCATTTGCACAAAACGATTCTACCGGAGTTAAAGTAAAAGATTATCCTGTCAATGCTACTTTTGAAAGTGGGTATTTGATTGATGCACAAACAGTCATTGTACCAGAGAAGAAAACTTTGGAAATGGTGATCCAGCATAAATTCGGAACCATTGATCAGGGAAGTACCAATCTGTGGGGAATTTATGGATCTTCCAATATCCGTATAGGACTGAACTATGTACCGGTTAAGAATCTGGAAATCGGCGCAGGCATCATTAAAAGATATATGACCACTGATTTGGATGCCAAATGGACCGTTTTGAAACAAACGAAAAAGAACAGCATCCCTGTATCTGTTGCATTATATGGAAATGTGGGCATTGATGGAAGAGCCAGCAAGGATTTGGCTGACACGGTCAGTGTGGCTTCACCGGTTGGAAAGGTAAATTCATTTGGATTTTCTGACCGTTTAAGTTATTTCTCCCAGTTGATCATCGCCAGGAAGTTTAATCCCTGGTTGTCACTTCAGGCAGGAGTTAGCTTTTCACATTACAACATGGTAAAATACCAGGCTGCTGGAAAACCCTATGATCACGATAAAGTAGGAGTTCATTTTAATGGCCGCGTCAAAGTATCTCCCCAGGGATCCATTGTATTTAACTACGATGCACCTTTGAAAATCAAAGGCATTTCGGAACAAAACGGATGGACCAGTCAATATCCTGCCTCTAAGCCCAACTTAGCTTTTGGATATGAAGTTTCAACAGGATCACATGCATTCCAGATCTATATGGCTTCTACGACTTCATTGTTGCCACAGGAGAATATGATGTGGAATCAGAATGAGATGAATACCAAAGGATTTGCTATTGGATTTACCATCACCAGACTTTGGGCATTTTAATCATCAACGAATATTTAAAAAGCCTTTGAATAAAATGGTAATATTCCTTCTTTTGGGGATATTACCATTTTTTGATAGTAAGCAAAACTTATAAATTACATATTCCTAGAAATGAAATTTCGTTTAATCTTATTGGGGTTCCTGGTTCTCTTTTGCGCATTAACGAATTCCAATGCTCAATCCTATAAGGATGCCCAGCATCATCAATGTTTAAAATGCCATTCCAACCAATCCTATTCGTTTACGAATTCAGTGACTGGAAAGGAAGTCAAGCGGTTGATGAATCCCTATTATATTCTCGACACGATTGCCATTTCGGAAGGGGTTCATAAAAGTTTTGATTGTACTGATTGTCATTCGGCGGAATATCAGACCTATCCTCACCAGGCCAATCTAAAATTGGAGCCTTTAAGTACCTGTCTGGATTGTCATGGAGGTGATGCAACTTTTGCCAGCTATCAATTCGAAAAGATACAGGATGAGTTTAAAAAGAGTGTGCACTTTCAGAAGTATGGCGAGAATTTCAGCTGTACCAAATGCCACAGTCAGCATACTTATAAAGCCACTGCCCGCAACAGCAGTGATGTACTTGAAATTGTGGATTTCGACAATAAGATGTGCCTGTCCTGTCACAACGATATGAAAAAATTCAAGATGGTCTCCGGGCGTGAGAATCCGAAATTGGTGGAGGTGCACAATTGGTTACCCAACCAGGAACTTCATTTCAGGCATGTCAGATGTATTGAATGTCATACTGAAGTGGTTGAAGGTTTGATGGTTTCACACAATATCATGAAAAAGGAAAATGCGGTCAAAAATTGTGTGCAGTGTCATTCGGCCAATTCAAGACTGAAAGCTTCGCTGTATAAATATGAGAATTTACAAAAGCGCTCTGAAAAGGGGGTCGTGGGTGGTATCTTATCCAACCCATCGTATACGATTGGTTCACATCAAAGTCCATTTCTTAAATTATTAAGTATTTTAATATTCCTGGCTACCTTGACCGGGATTATCATACATAGTATTTTCAGGATTTTTAAAAAGTAATATCTAATGGGGTCTACAGAAAAATTATATTTTTATCCGCTTTGGTTAAGGATTTGGCATGGATTTAATGCCCTTGGAATCATTGTTCTGATCATTTCAGGTCTTTCCATGCAATCGAGCATAGATACACCCGTGATTGGTTTTAACCTGGTGGTTAAGCTCCATAATATAGCCGGGATCATTGTCACTTTGAGCTATTTATGTTATTTTATCGGTAATATGGTTTCGGGTAACGGCCGGTTTTACCTCGTAAAGTTTAAAGGGTTTTTAAACCGCCTGATCAAGCAGTCGGTCTACTATTCCTGGGGAATGTTTCACGGATGGGATTATCCTTTTCCCCTTTCCGCCAAGAGGAAATTTAATCCCTTGCAACAGTTTATCTATGTGATGGTCATGTACCTGGTTGTACCGGTTGTGATTATTACCGGGATTGCCCTTTTGTTCCCTGAAATCATCATTGACAATGTGTATGGGATCAGTGGCGTATTTGTGACGGCCATTTTACATTCAGCCATGGGCTTTTTTATTTCTGTATTTTTAGTCATCCATCTATACGTGGCCTCCATAGGGAAATCGCCATTGGAGAATTTCAAGAGTATCATTTCAGGATGGCATCATATTTAAGTTTAAGGTTCAAAGTTTAAAGTTTAAAGTTCCAGGTTCCA
>DMFR01000190.1:12260-12462 GCA_003450125.1 Prolixibacteraceae bacterium | reverse complement strand
ACAGATTACGAATCACAGTACAAAGCAAAATACGAGTTGATGCGCATCCCCTTTGATGTTGAAAAGAACACATGGGGTAAAGTGGATACGGTGATTTCATCCAAAAGCACAGGTAAAAGCATCTCATTCCCGAAAATCTCCCCTGATGGAAGATACCTGATGTTTACCATGTCCGATCATGGATATTTTACCATTCATCATC
>DMFR01000190.1:11677-12062 GCA_003450125.1 Prolixibacteraceae bacterium | reverse complement strand
GGATATTTTACCATTCATCATCCCGATGCAGATATCTATCTCTTAGATCTCCAAAGTGGCCAGTACAAAAAAATGGAAATCAATAGTCCTCAAACCGACAGTTACCATTGCTGGAGCAGTTCGGGCCGATGGTTTGTTTTTAGTAGCAAACGACTGGACGAACTCTTTACCAGGCCCTTCTTCTGTTATTTCGATAAAGATGGGAATGCTTCCAAGCCTTTCGTATTGCCGCAAAAGGATCCTCAATTCTATGATTCATTCCTTAAAAACTATAACATTCCAGAGCTCATAACCGGCCCGGTTGAACCCTCTGCGCTTGACATACGAGATTTAATACTTACTGATGCACAACCTGTAAAATTAAATCCTTCGGTAGATACGAAAT
>DMFR01000190.1:7840-11442 GCA_003450125.1 Prolixibacteraceae bacterium | reverse complement strand
AATGGTAGAGATAATTGATTTACAATCCTACAGGTTATTTGGATAAAGAGGATCTCCCGCATTAGGCTTATTTCTTATTCATTAAGAGTCAAGTATAAATATTCAATTTTACGTATAATTATTCACTCCATTTATCAACATTTAGACTTATAATCTTTAAATTTATAGTTATCAAATATTGACTAAATTCAAGAAATGTGTATTTCAAGAATTAGCACCCAAATAACCAGAAATGAAAAAACTAGCCTTTCTCTTAATTGTCTTGTTTTTTGCTTTTTATAGCAAAGGGAAAACTGCAAGCACAATGAATGATGAGGCAAGATGTGCCTGTAAAATTTCTAACGCAAAAGGGCCTGATCTTTCAATAAAGTTAGAACCAATACTGATTCAAGTGATCCAAACAAATAGTCCGCCTGTTGCAAATGCAGGGATAGATCAATCTGTCATGGAAGGGCAAACCACTACATTGGATGGTTCTTTATCTTCCGACCCGGATGGAAACACCCTTACCTATCAATGGACCGCCTCTGGGGGCATTATACTAAGTGCAACCAATGTCGTAAAACCAACTTTTACCGCTCCCGAAGTTACGAAGGATACTAGCTATGTAGTTGCCCTTGTTGTAAACGACGGAACTAGTGATTCTCCAGTTGACCAGGTGATCATCCACATAAGACAAATGAATAAAATACCCATAGCCAATGCAGGAGAGGACCTTATCATCATCGAAGGGGATTCCGCGACCTTGGATGGTTCCAGATCTTTCGATCCGGATGGAAATGACCTGACCTATAAATGGACGACACTGGATGGAATAACCTTAAGCTCTAACACAAATTCCAAGCTACCCTTTAAAGCCCCGATAATTTCAAAGGATACCATATATACCTTTACACTGGTTGTAAAGGATGGAACAAGCATTTCTCTTCCGGACCAGTTTAAACTTACCGTAAAACACATCAACAAAGCGCCCATCGCCAATGCAGGAAAGGACCAAATCATCAACGAAGGGGAAATAGCAACATTGAATGGTTCCTTATCCTCCGATCTGGAAAAAAATACCCTGACCTTTCAATGGACTGCACCGACAGGCATCACCCTCAGCGCAACCAATGTAGTTAAGCCAACTTTTACAGCCCCTGAAGTGTCAAAGGATACTTCCTATACATTTGTTCTTGTGGTCAATGATGGAACGCTTAATTCTCCTTCAGATACAGTTATATTCACCGTTAAACAAGTGAACAAAGAGCCTGTAGCCAATGCTGGACTTCAATATATAATCAACGAAGGTGAAACTACAACTCTGGATGGTTCATTATCTTTCGATCCTGATAAGAACACCCTTACCTATCAATGGACAGCACCTGCAGGCATTATCCTAAGTGCAACCAATGAAGTTAAGCCAACTTTTACAGCCCCTGAAGTGTCAAAGGATACCAGTTATACTTTTACGCTAATAGTAAATGATGGAACAATTGATTCTTCTCCAACTCAGGTTATTTTTACTGTCAAACAAGTACCCAAAGCGCCTATAGCCAATGCGGGAAGTAATCAGACTATCATTGAAGGGAAAACCGCCACATTGGATGGTTCTTTATCTTTCGATCCGGATGGAAATGCATTGACCTTTCAATGGACTGCACCCTATGGAATTACGTTAAGTTCTTGCACACTTTCCCAACCAACTTTTATTGCTCCGGAAGTTGCAAAAGATACCACCTATACATTTATTCTTGAAGTGAACAATGGGACTTTGGTTTCTCTGCGGAAAACGGTATACGTTACCATTAAAAATATTTTTAATTCTTATGTATTTAAGGCTTACCCTAATCCAACAACAGGAATCGTTACAGTAGAATATACTAAAAACCCAAACAAGAAAAAAGAGGTTTTAATTTCTACGATTAAATGTAATGAAGTTATGCGAAGAGAAATAACTGACTCATCTAAATTTCAGGTTGACCTTTCCGGATTGGTGAATGGAACATATCTGCTAATGATTGTAGATGATAATCAACAGTATAGCCAAATAATCATACTCTGCAAGGAATAGTGAATGTATTTTTCACCAACCCATCAAATACAGCTAATATTCAGCAACATTGTGATAAAAATCAAGGGTTATTCCAGTAATCAACTGTTTATTTGTACCTTCATCAAAAATCTTTACCCATGACCTTTGTACCAAACGATAAAATTTTCAGCCTCAAATGGTTTAAAGATTACAGCCTGATTGTCATCGGCTCTTTTATCCTGGCGGTTGGATTTGTTTTCTTTATTTCGCCCCACCGCATTGTTCCCGGTGGCGTCTATGGAATTGCAATCGTGGTTCATTACATGACCCAGGGCATGTTTTCATTCTGGCCTGAAGGAATCCCCATAGGTTTGTTTGGATTGATCCTGAATATTCCCCTCACCATTATGGGAGTCAAGGTACTTGGGCCCCGTTTTGGAATAAAAACAGTCGTCGGGTTTGTCCTTTCCTCTGTATTCATGGATTTGATTACTTATATGCGCGTTGACGGCGATGCTCCCTTAGTTCCGGATGTCCTGCTTTCCTGTGTATTTGGAGGAGTATTGGTAGGTTTTGGGCTTGGATTGATCTTCAAATCCAGGGCTACCTCTGGAGGGTCTGACATCATTGCAATGATGATAGCCAAGCATACCCGGATGCAACTCGGACAATTGATGATATACGTTGATTCAACCATTGTCCTGCTCAGCCTGGTAGCCTTTAAAGACTGGCAAATCCCGCTTTACTCGTGGGTCGTGATCTTTATAACCGGACGTGCCATTGATATTGTTCTGGAAGGGAGTGACTACAACAAAGCCTTGATGATCATCTCCAATAAACATGAAGACATCAGGAACAAAATATTGGTTGACCTTGAACGTGGGGGCACTTACCTCAAAGGAACGGGCATGTATACCGGAGAGGACAAAGAAATTATTTACACCATTGTCAGCCGCCGCGAAGTAGCTATCCTGGAAGAATATATCAACTCTATCGATCCCAATGCATTCATTACCGTGATGGATACCCATGAAATCCTGGGCGAAGGATTCCAATCGCTCAAACACAAAGTGGATCAATAAGACATTGATATTATCTTTTCACTCAACTAAAGAAAATCAGACATCCAGTTCAAATAGGAATCAGGTCCAAAATGTATATTTGCCTTCTCGCGTATTTACCATTTAAAAAATCAGATCATGCTTAAAGTAAATGAATATTTTGGAGGAAACGTCAAGTCAATTGCACTTGAAAATGTAGAAGGAGTTGCAACGGTAGGTGTTATGGAATCCGGAGAGTATGAATTTGGAACCAGTACCATTGAATATATGACCATTACCAGTGGAATTCTCGAAGTAATGCTTCCCGGCGAAGAAACATGGACTTTCTATTCCAAGGGAGAAACATTTGTTGTTGCCAAAGATGTCAGGTTTAAGGTAAAAGCCAGCCAACAGGTCGCATACTATTGTTTGTACGTATAACCGGAACATTGATTTCCAGAAATTTAATACCCTGATTAGAATTATTTTTAGAAAAATGAAAATATTTTTTCCAATTCAGGTAGGGTAAAACCAACTTCATGCGGTAT
>DMFR01000190.1:3706-7757 GCA_003450125.1 Prolixibacteraceae bacterium | reverse complement strand
CTATCTTTCTCTTCTTGCCCCATTCTCCAGGCTAGAGGTATGGTTTTAGAATTTCCTCTATCGCTTCAATCCACCTGGGCGAGTCATTTAAACTCTCGACCATTTGCAGTTTCTCTCCCCCATTTCTCTCAAACAATTCTTTGTATTCCCAACCGATCTCTACAGTGGTTTCCAAACAATCTGATACAAATGCAGGGGCCGTAACCAGTATATTTTTATTTCCTTGTTTTGCCCTTTTCATAAGATTTCTATCTGTAAAAGGAGTCATCCAGTTATTTGACAATCGGGACTGAAAGGAAACGGAATATTTCTCTTTGGGTAAGTTCAGCCGCTTTGCCAACTCTCTTGTAGTCTGGTAACAGGCAGCTTTATAACAGAATTTGCCGAATTCAGGCAAACTGTTTTCACAATTACAGGTCTGGATCGATTCATTCGGATGGTTCTTTTCCAAATGACGATTGGGTAAGCCATGATAGGAAAAAATCACATGATCGTATTCACTTGGCTGGTATGATTGAATTCTATCTGCAAAGGCATCCAGGAAGGCAGGGTGGTCATAAAATTGATTGATGGCATTGATCTCCGGGATCGTATTCCATGTACGAATCTGATCTATGACAGCCTGAATGGCTGTTCCATTGGTGGAAGAAGCATATTGAGGGAACAAAGGCAAAATGACCAACCGATCGTAATTGCCATTTTTAATTGCTGACAGTGCCTTACCAATGGATGGATTTCCATAGCGCATAGCTAAATAAACGTCAGCTTTCGAAGCGAGCCTTGCCTGCAATTCCTTTTCAACACTTATTGAATAGTATAGCAGAGGCGAACCTTTTTCAGTCCATAACCGCTCATACAATTTGGTTGATTTTGGCGCTCGGAAAGGGACAATAATCAGATTCACCAGTATTTTCTGTAAAACCAGCGGAATATCAATTACCCTGCGGTCGTTCAGGAATTCCGATAAATAACGTCGAACCGCGTTTACCTTTGGCTCATCAGGCGTACCTAAATTGATGAGCAATACCGCTGTCGTTTTATTCTTCATTCGATTAAATTTATCTACAAAACTATTTGTTGATTGATTACAACAATTTATTCAACAAAATGATCACATCTTTTGCCACAATCGATTACTTATTCTCTAACTCATTCAAATTCAAACTAACTTTTATGGCTGATGAACTGAACTTTCCATTCTCAAAACCAGCCACTGCTTCAATATTGAGCAATAAAAACAAGTTACTGATACCATAGCCTGTCTCCACGTAGTTTTTGATTTCAGGAGTGGTTAGATAATTCAGAAACAGTTTTTCTGAAACAGATGATTTTTTGATCAAAGGTAAGCGTTTTACGATAAATCGACGCAACTGCCATTCGGCCCCTGCTTCTGCAAATTGATTGCCTGTTGAATACTGATAGAATGCCAGTTGACGGAAACTATTGTCGTAAGACGAAAACATGAAATTGGTAGACTGGGTATTGAAATGCTGGAAATCTTCAAAGTAAAGCTTTTGGTTGTTCAAGAATTTACCCACGTTGACCCTATAAGAAAATTGATTGTTCATTCCAACATCCATCTTTTGTCGGATACCCAATTTCACCAGATCAAAACGTGTGTCACTCCCAAAGACATTGGAATAAGCGCCCGTATACCCAAGTGTAAAGGTTGGATACTTACTTTTAGCATATACCTTTACATGGTTTTTGATCCGGTAGCGATAACAGGGCGTATATTCTATCACCCAGCGGCTGATCAATGACTGGTGACTTTCAAGTTGTACTGGTTCGAGAGTATTGTTTAACGGAATATTGGGTTGAATCTCCCTGTTCTTGCGGTTAATAAAGCTAAAGGTTGAATGATTGGTCAATGGACTGTTGTCACTGTATTCAAGCGTAACATTTAGATTCAAGCCATTGGTAAGGTTCCGGCTGCCATTCAATTGGGCAAAATCACGCCTGTAAAACCGCTTGAAGTTTTCTTCCCGCCAAAGTGTATACAAGTCATTGGTCATGCGCGACAGTCCTGAAACCCGGTTATAATCTTCGGTTGTCGTTCCCATACTAGCCGTCATCCAGGTGTTGGTCAATCCATCGAACCTCTGGCTGTAGGCGAACGAAGCATCTATCTTCTTGCGGGCAAAGGCATAGGCGACAAGAGGTTCCATTCGCAATGCATGTCCGCTACTGTCCGATTTGGTGTAATTGAAAGGCAGTTCCAGCCGTAACCCGTCTACTGAATTAAACGACAGTGAAGCAGGATTGGTTAACTTAGGTATCGAAAAGTACTCAAATTGGTTGATCGAATCAATGGAATAATTGTACGTCTTTCCAAAGATCAACTGTTTCATCTTGAATTTGCGTCTCGAGTTACGTACCGAATCCTTATAATGTGGCGTGGAGGAAACCATCAGGAATGAGTCCTTCTTAGCAAAACTGGTTTTCTCCTTCTGAGTCAAAGGAATAGGTCTCAGTGATGCCCAATAAGCCGTATCGTTTTTCACCTGCTTCTGGCTCACTTGGATATCTGACTTAATTTCCAGCGGTTCCGGTGGACTGTTGCGCCTTGCATCTTGTTCTATCAACCTTTTTAATTTCAAGGCTTCCCGGTTATTCAGTTCTTTTTTTCCCACCAGATCAGCCATCCGCTTTTGTTGCTTCGATTTTTCTTCCCTCTGAAGTTCAATTTGTTTGGTTTCTTCTGCAATCTGGTCAACCATCTGCTGGTTATTTAACTGGTCAATAAATGAGTGATCCAATGCCGGGTTCAGGGTAGTTTTGTATTCGCTGACGGAGGCTACATACTTGTATTTCATCCGTAAGCCTAGAGCCGCCATATCCATATCAAAATCGAAGCTCACCGGCATCCAGGTATTCTTATTCACCTCGGCATACAGTTGACGTGCATTCACATCAACCATTGGAAGGTGCATGGTCAAATCTGCCGAATGAATGTTCCAGAACAAGTCAGCAATATAAATATACCCCGAAAATACATCATTTCCTTTTGTTTTAGGCATCACCCTGATTTTGTTGATCGTTCTCCCCTGATCTTCAAAAACACCGTCCAGATGAAAATTATACACCTTCAGGGCATTTTTCCCGACAGGTGAAACAATCCCATACTGATCTGCATCATAAAGGCTGTTGGTAATCATCCCCATGGGCGAGGTATTGTTTTGCTGTCCCGAAGAATGCATGGCCAATACCTTTTGTGTCACCTTGTCGGGCAGTTCAAAGTCAATCTGACTAATCGTTTCCATCACAAAAGGTTGGTTTTCCTTCAGTCCGCTTTTTTTAAGTTGCTTCTTCAGCAAAAAAGGAATATTTTCAAAGACTCCTGAACCTTTCAGATACACCTTGCATGAATATTTTGAAACCTGTTTTTGGTAATAGGGAGCCATGGCAATGGCCCTGCGCATGATGTAATAAGCAGGATCTTCCCCCGAGGCCATTACCTTGATCTCCGGAATCCGGTAATTCCGGGAAATCAGTTGAACATTGACTTCCTGCATGGTTTTGCCAACAGTAAGTACCATTGTTTGAGTCTGATACCCAAGGTACTGAAATCTAATTTCCCATTTCCCCTCGGGAAGTTTCAGTTCATAATTCCCTTCCATGTTTGAAGTAGTACCTGTTGAGAGCTGCGGAATGTAGATGTTGGCAAACGATATGGCCTCCCCCTGTTCGTTGGTAATGCGTCCACGAATTCCCTGTGAGAAAGCCGGAACAACTGACAGGCAGCCAATCAACAAAAGGAACAGACGGCGCAGGATCATGTTATTGGATTTTTTTAAATCTGATTCCCAAAAATAGGGAATTTATGTAATAATACTTGGTTATTCTCCATGCATTGTTATTCCCCATGGGTGGCAACTCATGGTTATTCACATTTAACCACGTTGTGGTTAAATCATATTCTCAACAAGTAGGAAATGCCCATCCATCAATTCCCTTGCATTGAATGCAAAGTTATTCATCCCTTCATCTTTCAGTCTTGAAACTATTGGTCCCACTTTCCCTGCTGTTTGAGACGTGATTGCTTGCATCA
>DMFR01000190.1:0-3569 GCA_003450125.1 Prolixibacteraceae bacterium | reverse complement strand
TGATGCAAGCAATCACGTCTCAATCCCTACCCGAATCAGGTTCAGTATGGGAGGGAAAGACGTAAAAATTCATAGGAATTCAATTCAAGAATCAGGAATGAGAGCATCATGTCTTGATGTCTCCATTGATGGACTGAGATTTAATTCTTAATCCCTAATATGATGAGGCATTTCCATGGGTATTTCAAACGACATTTCAACCACGCCTTTAAATTGGCCGTCTTCCATCCAGGGGCTCTGGTGGATCATTTTGTGAATGCCGTTTTTCTCGATGGTGTAGGTGTTTGAAATGGGCTCGGCCAACATTTCCTTTAATCTTGTTCGGGCCGGTTCGGGATGACAAAAAAGGAGGCTTTTACCGACCAACCCGCCATCGGCATACTTGGCAAATACCCTTTTCGATTCATCATTCATGTAAACCACTATTCCTTCGCGGTCGCAAACGGTGATTGCGCCCTTAAATCCATTGGTCCAATTCATTTGAGATTTAAACATGGGCGCTTCTATGTTGATCGGGGTGTCTATGGTGATCGGTAGTTTCCAACTTTTCATGGTGGTGTTGATAAAACCTTACCCAAGCGATTTCAAAACGGTGGGGTAAACTTCCCGCAGGATCGGCCAATACGATGGTGGCCGCATTGAGGTGCATCTTAAAGTCAGGAACATTGTGCGTAATGGTTAAAACCACGCGGTTGTTGATTTTCCATACCAGCGAATGGGCGGTCCATTCAAGCCTGAAAATATAGTATTCGCCCGTTTTCAAACCAGTGAGGCTTTCACTTTCGGCATGAAACCCATCAGCTTTACGGGTAAACAAACCCACACGGTTCTTCTCTCCCATTTCCACCAAATTAACTTGGGGCGAAGTTTCATCACCCAATAAATAAATGGCATCCACCAAATTCTGGGCAGGATCATATTTCACCTTGGCTTCCAGGATTCCGTGCTTCCACCATTGCCCGCCGGCTGTTGAAACAATTCCGGAGGTATAATCAAATTCCTGTTCTACAAATCCAAAGGGAATGCGCCATTGCATACTGGTGGCTTTTTCACGCCGAACTTCCAGTTTCAGGGCATGACCGTTCAAGGAAACATTCTTGCCATCGGTGAAAGCATGAAGGTCGCCTACCTGTGAAAAGTTTTGTCCCAAAGCTTGGCTGGCCCAGTAGGATTGAGTCATCCATTTTTCAGTATCCAGTTTCCCAGAATCAAAACGATCTTCAAAAACCAGTTCCCATTTCTTGAAAAAGTCAAAAGCCGTGGAATGTTTATATTTCAGGTAATTGATCAATTGAGGCGATTTTTGCATTTCAGCAATCCGGATTTCCTTTTGAGCATCTTCGGTCTTTTCCCATTTCTGCTTGTCCTCAAGATAAGCCACCCGGGATTTAAACTCTTCTGAACTGATGACTTTCTGAAGTTCTTCAAATCGTCTGCGTTCAGGCGAATCCTTCATGGCCACATAGTTTTTAAAGGCGGGCGATTTCCTAAACTGGTCAAAAGCTTCCAGATCGCCCGAACCAGACATCTTCTCATACCGCTTTAAATCCTCTGTTTTGAGCGTATCGTAAAGCCTCTGAAGGCGGCTATTGCGTTCAAGTTTTTTATATTCATCCAACTGGGCGGCTTCTTTACTGCCCTTTAAGGTCAAACTCTGAAGTTCCTTTTTCTTCTGTTTAAAGGTAGGCGAACTGACCAGCAACTCAAGTTCATGGTATTCTTTCAGTTCCTTTGACTTATGAAACTCGTTGAACAGTTGGTAATCGGCCAGTAAGGCATCGTGAGCAGCTTCAATCTTTACGGTTGGCTTGATCAATCCGAGGGCGCTGGCGAGATATAATTTAAACGACATAATGAGTACTTTTTGGTCTGAGATTCGAGGTTCTAAAAATAACAAATAAAACAAATAGTTCTGCTATTTTCACTATTGCTTGAAAAACGTTAAATTCACATCATTATTTTAACTGAAATAAATATTCTATCGATGAAAAACTTCGGGACGTTTCTCTTTACATGGATCCTTGTAATTTCCATGAATACTGGCTTTGCACAGAATTTTATGGAAAGCGGGTTCAGGAAAAATACAACCTATGTTTTACTGGCACATCCGACGGCCGGGAACATTGAAACGATCAAGTTCTTGCTGGATAATGATATCCTAAAACTTCCCAATGTTGAATTTATAGGCGTATACCCGTCCAATGAAAGCTACGATTACAGCCAATCGGTTGAATTGATCAATGAGCCGGGAATGGGCAAGTTCCATTTGCAGAAAGTAGAAGCGAAAAAGGATACGGCCAGCATTTACGGCCCAAATGAATGGACCAACACTTTTAAAAACCTGTTCGATCATTCGGTAGGGATCTTCTTTTTTGGCGGTCCCGACATTCCACCTGAATTGTATGGGCAAAAAAACCTCTATTCGGAGGTCACTGATCCCAACCGTCATGCCTTTGAACTGAGTTTCCTGTTTCAGCTGCTGGGAGGCAGGCAGAATGAAAGTTTTGTTCCCTTCCTAAAAGAAAAACCGGAGTATTTCATTACAGGATTTTGTTTGGGATTACAGAGTATGAATGTGGCAACAGGGGGAACGCTTACACAGGATATTCCGGCACAAACTTACCACAAAACCACTGCCGAAGATATCCTGAAATTGAAGAAAGAACAGATGCACCGCAACTACTGGCCCGAAGTTTCTACCGATACAATGCTGATGGGCATCAGCTTTCATCCCATTGAATTTACAGCACATCCTTTCTTTCTGGAAAGAGTAAAAGCCAATAAGGATTTAAAACCTACCGTGCTGAGCAGTCACCACCAGGCGATTGATGTACTTGGAAAGAACTTCATCGTAACTGCCACTTCACTGGATGGACTGGTCATAGAAGGTATTCAGCACAGATTGTATCCCAATGTATTTGCCGTACAGTTTCATCCGGAAGTGCCAGATCTTTACAGAAAGGGAGAAAAACTGAAATTCTCCCCTACCGATGCCCCAAAGTCTTATTATGAAATCATTTCAGAACA
Organism: Prolixibacteraceae bacterium; assembly: GCA_003450125.1. Classification (GTDB taxonomy): domain Bacteria; phylum Bacteroidota; class Bacteroidia; order Bacteroidales; family Prolixibacteraceae; genus Aquipluma. The sequence continues at coordinate 542 of DMFR01000190.1, read as the reverse complement.
AGACAGGAAGTTTCACCGCAAATATTGGGAAACCATCTCAAAGGCCATTAAATCATCAATAAGGATGCAGAAGTAAGGGGTTGGATGGTTAGATGGTTGGATGGTTAAATGGTTGGATGGTTGAATGGTTAAAGGGTTGAAATCGTTAATCGTTAATTTGTAACCATTCAACCATCTAACCATCCAACCATTTAACCATTCATTGATAATGTCTTAATGGTAATAAAGTTTATAAAATAAAATTTCTTCCCGGAGGTCACATTTGGTAAATACTTATTTTTTTTAATACCTTTGCCCGTCTTAATAATTAAGAATAACACGTTGAGGGAATAAAATATTTATTTTTTCGACAACTAAAGTGCTACTTCGAATGTTATTAGGATAGCTTTCTCAAAGCTGGTTACTTTGGTTAGCTCATGGTTTATTAGGTTTAGTTGGTTTAGGTTAGTTTCCCGTCTAAACGGGTGAAAAGGCTGTCAGAGGACAGCCTTTTCTAATTTTAGCCAGTAGATGGTTGGAGGATCAAGCGGAAAACCTGTGGA
>DMFR01000339.1 GCA_003450125.1 Prolixibacteraceae bacterium | reverse complement strand
GCTCTTTTAGCTGTTCCTGAATCCTGACCGTATATCCATGCCCGACGTGGATATCGACTTTGATGATGACGGACGCCAGAAGGTGCTGGAATATGTAACCAAGAAATACGGCAATGACAAGGTAGCCCATATATGTACTTTTGGTACCATGGCCACCAAGTCGGCCATCAAGGATGTCGCGAGGGTGCTGAAACTGCCTCTTTCAGAAGCAGACCGCCTGACCAAGCTGGTTCCTGAAGCACCCAAGATGAATTTCTCTATCGCTTTTCGGGAAAGCCCGGATCTGAAAAAGGAACTGCTCTCTAACAATGAATTGGTGAAAGCCACTCTTAAATTTGCACAAACCCTGGAAGGATCGGTACGCCAGACAGGTGTCCATGCCTGCGGAATTTTGATCAGCCGTGATTCACTGACAGATCATATCCCGGTGATGTTCTCCAAGGACGACGAGAACCTGCTCACCACCCAATACGATGGAAAGTTCGTGGAAGACATCGGCCTTCTGAAGATGGACTTCCTGGGCCTGAAGACCCTTTCCATCATCAAGGAGACCATTGAAAACGTAAAGCTTTCAAGGCAGATCACCGTTGATATGGATCACCTGCCGGAGAATGATCCGGTAACCCTTGATCTTTTTGCCAATGGGGATACAACGGGGATCTTCCAGTTTGAGTCCCCCGGGATGAAGAAACATTTGCGTAATCTGAAGCCCAACCGGTTTGAAGACCTGGTGGCCATGAATGCGCTTTATCGTCCGGGCCCGATGGAGTATATCCCATCATTTATCAAGCGCAAGCATGGATTTGAAAAGATTGAATACGACCATCCGCTGATGGAGCCTTACCTGAAGGATACTTACGGGATCACCGTCTACCAGGAACAGGTGATGCTACAGTCCAGGGCTTTGGCTGGATTTACCCGTGGGGACTCTGATTCGCTCCGTAAGGCCATGGGAAAGAAGCTGATCTACATGATGGACAAGCTGAAGGTGAAATTCAAGGAGGGCTGTCTTGCCAACCCCAAGTTCATGGAAGGCTGTGTGGAAGGAAACAAGGATGCGCCCAAGCTGATCGAAAAGATCTGGAAAGACTGGGAAGCTTTTGCCTCCTATGCCTTCAATAAATCGCACTCGGTATGTTATGCCTGGGTAGCTTATCAGACGGGCTACCTGAAAGCCAATTTCCCTGCAGAGTTTATGGCGGCCAACATGAGTAGGAACCTGAGCAACATCACTGAAATCTCGAAGTTGATGGAAGAGTGCAAGCGCATGAAGATGAAAGTGATGGGCCCTGATGTGAGTGAAAGTTACGCCAAGTTTACGGTCAACAAGGATGGCAATATCCGCTTTGGGATGGCAGCCATCAAGGGAGTCGGCGAGGGGGCTGTTCAGGACATCATCAAAGCACGGCAGGGCGGCGAATTCAAGGATATTTATGACTTTGTCGAACGGGTGAACCTTCAGTCGGCCAACAAGAAAAATATAGAAGCCCTGGCCATGGCAGGGGCATTCGACGGGTTTAAAAAGCATACCCGCAGCCAGTTCTTCGCGGCCGATGAAAATGACCAGACCTTCATCGAAAAGCTGATCCGCTATGGCAACAAAATGCAGTTCGAGAGCAACAACATGCAGCCTTCGCTTTTTGGGGAAATCATGTCTACCCAATCGGTTCAAAAGCCCGAACCGGTCATGGTACCAGAATGGCCTGATCTGGTTTTACTGGATAAAGAAAAGGCCCTGATCGGCATTTACCTCACTTCCCATCCGCTGGACAGGTATAAGATTGAAATCGAAACCCTGGCCACGAGGGATGTCACACTTCAGGATTTGAACAGCAATATTGATGCGCTGAAAGGTCGTGAACTGACTTTTATAGGTATGGTGACCGAGGGCAAGGAGGCCATTGGTAAAACAGGAAAACCGTTTAGCTACCTGATTTTGACCGATTATACCGATTCGTATAAAATGTATTTCTTCACCAAGGACTATGTGGAATATGGCAAATTCTGCAAGCAGGGACTTTACCTTTTGGTCAAGGGAGTGGTACAGAATCGTTACGGGGGAGAACAGCTTGAATTTAAAGTGAGCAAAGTTGAACTGATGGAAGAAATCCGGGAGAAATATTTCAGAAGTATTACCGTTAAGATTCCCTTGCCGGCAATCAATGCTGAAATGATTACCGAATTGGAACGCCTGACCAAAAAGAATACTGGCAAGTCGTTGCTCAAGTTTGATGTCTGGGACCCTGAAACAAAACTGGTTGTTAATCTGTTTTCAAGGAGCACCCGCATAGAAATTACCAATGAATTGCTTGCTTATTTCGAAAAAAATGAGGATCTTGCTTTTAAAATTAATTAGGTTAATTTTGTGATGACTTTGGGGTTAGAAACTATTTACACATAAAATATGATACTATGGCTTTAGAAATTAATGATGCAAATTTTGAAGAACTGGTTCTTCAATCCGAGAAGCCAGTTCTGGTTGATTTTTGGGCTGAATGGTGTGGCCCTTGCAGGATGGTTGGTCCTATTGTCAACGAACTTTCGGATGATTATGCCGGGAGACTGGTAGTAGGAAAAGTGGACGTAGACAGCAATCCCGGAATTGCCACTAAGTATGGAATACGTAACATCCCCACGATCCTGTTCTTTAAAGATGGCGTTGTGGTTGAGAAACACGTTGGTGCTGCTCCAAAGACAACCCTTTCCACAAAAGTTGACAGCATTCTCTAAAAGATAATTTCAGACTAAAAAGGCATAGGAATTACTGTTTCTTATGCCTTTTTTTATTTTCTATCTCTTTAATCCTGAAGATCTTGAATAACCTGCTTGATATACAACAGTTTCAACAATTCGATAACCTTGAACTGATTTCCCGAGAGGTCGTTGAAGGATTTATTACCGGCTTGCACCGTAGCCCTTTTCATGGCTTCTCGGTTGAATTTGCTGAACACCGGCTTTATAATACAGGCGAATCGACCAAGCATCTGGACTGGAAGCTCTTTGCCCGCACCGATCGCTTGTTTGTCAAACAATACGAAGAAGAAACCAATCTTCGTTGCCAGATTGTGATCGACACTTCCTCTTCGATGCTTTTCCCCTTTGAGAAGGGTAAACCTTCAAAGGCAAACAAGCTGGCCTTCTCGGTCTATTCAGCCGCTGCTATTATCTATCTGTTGCGTAAACAGCGGGATGCTGTGGGCCTTTCCCTTTTCTCTGATGAGGTTAACTTTCACGCTGAGGCCCGTTTATCCTCGGTTCATATCGACCTGCTGTATAACCAGCTGGGAGACTTATTGAGAGAAGAGCAGGCCCAACTGCACAAAAAGACCAATACCGTTGATGCCCTTCACATGATTGCCGAGAACATTCACAAACGTTCACTGGTGATCCTGTTCAGCGACCTGATTGAGTCGGAAAGCACCGATGAATTGTTCGAAGCCTTACAGCACCTGAAATACAACAAACACGAAGTATTGCTCTTCCATGTGACGGACCACCGGCAGGAAAGGGACTTCGATTTCCGCAACCAGCCTTACCGCTTTGTCGATCTTGAAACCGGAGAACACCTTCGGTTTTCACCCAATGACCTGAAGAGGAATTACGAGAAGGCCATGTCTGATTATTTTGAAGAAATGCGTGTACGATGCGGACAGTACCAGATTGACCTGGCCGAGGCCGATATCAACGAAGATTTCAAGCACGTGCTTTATACCTATTTGCTGAAGAGAAAGCGGTTGTACTAGTCTTCACCCGGCATTCATTGTCCTTAAAATAACCCTTTAACCACCCCATATAAAAAGTAGTCATGGTGGATATGGCTTCAGCACCTGAAAGCTTACACCCCTGATTTATTTTCAGATCGGGTTAATTCCCCGGCAAGGGGTGCATCTCCACTGCATTGATCCATTCCTTGCACAAATTCGTTGGTACAGGAATATCCCAAATCAAAAGTCATATACCCAAACCGGGCAGCCTATCCCCGTTGCTGCCCAAAGGGATATCTTTGGCTTAGCCTTCTGCCTTATTCATGTCTGGTTTGTGTCTTACCTGTGTCTTACCAATGTCTGTATATATTC